>NZ_CAXAUM010000009.1:0-163020 GCF_963972555.1 uncultured Roseovarius sp.
GCGAAGGCGGCCGCACCGTCGGCGCCGGCGTCGTGTCGAAGATCATCGAGTAACATCTGATCCGCTCTGACTGAAAGGGGGCGTGCGGGTCACTGCACGCCCCCTTGCTATTTCGGAGCCGGACATGAAGCGTATTTTTCAGTATTTCGAAGCTCGGATTGATGCCTATCCGGCATCTCCGCCAGGCCAGCCGCCCGCACGGTTCTGGCCCTTTTTGTGGCATTATGCGCGCCCCGTTGCGCCGTGGCTTGTCGCGATGTCGGTCGTCTCGGCCGTTTTTGCCGCCGTTGAAATCATCCTGCTTGGCTATCTTGGCACGCTGGTCAACCGCATGTCGGAACTGGGGCCGGAGCGGTTTCTGGGGGAAGAGGCCGCGCGCCTGGGTGGTATGGGCGTGCTGCTCTTGATCGTGCTGCCCCTGCTCAGCGTCACCGGCGCGCTCATCATGTATCAGTCGCTCATGGGAAATTTCCCGCAGCGCATTCGCTGGCAGGGGCATCGCTGGCTCTTGGGTCAGTCGATGGGCTATTTTCAGGAGGAGTTTGCCGGTCGTATCGCCACGCGGCTTATGCAGACGGCGCTTGCTGTGCGCGAAACCGTCATGAAGCTGATGGACGTGGCGGTCTATATCCTTGCCTATTTCATCGGCACGCTGGTTCTTGCGGGGACGCAGGATATCCGCCTTGCCGCGCCCTTTGCGATTTGGGCGATCGCCTATGGCAGCCTGCTTGGTGTGATTGTGCCACGTCTGGGACGCGTGGCGCAAGAGCAGGCGCATGCGCGCGCGGATATGACGGGGCGTATCGTTGACAGCTATACCAATATCGCCACGGTCAAGCTCTTTAGCCATGCCGCGCGTGAAGAGGCCTATGCCCGCGCCGGTTTGGACGGGTTCTTGCAGACCGTGTATCGGCAAATGCGGTTGGTGGCGGTGCAGGATATGTCGGTCAACCTGCTGAATGCCTTGCTGACCGGGGCGGTCACGGGGCTTGGTTTGTGGCTTTGGATCCAGGGGCGGATCGATCTGGGGGCGCTTGCGGTTGCCATCCCGCTCGCTCTGCGGCTTGGAAACATGTCGCACTGGATCATGTGGGAATTTGCTGCCCTGTTCGAGAATGTCGGCACCGCGCGCGACGGATTGGCGACGCTCGCAATGCCGCGCACGGTTCAGGATAGCCCGACTGCAACGCCGTTGGTGGTGGACAAGGGGGCGGTGCGGTTTGAGGCGGTTCGCTTTGTCTACGACCGAAGCGGCACGCGCAAGGCCCCGGTGATCGACGGTCTCGACCTCACGCTCGCACCGGGGGAAAAGGTGGGGCTGGTTGGGCGGTCGGGCGCGGGCAAATCAACCCTCATCAACCTCTTGCTACGATTCCATGACCTGAGCGGTGGACGCATTCTGATCGACGGGCAGGATGTTTCGGAGGTCGGCCAAGACAGCCTGCGCGCCGCGATTGGCGTGGTGACACAGGACACGGCGCTTCTGCACCGCTCGGTGCGCGAGAATATCGCCTATGGCCGTCCCGATGCGACCGAGGCGGAAATCCGCGCCGCCACCGATCTGGCCGAAGCGACAGAGTTCATTGCCGGGCTGGAGGATGCGCGCGGGCGCCGGGGCCTTGACGCCCATGTGGGCGAGCGCGGCGTGAAGCTCTCGGGAGGCCAGCGTCAAAGGATTGCCATTGCACGCGCGGCGCTCAAGGATGCCCCGCTTCTGGTGCTTGATGAGGCGACATCGGCGCTCGATTCCGAAGTGGAAGCGGCCATCCAGACACAGCTTTACCGACTGATGCAGGGCAAGACCGTGATTGCCATTGCACATCGTCTCTCGACCATCGCGGCGATGGATCGGCTGATCGTCATGGATGAAGGTCGGATTGTTGAAGAGGGCTCGCATGCGGAGCTGCTGGCGCAAGGCGGGCTCTATGCGCGTCTTTGGGCCCGGCAATCGGGTGGATTCCTGATGGATTGATCGCAGAGGGGGTGCGGTGGGTCATTCTGTCGCGCCTTTTCCAGCTAGTGGAATGCGTTTTTCAGGTGCAGCGGCAAGAGCCCTTGGCGCGCTCCGCCCTGCGAATTCTTGATCAAAATCAAGCATAGCTCAGCTTTCTGCATGCGCAAAGGTTGCGCTGCATACCGTTGTATTCCGTTAAACCCTTGAAATCTTGACTTTATTTCAATCCCTGTCAGGCTGAAAAGTAAGCGGCACGTGGCCTTATCGCTGCGTTGCGAAGACCGGTACGCGGGAGGGCACGGCATGGGCGGGATACTCAAGGGAATGCGCGTGGTCGAAGGATCGGCCTTTGTCGCGGTGCCGCTGGCGGGGATGACGCTGGCACAGATGGGGGCTGAAGTGATCCGTTTTGACCGCATCGGAGGCGGGCTGGATGCGGGCCGTTGGCCTCTGGCCCCCTCGGGTCAGAGCCTCTTTTGGGCGGGGCTGAACAAGGGCAAGAAATCCATCGCCGTCGACATGAGTCGTCCCGAGGGGCAGGATCTGGTGACGCGGATCATCACCGCTCCGGGCGAGGATGCCGGACTATTTCTTACAAACCTGCGGGTGCGCGGCTGGATGGATCATGAGACCCTCAGCCAGCATCGCGCCGACCTGGTAATGGTCACCCTGATGGGGGATCGGCATGGCCGCCCGGCGGTGGATTACACGGTCAATCCGTCACTGGGCATTCCCGAGATGACTGGCCCGGTGGGCTGGCCCGAACCCGTGGCGCATGCGCTGCCTGCGTGGGACATTGCGGCGGGGCATCTCGTGGTGTCCTCCCTCTTGGCGGCAGAGCGCGAGCGTCTGCGCCGGGGCAGGGGGCAGGAGGTCGAACTTTCGCTCAAGGATGTGGCAGCGGCCACCATCGGTCATCTTGGCCTGATTGGTGATGCCGCCCTGAATGACAAGGAACGCGGCAAGTCGGGCAATGCGCTTTATGGGGCTTATGGGCAGGATTTCCTCTGCGCCTGTGGGCGGCGGGTGATGGTGATTGGCCTGACCCATCGGCAATGGCGTGGTCTGGTCAAGGCCACGGGCACCGAGGCGGCGATGGCGGCACTGGCCGCACGCAGTGGGCGCGATCTCAATGACGAGGGCAATCGCTGGCACCTGCGGCGCGAGATAACGGCAATCCTGCGGCCATGGTTTGCGACCCGGGCGTTGAGCAGCTTCGCCGAGGCGTTCGATGCGGCGGGACTCACGTGGTCCGTTTTCCGCACCGTCCGCGAGGCCCTGACCGAAGACCCGGATCTGAGTGAGGACAATCCTATGTTCAAGTTCTTGATGCAACCGGGCTTAGGTCGGTTTCCGGTGCCGGGGCACCCGGCGACTTTCTCGGCCCATGAGCGGGCAGACCCGCGACCTGCGCCGCAGCTTGGCGCGCATACCGAAGAGGTTTTGGGAGATGTGGCCGGACTGAGCGACACCGAGATTGCCCAGCTTTTCGATAGCGGCGTCGTCCAAAGCCCCCGCTACGGGGCGCGTCCGGCCGCGTGAACAGGAAATTATGGAATTCCCGACGAAATCCGCCTGAGGGCGCTTGATTCCCGGTCGAAGCTGGCGTAATCCGACGCTCGGCCTTAGGGGTATAGCTCAGCTGGTAGAGCGACGGTCTCCAAAACCGTAGGTCGCGGGTTCGAACCCTGCTGCCCCTGCCATTCCTTCCAGTCATCCTAGAACGATTTCCCTGTCCTGAATGACATTCGGGCGCGTCAAAAGCGCTGAAAATCGGTCTCAAATGCGGTTTAATTTAGACATGCCGTCTTTTCGCCGTCGGTTTGCCATGTTTTCGCCGCAATTGTGCCCCACCAAGACCACTAATCGGTTTCGACGTCCGGGGGGACTGAGATCGATCCGCGTGGGGGCGTGGGAGAAACAGGGGAATAGCTGCCATGGAAACGCATTTGCCGCGGGTTCCGATCCAAAAGACGTATTTTTCGCATCACAATCCAGAGCTTCCGGGGCGTTCACCGGTTGATGCTGTCTCGACTGAGCAGGCCGTGGAAAATGCGATGTCCACAATCCGCGAGATTCTGACCGAGGAGCGGCGCAAGACGCGCCGCCACGTGTTGCCGGACCTCGCGCCGCACGTGCCGGTTGAATATCTACAGCCGGTCCACGCGCAAGCACCGAAACGGCGCGGAAATCTGCTGGCACGCCTCAAGAAGTTTCGCCCGCACGCGCTACGCTTGAAGCCGCGCCATGCCGGATGGCTGGCCGCGTTCGCCTTGGTTCTCTGGCAGCCGATGCCGGTGTTGATTGCCATGTTCATCGGGTTCTGGATTGTCTTTCTGGGCTACGCCCTCTTTGGGCCGGAACGGATGACACATCTGCGGACCCGTGTGACGCGCCGGATTGCGCGTCTGCTGGAACAGCGCCGCGCGTTGCCTGAACTGCGACTGCGCCGCGAGCCAGAGCCTGATGTCTTTGCTGATCGTCCCGATCCCTTCGAGCGGATCGCGCCCAAGGCGCGCTGAGAATACGGGGCAGGGGGCAGTTGCCTTCTGCCCTTGAATTCGCGGGCCAGCCCGCGTATGTCGCGCTGAGCATCAAATTCAGAGAAGACAGCGCAGATGGCACGCACGAACCCCGTTCAATTCATTCAGCAGGTCCGCTCGGAAGTGGCCAAGGTCGTTTGGCCGACCCGTCGTGAGGTGATGCTGACAACGGTCATGGTCTTTATCATGGCCACGATCACCGCGATCTTCTTTGCTCTGGTTGACTTGGGCATTCGCAGCGGGCTGCAAGGGGTGCTGAGCCTGTTCGGCTAAGGCGGCGAAAATCGTGTTCAGGCTCTTGAATTCGCAGGCAATCAGGGGTAGGTGACCCTACACTCTGAAACATGGCGCGCGGCGATTCGTGTTGCGCGCCGATTTTTGTTTTAGATGTCGAAGGCCCAAGGGTCTGAAAGAATACGGAAATCCGATCTTGGTATCGGTAAGAACAAAGGCATAGGGCGACGATGGCAAAGCGGTGGTACTCGGTCAGTGTTCTCTCGAATTTCGAGAAGAAAATTGCCGAGCAAATCAGACAGTCCGTCACCGAGAACGGCCTTGAAGACGAAATCGACGAGGTTCTGGTTCCCACTGAAGAGGTGATCGAGATTCGTCGTGGCAAGAAAGTGACTGCCGAGCGCCGTTTCATGCCCGGCTACGTGCTGGTGCATATGGAAATGTCTGATCGGGGCTATCACTTGATTAGCTCCATCAATCGCGTAACAGGTTTTCTGGGGCCGCAGGGGCGCCCGATGCCGATGCGGGATGCAGAGGTCAATGCGATTCTGAACCGTGTTCAGGAGGGTGAAGAAAGCCCACGCACCCTGATCCACTTCGAGATCGGTGAGAGGGTCAAGGTCAACGACGGCCCGTTCGAAGATTTCGACGGCATGGTCGAGGAAGTGGACGAAGACAACCAGCGCCTCAAGGTGTCGGTGTCGATCTTTGGCCGGGAAACGCCGGTCGAACTTGAATTCACTCAGGTCACAAAGCAGATGTGATCGGGGTTGTCCGGTGTCGCCTAGAGGCGGCCCGGGCCAGAGCCGTGGGAGGCAAGGTGGCCGCGGCCACCGAACCGCACCACACAACAAGAGAGCCAGAGGGGCGCGCCCCGATGGTGTTGGACCAAAAGGAGAGGCCATATGGCCAAGAAACTTATCGGGACGCTCAAGCTTCAGGTGAAAGCCGGGCAAGCCAACCCAAGCCCGCCCGTCGGCCCTGCACTGGGTCAGCGCGGCATCAACATCATGGAATTCTGCAAGGCATTCAATGCCAAGACCGCAGATCTCGAGCCGGGTGCGCCGTGCCCGACCGTGATTTCCTATTATCAGGACAAATCGTTCGAGCTGGCGATCAAGACGCCGCCGGCGTCTTACTTCCTGAAAAAGGCCGCCAAGCTGCAATCCGGCTCCAAGACCCCCGGTCGTGCCTCTGCCGGCACTGTCAGCATCGCGCAAGTGCGCGAGATTGCCGAAGCCAAGATGAAGGATCTCAACGCCAATTCCGTCGAAGCGGCCATGCAGATCATTCTTGGCAGCGCGCGCTCTATGGGCATTGAGGTGAAGTAAGATGGCAAAGCTTGGAAAACGGACCCGCGCCCTTCGCGAAGCCTTTGACGGCAAGGACAACCTGAGCGTCGAAGATGCAATTGCCCTGATCAAAGGCAATGCGACCGCCAAATTCGACGAAACCGTGGAAATCTCGATGAACCTCGGGGTTGATCCCCGCCATGCGGACCAGATGGTGCGCGGCGTTGTCGGCCTGCCGAATGGCACCGGCAAGACCGTTCGCGTTGCCGTGTTCGCCCGCGGCGCCAAGGCCGATGAAGCCCAGGCCGCCGGTGCCGATATCGTCGGTGCCGAGGATCTCATGGAAACCATCCAGGGTGGCAAGATCGAGTTTGATCGCTGCATCGCCACGCCCGACATGATGCCGATCGTGGGTCGTCTGGGCAAGGTTCTGGGCCCGCGCAACCTGATGCCGAACCCCAAGATCGGGACGGTGACGATGGATGTGGCCCAAGCGGTCAAGGATGCCAAGGGCGGTCAGGTGCAGTTCAAGGCCGAAAAGGCCGGTGTGGTGCATGCCGGAATCGGCAAGGCATCGTTCGACGCGACCAAGCTGGCCGAGAATGTGCGCGCCTTTGTCTCTGCCGTGCAGCGTGCCAAGCCGACCGGCGCAAAGGGCACCTATGTCAAGAAAATCTCGCTTTCGTCCACCATGGGCGCAGGCGTGACAGTCGACGTCAACAGCGCCGTTGTCGAATAAGAATTTGCCCCCGGATCGATGGTCCGGGGGCAAACGGCAGGATCGCTTGCGGTCCTGTCCTGTCCGAGACGGAGGGTTCAGGCGATCGTCTGAATAAATCCTTCCTGAGATGGGGAACGAGATAAGATTTCCAGCCGGGACTTGCGTCCTCGGGTGATCTTGGCCTCGGGACCCGTGTTTTGGACCCGAACGCCGACCCTTCGGGAGCGGCAAAAACTGAGCCGGGGGGAGACCCCCAAATTTGGAGTGAAACTGTGGATAGAGCCCAGAAAGAGAAAGTGGTCGAGGAACTCGGCCAGATCTTTGAAAGCTCTGGCGTTGTAGTGGTCGCCCACTACGCGGGTCTTACAGTTGCCGAAATGCAGGATCTGCGTGCCCGCGCCCGTGCGGCAGAGGCATCAGTTCGTGTAGCCAAGAACAAGCTCGCCAAGATCGCCCTTGAGGGCAAGCCGTGCGCAAGCATTGCAAGCTATCTCACGGGCATGACCGTGCTCACCTTCTCCGAGGACCCCGTGGCAGCCGCCAAGGTGTGCGAGGACTTTGCCAAGGCGAACAAAAAGTTCGAGATCCTTGGCGGGGCCATGGGTGGCACGGCTCTGAACCGGGCCGGCGTCGAAGCCGTGTCGAAAATGCCCTCGCGTGAAGAGCTTATTGCTTCGATCGTGGGCTGCATCGGCGCACCTGCTTCGAACATCGCCGGTGCGATTGGCGCGCCTGCTTCCAATATCGCGGGCATCCTTTCGACGATCATCGAAAAGGCCGAGGCCGCGTAAGGCAAACTGTAATCACTGCGTAGGGGTTTACTTCCCGACGTTGGAACACATCTAGAGAACGGAAAGAGTCAAAAAATGGCTGATCTGAAGAAACTGGCAGAAGAGATCGTTGGTCTGACGCTTCTCGAAGCACAAGAACTGAAAACCATCCTCAAGGACGAGTATGGCATTGAGCCCGCAGCCGGTGGCGCTGTCATGATGGCAGGCCCGGCAGGCGATGCTGGCGGATCGGATGCTGAAGAGCAGACCGAATTCGACGTCATCCTGAAGTCGGCAGGCGCGTCCAAGATCAACGTGATCAAGGAAGTGCGTGCAATCACCGGTCTGGGCCTCAAAGAAGCCAAGGACCTGGTTGACGCCGGCGGCAAAGCTGTCAAAGAGCAGGTCTCGAAAGAAGAGGCCGACGACATCAAAGCCAAGCTGGAAGCAGCTGGCGCAGAAGTCGAAATCAAGTAATCCGTGCCGGGGCAACCCGGGTAGGATATTGCGGCTGGATCCGGGCTTTCCCGGTTCCGGCCAAACCTGTCTCAGAGAGGCCCTGCACTAACCGGGGCTTTTCTAAGGCGAGGTTTACACGATCGGGAGGTCATCATTGGGACGATGACCATGAATGGATCAAACCCAGCCGTCTCGGATGGACGCGGTGCTGAGCCCCAACAGCGCGCGCGACCGGTGAGAAATGAAAGGTGACATCGACCATGGCTCAAAGCTTCCTTGGCCAGAAACGCTTGCGCAGATATTACGGCAAAATCCGCGAAGTGCTGGAGATGCCGAATCTGATCGAGGTTCAGAAATCCTCGTATGACCTGTTCCTGAAATCCGGCGACCAGCCTCAGCCGCAAGACGGCGAAGGCATCAAGGGCGTCTTCCAGTCGGTTTTCCCGATCAAGGATTTCAACGAGACCAGCGTGCTGGAATTCGTCAGCTACGAGCTGGAAAAGCCCAAGTATGACGTCGATGAGTGCATGCAGCGCGATATGACCTACGCGGCCCCGCTCAAGGTCAAGCTGCGTTTGATCGTGTTCGATATCGACGAGGATACCGGCGCCAAATCGGTCAAGGATATCAAGGAGCAGGATGTGTTCATGGGCGATATGCCCCTGATGACGCCCAATGGCACCTTTGTCGTCAATGGCACCGAGCGCGTGATCGTATCCCAGATGCACCGCAGCCCCGGCGTGTTCTTTGATCATGACAAGGGCAAGACCCATTCGTCGGGCAAGCTGCTGTTTACCTGCCGGATCATTCCCTATCGTGGGTCGTGGTTGGACTTCGAGTTTGACGCGAAAGATATCGTGTTCGCCCGTATCGACCGTCGCCGCAAATTGCCGGTGACGACGCTGCTTTATTCGCTCGGTCTCGATCAAGAAGGCATCATGAATGCCTATTACGACACCGTAGATTACAAGCTGAAAAAGAAAAAGGGCTGGGTCACCAAGTTCTTCCCAGAGCGTGTCCGCGGCACCCGCCCCACCTATGATCTGGTCGATGCCAACACCGGCGAAGTGATTTTTGAAGCGAGCAAGAAGATCACACCGCGCGCGGTCAAGCAGCTGATCGACGAGGGGAATGTAACCGAGCTCTTGGTTCCCTTCGAGCATATCGTCGGCAAATTCGTGGCGCGCGATATCATCGACGAGGAAACTGGCGCGATCTATGTCGAAGCGGGCGATGAGCTGACGCTGGAGTACGGCAAGGATGGCGAAGTCTCCGGGGGTACGCTTCAAGATCTGCTTGATGCCGGGATCACCGATATTCCGGTTCTCGACATCGACGGCATCAACGTAGGCGCCTATATCCGCAACACCATGGCGGCGGACAAGAACATGAACCGCGAGAGCGCGCTCATGGACATCTACCGCGTCATGCGCCCCGGCGAGCCGCCCACCGAAGAGGCTTCGGCGGCGCTCTTTGATACGCTGTTCTTTGATGCCGAACGCTATGACCTGTCGGCCGTTGGCCGGGTCAAGATGAACATGCGACTGAATCTCGATAAGCCGGACACTCAGCGCACGTTGGATCGCGACGATATCGTCGCCTGCGTCAAGGCGTTGGTGGAATTGCGGGACGGCAAAGGCGACATCGACGATATTGACCACCTCGGCAACCGCCGGGTGCGTTCTGTCGGTGAGTTGATGGAGAACCAGTATCGCGTTGGCCTGCTGCGGATGGAGCGTGCGATCAAGGAGCGGATGTCGTCGGTCGAGATCGACACGGTGATGCCGCAGGACCTGATCAACGCCAAGCCGGCGGCGGCGGCGGTGCGTGAATTCTTCGGCTCTTCGCAGCTGTCGCAGTTCATGGACCAGACCAACCCGCTGTCGGAAGTCACCCACAAGCGCCGTCTTTCCGCGCTTGGGCCGGGCGGTTTGACACGCGAACGCGCAGGCTTTGAGGTGCGCGACGTGCACCCGACCCACTATGGCCGGATGTGCCCGATCGAGACGCCGGAAGGCCCGAACATCGGTCTGATCAACAGCCTTGCCACCTTTGCGCGGGTCAACAAATACGGCTTTATCGAAACGCCTTATCGCAAGGTGATCGACGGCCAGGTGACGGACGAAGTGCAATATATGTCCGCCACGGAAGAGATGCGTCACACCGTGGCGCAGGCCAACGCCAATCTCGACGAGGGGGGACGGTTCGTCAACGATCTGGTCTCGACCCGTCAGTCGGGCGAATACATGCTCGCCCCTCGCGAGAGCGTGGACCTGATCGACGTCAGCCCCAAGCAGCTTGTGTCGGTCGCGGCTTCGCTCATTCCCTTCCTTGAGAATGACGACGCCAACCGCGCGCTGATGGGCTCGAACATGCAACGTCAGGCCGTGCCGACGCTTCGCGCCGAGGCGCCGCTGGTCGGCACCGGGATCGAGGGTGTCGTTGCCCGCGATTCCGGGGCGGCCATCATGGCGAAACGCGCCGGTGTGATCGACCAGGTCGACGCACAGCGGATCGTGATCCGCGCCACTGCCGATCTGGAAATCGGCGATCCGGGCGTGGATATCTACCGCATGCGCAAGTTCCAGCGCTCGAACCAGAACAGCTGCATCAACCAGCAGCCGCTGGTCAAGGTGGGCGATACCGTTCAAAAGGGTGAGGTCATCGCGGATGGTCCTTGTACCGATATGGGCGAATTGGCGCTTGGCAAGAACGTGATCACGGCCTTCATGCCGTGGAACGGCTATAACTACGAAGACTCGATCCTGATCTCCGAGCGTATCGTGCGCGATGACGTCTTTACCTCGATCCATATCGAAGAATTCGAGGTTGCCGCCCGCGATACCAAACTGGGACCGGAAGAGATCACGCGCGACATCCCGAACGTCGGCGAGGAAGCTCTGCGTAACCTCGACGAAGCGGGCATCGTCTATATCGGCGCCGATGTGGAGCCGGGCGATATCCTCGTGGGCAAGATCACCCCCAAGGGCGAGAGCCCGATGACGCCAGAGGAAAAACTCCTCCGCGCCATCTTTGGTGAAAAGGCCAGCGACGTGCGCGATACCTCCTTGCGCGTCAAGCCGGGTGATTACGGCACCGTCGTCGAGGTGCGGGTGTTCAACCGCCACGGTGTGGAAAAGGACGAACGCGCGCTTCAAATCGAGCGCGAAGAGGTCGAGCGTCTGGCGCGCGACCGCGATGACGAGTTGGCGATCCTGGATCGCAACATCTATGCTCGTCTGCGCGCGCTCATCCTCGGCAAGGTCGCAGTCAAAGGCCCCAAGGGCGTCAAGGCCAATTCGGACATCACCGAAGAATTGCTCTCGACCCTGACCAAAGGCCAGTGGTGGCAACTTGCCCTCAAGGACGAGGCCGATGCCAAAATCGTCGAGGCGCTGCATGATCAGTACGAGGCGCAAAAGCGCACGCTGGATGCACGGTTCGAGGACAAGGTTGAGAAGGTCCGCCGGGGCGATGATCTGCCGCCGGGTGTGATGAAGATGGTCAAGGTGTTCATCGCGGTGAAGCGCAAGCTGCAGCCGGGTGACAAGATGGCCGGTCGTCATGGCAACAAGGGTGTCGTCTCAAAGGTGATCCCGATCGAGGATATGCCGTTCCTTGCGGATGGCACCCCGGTCGATATCTGTCTCAATCCGCTCGGCGTGCCGAGCCGGATGAACGTGGGGCAGATTCTGGAGACCCACATGGGGTGGGCCGCGCGGTCGCTCGGTCTCAAGATCGACGAAGCGTTGCAGGACTACCGCCGTTCTGGCGATCTGACCCCTGTGCGCGAGGCGATGCGCATTGCCTATGGCGATGACGTCTATGCCGAAGGTATCGAAGGCATGGATGAGACCGCTCTGGTCGAGTCCGCCGGCACCGTCACGCGCGGTGTGCCGATTGCCACCCCGGTCTTTGACGGGGCGAAAGAGGCGGATGTCAACGACGCGCTGCGGCGTGCCGGGTTCGACACGAGCGGTCAGTCGGTGCTGTTTGACGGGCGCACGGGCGAGCAGTTTTCGCGTCCTGTGACCGTGGGCATCAAGTATCTGCTCAAGCTGCATCACCTTGTCGATGACAAGATCCACGCACGCTCGACCGGGCCTTACAGCCTTGTCACGCAGCAGCCTTTGGGCGGTAAAGCCCAGTTCGGCGGCCAGCGGTTCGGGGAGATGGAGGTCTGGGCTCTCGAAGCTTACGGCGCTGCCTACACCCTGCAAGAGATGCTGACGGTCAAGTCGGATGACGTGGCTGGCCGGACCAAGGTCTATGAGAGCATCGTCAAGGGCGAGGACAATTTCGAGGCCGGTATCCCGGAATCGTTCAACGTTCTCGTCAAAGAGGTCCGGGGCCTTGGCCTCAACATGGAACTCCTGGATGCGGAGGAAGACGAGTAAGCGCGCGCCGGACCCTTTGAAAGGGTCCGGTCCGTTTTCTTTTCAAGAAAACGGCGTTGCAACTCTTTCCACTGCCAGCCTCTAAGGATTTGAAAATGAACCAGGAACTGACAAACAACCCGTTCAACCCTGTGGCCCCTGCCAAGGTGTTCGACGAAATCAAGGTCAGCCTTGCCAGCCCGGAGCGTATCCTCAGCTGGTCCTATGGCGAGATCAAGAAGCCCGAGACCATCAACTATCGCACGTTCAAGCCCGAGCGTGACGGTCTCTTCTGCGCGCGTATCTTTGGCCCGATCAAGGATTACGAATGCCTCTGCGGCAAATATAAGCGCATGAAATATCGCGGCGTTGTCTGCGAGAAATGCGGCGTCGAAGTCACGCTGCAAAAGGTCCGGCGCGAGCGTATGGGCCATATCGAGCTGGCCGCCCCCTGCGCCCATATCTGGTTCCTGAAATCGCTGCCCTCGCGCATCGGTCTCATGCTGGACATGACGCTGCGTGATCTGGAGCGGGTGCTCTATTTCGAAAACTACGTGGTAATCGAGCCCGGTCTGACCGATCTGACCTATGGCCAGATGCTGACCGAAGAAGAGTTCATGGATGCGCAGGATGCCTATGGCATGGACGCCTTTACCGCCAATATCGGCGCCGAGGCGATCCGCGAGATGCTCCAGAACATCGACCTCGAGGCCGAGGCCGAGCAACTGCGCGCCGACCTCAAGGAAGCCACGGGCGAGTTGAAGCCCAAGAAGATCATCAAGCGCCTCAAGGTGGTTGAGTCCTTCATCGAATCCGGCAACCGCCCGGAATGGATGGTGATGACGGTGATCCCGGTCATTCCGCCCGAACTGCGCCCTCTGGTGCCGCTCGATGGGGGCCGCTTTGCCACGTCTGATCTCAACGACCTCTATCGTCGGGTGATCAACCGGAACAACCGCCTCAAGCGGCTCATTGAGCTGCGTGCGCCCGATATCATCGTGCGTAACGAAAAGCGGATGTTGCAGGAATCGGTGGATGCGCTCTTTGACAACGGTCGTCGTGGCCGGGTCATCACTGGCGCGAACAAGCGCCCGCTGAAATCGCTCTCGGACATGCTCAAGGGCAAGCAGGGCCGCTTCCGTCAGAACCTTCTGGGCAAGCGGGTCGACTTTTCGGGTCGTTCGGTGATCGTGACCGGTCCGGAACTCAAGCTGCATCAGTGCGGCCTTCCCAAGAAGATGGCGCTCGAACTCTTCAAGCCCTTTATCTATTCGCGGCTCGAGGCCAAGGGCCTGTCGAGCACCGTGAAACAGGCCAAAAAGCTGGTGGAAAAGGAACGCCCCGAGGTTTGGGACATTCTGGATGAGGTGATCCGCGAGCATCCCGTGATGCTGAACCGCGCGCCGACCCTGCACCGTCTGGGCATTCAGGCGTTCGAGCCGGTCTTGATCGAAGGTAAGGCAATCCAGCTTCACCCGCTCGTTTGTTCCGCCTTCAACGCCGACTTTGACGGAGACCAGATGGCCGTGCACGTGCCGCTGAGCCTTGAGGCTCAGTTGGAAGCGCGCGTGTTGATGATGTCCACCAACAACGTGCTGTCGCCCGCCAACGGCGCGCCGATCATCGTCCCGTCGCAGGACATGATCCTCGGCCTCTATTACGTCACGCTTCAGCGCGACGGGATGAAGGGTGAAGGCATGGTGTTCTCGTCCTTGGGTGAGGTGCAGCATGCGCTTGACGCGGGCGAGGTACATCTGCATGCCAAGGTAACCGTGCGAGTGCCGCAGATCGATGAGCATGGCAACGAGGTCATGGTGCGCGTTGTCACCACGCCGGGCCGCGCGCGTCTCGGTGCGCTTCTGCCGCAGAATGCCAAGGCGCCCTTTAGCCTTGTCAACCGTCTGTTGCGCAAGAAAGAGGTGCAGCAGGTCATCGACACCGTCTATCGTTATTGCGGTCAGAAAGAGAGCGTCATTTTCTGCGACCAGATCATGACCCTCGGCTTCCGCGAAGCGTTCAAGGCGGGCATTTCCTTTGGCAAGGATGACATGGTCGTTCCGGACAACAAGTGGGGGATCGTCGAAGAGACCCGCACTCAGGTCAAAGGCTTTGAGCAGCAGTATATGGACGGCCTGATCACCCAAGGTGAAAAGTACAACAAGGTCGTCGATGCCTGGTCAAAGTGTAACGATCAGGTCACCGAGGCCATGATGTCCACCATCTCCGCCGAGGTGCGCGACGAGAACGGTGCCGTGCGCGAGCCTAACAGCGTCTACATGATGGCGCATTCTGGCGCGCGGGGGTCTGTCACGCAGATGAAGCAGTTGGGCGGCATGCGTGGCCTGATGGCCAAGCCGAACGGCGACATCATCGAGACGCCGATCATCTCGAACTTCAAGGAAGGTCTGACGGTTCTCGAGTATTTCAACTCGACCCACGGGGCCCGTAAGGGTCTGTCGGATACCGCTCTCAAAACCGCAAACTCGGGGTATCTGACCCGACGTCTGGTGGACGTGGCGCAGGACTGCATCGTGCGCGAGCATGATTGCGGCACCGAGCGCGCGGTCACGGTCGAAGCGGCGGTAAACGACGGCGAAGTTGTGGCCTCTTTGGCAGAGCGTTGCCTTGGCCGGGTTGCGGCAGAGGATATCTTTGATCCAATCAGCGATGCGGTCTTGATTGCCAAGGGTCAACTCATCGACGAGCGTATGGCGGATTCGTTGGAAGAGGCGGCGGTGCAAACCGTGCGTCTGCGCTCGCCGCTGACCTGTGAGGCCGAGGATGGCGTTTGCGCCATGTGCTATGGTCGTGACCTTGCGCGCGGCACCATGGTCAACATCGGCGAAGCGGTCGGCATCATCGCCGCTCAGTCGATTGGCGAGCCCGGCACGCAGCTTACGATGCGGACCTTCCACATCGGCGGCGTGGCACAGGGGGGGCAACAGTCCTTCCTTGAGGCGAGCCAAGAGGGCACGATCACCTATGATCAACCCCAGACGCTGGAGAACGCCAATGGCGAGACCCTCGTTATGGGCCGGAACATGAAAATCCGGATCATGGGCGACAAGGGTATTGAGCTTGCCAACCACAAGGTCGGTTACGGCACCAAGCTCTTTGTGAAGGAAGGGGCCAAAGTCACGCGCGGTCAGAAACTGTTCGAGTGGGATCCCTATACCCTTCCGATCCTCGCCGAGAAATCAGGCACCGCAAAGTTCGTGGACCTGACCTCGGGGGTCTCGGTGCGTGACGTGACCGACGAAGCCACAGGCATGACCCAAAAGATCGTGACCGACTGGCGCGCAGCGCCTCGCGGTAACGAACTGAAGCCCGAGGTGTTCATCATTGGCGATGACGGTGAGCCGATGCGCAATGACGCGGGCAATCCTGTGACCTATCCGATGTCTGTGGATGCCATTCTCTCGGTTGAAGAAGGTCAGCAGGTGCAAGCCGGCGACGTGATCGCGCGTATCCCGCGCGAGGGTGGCAAGACCAAGGACATCACCGGCGGTCTGCCGCGTGTGGCCGAACTCTTTGAGGCACGCCGCCCCAAGGATCATGCCATCATTGCGGAAATCGACGGGTATGTCCGCTATGGCCGCGACTACAAGAACAAGCGTCGCGTTACCATCGAACCCACAGACGAGAGCCTTGAGCCCGTGGAGTACATGGTGCCCAAGGGCAAGCACATTCCGGTGCAGGAGGGTGACTATGTCCAGAAGGGCGATTACATCATGGACGGCAACCCCGCGCCACATGACATTCTCGCCATCATGGGTGTCGAAGCGCTTGCAAATTACATGATCGACGAGGTGCAGGAGGTTTACCGTCTGCAGGGTGTGAAGATCAACGACAAGCACATCGAAGTCATTGTGCGTCAAATGCTGCAGAAGTGGGAAATCCAGGACTCGGGCGATACCACGCTGCTCAAGGGAGAGCATGTCGACAAGGTCGAGTTCGACGAGGCCAATGCCAAGGCAGAGGCCAAGGGCGGGCGTCCGGCATCGGGCGAGCCGATTCTTCTCGGGATCACGAAGGCATCGCTGCAGACCCGGTCGTTCATCTCGGCGGCGTCCTTCCAGGAAACCACCCGCGTCCTCACCGAGGCTTCAGTTCAGGGCAAGCGCGACAAGTTGGTGGGTCTCAAGGAGAACGTCATCGTGGGCCGCCTGATCCCGGCGGGCACGGGTGGGGCAACCCAGGAAATGCGGCGTATTGCGACAGCGCGCGACAGCATCGTGATTGAGGCCCGTCAGGAAGAGGCGGCGGCGGCCGCTGCTCTGGCGGCCCCGGTGATCGACAATGACGTGGTTGGCGGGGATGAGTTCGACAATTTTGTCGAAACCCCGGAGAGCCGCGATCAGTAAGGATTGCGCACAAGATATGGAAGAGCCCGGCCTGTTGGCCGGGCTTTTTTTGTTGAGGTGATCGGTTTTTCAATGGAAAAGACTGGAAACCGTTTCAAGAGTTCTGGGCTTGCTGTCCCAAACCGCGCAGCTCGTCCAGCGGGATATGGCAATGGATCACATGGCCGCCCCCGGCCTCTTGTGCGGGCGGGGCGTCTGTTTCGCAGACCGTGCCACGCTTGACCGGGCAGCGCCGCTGGAAAGGACAGCCACGCGCAGGTGGTGAAAGCTCCACCGCATCCTCGGCCAAAAGCCGAGAAACCTGATCCGGATCAGGCTCTAGAACCGCACCCAAAAGCGCCTCGGTATAGGGGTGCGAGGGCTGCGCATAGACCGCTGCTGCCGGTCCCATTTCGCATATCCGCCCTTGATAGAGCACGGCAACCCTGTCTGAAAGCGCCCGAACCACAGTCAGGTCATGGCTGACAAATACAAAGGCTGTGCCATGTAGCCCTTTGAGATCGTTCAGCAATTCCAGAACTGCCGCCTGCACCGAAACATCGAGCGCCGAGGTGATCTCGTCGCAGAGCACGATGTCCGGCCCGGCCGCAAAGGCGCGCGCTACGGCGACACGCTGCTTTTCACCCCCCGATAGCTGCCCCGGTCGGCGGTCGAGGTAATGCGCGCCGAGGCGCACCGTTTCTAGCAGTTCGGTGGCACGGTCGCGCAGTGCGTGATCCTTTAGCCCGAAATAGAGCCGCAGGGGTTGGGCCAATATCTCGCCAACCGTTTGGCGGGGATTGAGGCTATCGTCGGGGTTCTGGAAAATCATCTGAATGCGCCGCAACTGATCGGGGCGGCGGTCTTCAGCCAAAGAAGGCAGTGCAGTTCCATCGTCAAGGCTGATCCGGCCCTTGGCGGGGGCCAAGAGACCGGCGATGGATTTCAGGATGGTGGATTTGCCACTGCCGGACTCGCCCACCAACCCCAAAGTCTCGCCGCGCCGAAGGTCAAGCGTGATCCCATCTACCGTCGCGGGCGGGGCAGGCTGCCCCGTCAGTCGCGCGAAGAAACCGGGACGCTCATAGCAGATCGCGAGGCTGTCGAGTGAGAGGGTAAGCGGACTGTCAGCAGAGCAGCAGGTCAGCGCCGCGCCGGCATGTCCGGAGCGCATACTCCCAACTTCGTCCGGGTAGTGACAACGTGTCATTTGATCCGCCTCGCCTGTAACCATTGGGGGGCGGGTGGTCTGGCAGGTCTCGGTCGCCATGGCGCAGCGCGGAGCAAAGGCACATCCCGAGCGGGCGCTCTCTGGTCCGGGCGGGCGACCTTCCAATGCCCGTGGGAGGGTGCTGTCGCCAAGTCGGGGGATCGAAGCCAGAAGGCCGCGGGCGTAGGGGTGAGCAGGGTGGCTGAGCACGCTCCGTGTTGGTCCCGTCAGTACGGTTTCCCCCGCATAGAGCACCTGAATCCGGTCGCAGACCCGCGCGATGACGCCCAGATCGTGGCTGACATAGACCATGGCCATATTGCGCGCGCTCGCCAGATCGCGCAGCAAGTCAAGGATATGCGCCTGCGTCGTGACATCAAGTCCGGTAGTCGGTTCATCCAGCAAGAGCGCATCCGGCTCTCCGGCGAGGGCCATGGCAATGGCCACGCGCTGTTGCTGGCCGCCCGACAATTCATGCGGATATCGGCGCAGGATTGTTTGGGGATCGGGCAGGCGTACTTGGGTCAGAAGATCCAGCGCGCGTGCCGCATACGCGCTCTCTGGCAGGTCGCAATGCAGGCGCAGGGCCTCATTGATTTGCTTCCCGATCCGCAGGGTCGGGGTTAGGGCCTGTCCGGAATTTTGTGGAATAAGGCCCAGTTGCCCGCCGCGAACCTTCGACAGTTCTTGCGCGGAGAGGGCAAAGGTATCAGAGCCGTTATAGATCACTTCGCCGGACAGCCTGACGAGCCCGTGTTTCAGATAGCCCATGGCCGCCAGTGCAAGTGTGCTCTTTCCAGATCCACTTTCCCCAACGATTCCAAGGCTCTCTCCGCGACAGACCGTCAAATCGACTTCATGCAGCACAGGCAGGATGCGTCCGGATCGCCCGCGAAATCCGATGCAGAGCTTGCGAATGTCGAGAAGGGGGGGCGCGCTCATGTCACACCACCGCCGCCCGGCTTTGATCAAGGCCGAGCGTCTTGGCGAGCGCGTCCGCCGTGAGGTTGATGCCTATGATAAGGCTGGAGAGGGCCACAACCGGTGCGATCACACCCCATGGAGCCAACGACATATAGACGCGGGCGTCAGAAACCATCAGCCCCCAGTCGGGGCGTGGGGGAGCGACGCCAAAGCCCAGAAAGGACAGCGCGGAAAATCCCAAGAGCATCCAGGACCAGCGCATCGCGCCTTCGACCAGCAACACGTCGGTGACATTGGGCAAGAGTTCGCGGCGCACGATGTCCATCGGGCGGTGCCCACGGGCGCGCGCGGCGGCGATGAAATCGCGGGCAACCACCTCATGCGCTGCGGCGCGGGCGACGCGGATCACTGGAATCCCGAAGAAAAACGCCAATGTGGGCATCAGAACCTCGCCCCCACTGCCAAAGACGGTGATCAAGACCAAGAGCGGCAGGATTCCGGGCAGGGCAAGGAACGCATCGACAAGACGCAGGGTGATGTCGTCCGCCCAACCGCCGCGCAACCCGAGATAGACGCCCAAAAGACCGCCCCAGAGAAGGGCAATCGGAGTGGCGATGCCGGTGATCACCAAAGCCTCGCGCCCCCCCAAAAGCACGCGGGTCAGCACGTCGCGGCCCAAGTGATCGGTGCCCAGCCAATGCTCGGACGAGGGCCCCGTGAGGGTCTGGAGCGCGTTCATCTCTTTGTAATCAAAGGGAACTATCCAAGGGCTGATGAGGGCCAGCACAAGATGACTGAGGACCAGGGCAAGGCCGATGGCACCCGAAGGGCGATGCGCCATGGCGCGGAGGATGGCGAAGGTGCGGTTCATCCCCGCCTCATGTGGTGGCTGCGCAGGCGCGGGTTGAGGGCGAGGCTGAGAATGTCGGCGATGAGGTTGATGGCGACATAGGTCGCGGCCACGATAAGGGTGATAGCCTGTACAACGGGCAGGTCACGGCCCGAGATAGAGTCGACAAGCAACCGCCCAAGCCCCGGATAATTAAAGACAACTTCGACCACGACCACCCCGCCCAAGAGCCATGCCACGGTGAGGGCGATGATGTTGATCGCCGGCAGCAGGGCATTGGGCAGGGCATGGCGAAACACGATCCGCCAATAGGGGACACCCTTGAGCGTGGCCATTTGCACATAGTCGCTGGCCATGGCGTCGATCACGGATGAACGCACCATGCGCATGATATGCGCCACCATGAGCATGGTCAGAACCACCGCAGCAAGGATGAATTCAGGAAAGAATTCAAGGGGTTGCGCGTCGGCGGGGGTTAGGACGATGGCTGGAACCCAGCCCAGCCAGATGGCAAAGACAAGGATCAGGATGGTGGCGGCGACGAATTCGGGAATGGTCATGGCGAGGATTGCGCCAGTGGAGAAAAGAATGTCGACCCAGGTATCACGGCGCAGTCCGGCCACGGTGCCAAGGAAAATAGACAAGGGAATTCCAACGCTTAGCGCCCCCGCCGCAAGTAAAAACGAGTTGCGAACGCGGTAGCCGACGAGTTCCGAGATGCTTTCCTGACCATTTGCGGAAATCCCGAAATCCCCTTGCATCGCAGAGGCCGCCCAAGACAGATAGCGAGCGAGCGCAGGCGCATTCAACCCCATGATTTCACGGCATTTTTCAAGTGCCTCGCCATGGGCGTCGCGTTCCAGAACGGCGGTGCAGGCATCGCCGGGCAGGGCCTCGACCCCAAGGAAGATAAGCGCCGAGACCAGCCAGATTGTGACCAGCCCAAGCGCCAACCGCTTGAAAATCAGAGCAAACATCCGTTCTGTCCCCAATCCGGCACAGGTCCCCAGCCTATGCCTATGCGTAGACTAGACCAGCCGTGGCGCGCCCGTCGAGGATTTCTTGGGGAGTGACCTTACGGAGCCTACAATTTCGCGCGAGTTTTGTAAGGTCGGTCCATGGTGTCAGACCCCGAGATAGGAATCGGTGAGGTCCGGGGTGAGCGCGCCAAACGGCCCGGCCCAGACGGTGCGCCCTTTTTCAAGGATCACGGCGCTGTCGGCGACGCGCCCGAGTTCGCGGATGGATTTGTCGATCACCAGGAGCGCCATGCCAGTCTCGGATTTGAGGCGGGCCAATGCCGCCCAGATTTCCTGACGCACGACCGGGGCCAGCCCTTCGGTCGCCTCGTCTAGGATGAGGAGGCGGGGATTGGTCATCAGCGCCCGGCCAATGGCGAGCATCTGTTGCTCACCGCCTGAGAGGGAGGCGGCGATCTGATCCTGACGTTCGGCCAGGCGCGGGAAGAGATGGGTGACGGCGGCCATGTCCCACGGACCGGGGCGGGCGGCGGCGATGAGGTTCTCGCGCACAGTGAGGCCGGCAAAGCAGCGCCGCCCCTCGGGTACAAGGCCGATGCCTGCGCGGGCGGCGCGGTGAGCGGGCAGGCGGCTGAGGTCACGCCCGGCAAAGGTGGCGGTGCCGCCGCTCTGGCGGAGGAGGCGGCAGATCACCTTGACGGTGGTGGATTTGCCCATGCCGTTGCGACCCATGAGGGCCACCACCTCGCCTTCGCTGATCGAGAGGTTCACATCGAAGAGCGCCTGACTTGCGCCGTAAGAGGCGGTGATATGTTCGAGGGACAGCAGGGTCATTCTGCGGCCTCGTCCGTATCATCGCCGAGATAGGCGCTGCGCACCTCGGGGTCGCGGCGGATCTCGTCCACGGTGCCTGTGGCGATGATCTGGCCATAGACCAGTACGCTGATCCGGTCGGCGAGGGCAAAGACCGCATCCATGTCATGTTCGACCAGGAGGATCGGGGCCTCGGCGCGCAGACCGTCGAGCAGCGTGGTCAGTGCGCGGGTGCCGTCGGCACCTAGCCCGGCCATGGGTTCATCCATGAGAAAGGCGCGCGGGCGCAGGGTGAGGGCGATGGCCACCTCCAACTGGCGGCGTTGCCCGTGCGACAGCTCTGCGCAGCGGGTGTTGCGGGCGTCGAGCAGGCCCACGGTTTCGAGTGCCGCCTCGGCGCGGGCGCGCAGATCGGCATCGCGCAGCGCAGGCCGCAGAAAGCGCACCACATCGCCGCGCTGGCCAAGCGCGCCAAGCAGGGCGTTTTGCAGCACGGTATAGTCCATCGGCAGGGCCGAAATCTGGAAGGTGCGCGCCATGCCGAGCTGCGCGCGCGCGGCTGTATCAAGGGCGGTCACGTCGCGTCCGTCAAACAGGATGCGGCCTGCGTCAGGGCGCAGCGCGCCGGCGATCTGGGCGATGAGGGTGGATTTGCCCGCGCCATTGGGGCCGATCAGGGCGTGAATCTCGCCGGGTCTGAGATCGAGCGTGATGTCGCGGCTGGCGGTGAGCGCGCCAAAGCTCTTGGTCAGTCCCTGAATATCGAGGATGGGATCAGTCATGCGGCTGTCCCCGTCCCGCAAGCAGTCCAAAGAGACCGCCGCGTGCGAAAAGCACGGTGCCAAGCAGGATCGCGCCCAAGTAGATGTGCCAATAATCGCTGAGGCCGCCGAGGCTGTGTTCAAGCAGGATAAAGAGCGCGGCCCCGGCGACCGGGCCAAAGACGCGGCCGACACCGCCCAAGATCACGAAAACCATGATCTCGCCCGAGGTCTGCCAGGAGAACATCACCGGGCTGACAAAGCGGTTGAGATCGGCAAAAAGCGCGCCGGCAAGCCCGGTGATCGCGCCTGAGAGCGTGAAGGCGATGAGATAGAGGCGGTAGGGGCGGTGGCCCACGGCTGCAACGCGCGCCTCGTTCTGCCGTGCGGCACCCAGCATGAGGCCAAAGTTGGAGCGGGCAAGCCGCGTGGTGAAGACAAGGATCAGCACCAGAAGCCCATAGCAGAGCGCGAAGAACTGGATTGGGTCCATCGTGTTGAGGCCAGGAAAGCCGTTGCGGACATAGATCGAAAGACCATCCTCGCCGCCGTATGTGGGCCAAGAGATCGCGAAGTAGTAGAACATCTGCGAAAAGGCCAAGGTGATCATGATGAAATAGACCCCTGTGGTGCGCAGGGAGAGCGCGCCGACGGCGAGGGCAGCAAGGGCCGAGGTGAGCGTGGCGATGACCCAGATCACCGGCATGGATTTGGTGCCGGGAATTGTCAGGGGCCAGTCGGTGACGCTGGTGTAGGTCTGGGCGTGATAGGCGAGGATGCCCATGGCATAGCCGCCCAGCCCGAAGAAGAGCGCATGCCCAAAGCTGACGAGCCCGCCGAAGCCGAGCGCGATGTTGAGCCCGACCCCGGCGATGGCGAGGATCACCGCGCGGGTGGTGAGGGTAATCAGAAACGGCTCGTCCATGACCCAAGCGTAGAGGGGGAAGAGCAGAAGTATGGCCATCAGGACGGCGTTGAGCAGGGGTTCGCGGCTCATGTCGCGGCCCCGAAGAGGCCACGGGGCCGAAAGATCAGGACGCCGGCCATGAGGATATAGATCGCCATCGAGGCGAGAGAGGCGCCGACGGAATTGGCCGCCGCCGGGTCCATGAAGGTGGCGAAGACGGTTGGAAGAAGGGCGCGGCCCATGGTGTCGGTCAGACCGACGAGAAGCGCGCCGATGAACGCGCCCTTGATCGAGCCGATGCCACCGATCACGATGACGACGAAGGCGAGAATGAGCACCGGCTCGCCCATGCCGACCTGCACCGATTGCACCGCGCCGATGAGCGCCCCCGCAAAGCCCGCAAGGGCCGCGCCGAGGGCGAAAACGACTGTATAGAGCGCCGAGATATTGACGCCGAGGGCGGCGATCATCTCTCGGTCATTCTCGCCGGCGCGGATGCGGATGCCGAGGCGGGTTTTCGAGATCATGGCAAAGAGGGCGGCGGCGATCACCAGCCCTGCGCCGATCATCGCAAGGCGGTAGCGCGAATAGTCGATGCCAAACGGCAGGCGCAGCGTGCCCGAGAGCCAGTCGGGCGTGTCGAGATAGAGCGGGAATGAGCCAAAGACCCAGCGGGTGCCCTCGGACAGGATCAGGATGAGGGCGAAAGTGGCGAGCACTTGATCAAGGTGGTCGCGGTCGTAGAGGCGGCGGATGACGAGCAGTTCAATCAGCACGCCCGCAAGCGCGGCAGCAGCAAGGCTGGCGGCGAGCGCGAGAAGGAAAGAGCCGGTCAGCCCCGCCACCCAAGCTGCCGCAAAGGCACCGATCATGTAAAGCGAGCCATGGGCCAGATTGATGAGCCCCATCACGCCGAAAATGAGCGTGAGCCCGGCCGCCATGAGAAACAGCATCACCCCGAATTGCAGCCCGTTGAGGGCCTGTTCGATGAGCAGGACGGTGGGCATCGTGCGGGTCAGCCCTTGGGTTTGAGGCCGATACGACGGCCGATGCCGTCGGGGCGGGGCAGGGCGGCGTGCGCCTTGGCCATCGCGGCCACACGCGCGGTGACATCCTCGGGCATGGGCACGACGCGCGGGCCGTTGAGATCCACATGCAGGGTCAGCCCTTCGCCCGTGGCGGCAATCCAGCCATCGCTGTGATAGAGTTCCTGAAAGAAGTGAAAGCGCTTGCCATCGTGGTCGAGAAGATAAAAGCTGCTGCGAAGCTGATCGCCCAGTTTCACCTCGCGCAGATAGCGGATGTGGAACTCGGCGCTGAAGGTGGTGAGGTTGCGGGTGGCGCGATACTCGGGACCAAAGCCCATTTCCTCGAATGCCTCATCGGCGCAGCGGTCGAAAAGCACGGTGTAGTAGCCCATGTTCATGTGACCGTTGTAGTCGATCCAGCCCTCTTCGACCGGGTGGAAAGCGGAGAGGAAGGGCTGGGCGTCGGGCATCGGGCCTCCGGGCGTTGGGGTTTGCGCATCTTTTAGGGGATTTGCGGCGGCAAAGGCAATGGCAAGGGGGCGCTGGCGGTTTCGTGATTTGGATTTCACGAACCCGTGCTTAGGTGAGCGCAGAGTTGGATCAGCAGGGGAGACGCGCGATGATCACACGGCGGGGCGTTTTGGCGGGCGCGGTTCTGGTTGGGGCCGGGGCGGTGGGCTATCTCGTCTGGGGGCGGGGCGGGTTCGAGGAACTGGCGGCAGCCCCGGTTTATGCCCCGGAGGGCGTGGCCTTGGGCGGCACCGATCCGGTGGGCTATTTCAGCGAGGGGCGCCCGGTGACGGGATCGCCTGCGCATCGTTTCGACTGGAACGGCGCGACCTGGCATTTCGCCAGTGCCGAGAACCGCGACGCCTTTGCCGCCGACCCCGCCCGCTATGCGCCGCAATATGGCGGCTTCTGCGCCTGGGCGGTGGCGGAGAAGGGCAAGCTTTACTCAACGCAACCGCAGAATTGGGCGATCGTGGAGGGCAAGCTTTACCTCAATTTCAACGATGACATTCAGGGGAAGTGGCAGGCCGATGTGCCGGGGTTCATCGCCCGTGGGGATGCAAGGTGGCCTGAGGTTTTGAAGGGGGAGGGGTGAAGGGGGGGCTTGGGTGCCTTGGGTTTTATCCGTGCTATGACGGGTTCCAGTCCGAAGCGGACACGATCAGGCTACATGTCCGGCGGGAAGCGAACCTTTGCTGAACGATGCTTTTGGGTAGCCCTTTACCGTTAGGACAACAGCAACATTCATGGAGCCTCACATGCTTGCTCTCCTAGGAAAAAGCTCGGCAAATGCGTTAACCACCCTGAAAAATTGCAATGCAGATAATAGTACTCAACGGTGAAAAACATGACTACGAGAATCCAAAAAACCGAGAGCAAGCTTCGTAGTCTGGTGCCAAAAATAATAAGCCATAACCTCCTAGGGAATTCAGTTTGTCCGGCAATTGACTCCTTCCTGCACCCGTCCATCATAAAGTATAGAGTTATTGTTAGCGCAGCATTAATTACAGATATATAGTGCCATGGCTGAACGTCATTCAGGTCCGTTACGAAGTATAGAGCGATCAATGTCCCAAGAGGATTTTCGCGTGAACCCACCGGAAGCAAATTTGTCACTTCAGTCGCATCTAGAATTGAGCCGAGAAAAAACAGCACAATTAGAACCGCGAGCAAGAATCTGAATAACTCAATAGATTTCGCGGACTGAGATCTTATCCAAATGATTTGATGCTTATAGTCAGTTTGTAAGCGGCTAGGCCAAGACAGAAAGACCAGTGGTAGGTATAGCCACGCCGATGCCTTGGACACGAACCTTAACGCCATGACACCAAGCAAGGCGAACGTGCAGTTTGCCGATACAATGAACGTCCATAGGTTGCGCGGCGGCGGGAAGTACAGGAGTGAGTGACTCAAGTGTGGAACCGCCGCAACATTGCCGCTTCCTGGAAACATCTCTGGCTTTGTAGTGAAATCGGAAACAAACAGCGTCCGAAAGTAGTTTTCAGGTAATTGCTTTATGCCCTTGTCGATGTGAGCGAGGGTCGAATTAAACTGAATATACCAAGCGTTGTACAAGTGTCCAAACGCCAGGCCACCGAATGCAAGCAAAACTACCCAAGCCCAAAATGGTGCGTTGAAATTATAAAGTATAAGAGCAAAAAGCACTCCATAAAGCTGGAACCGATGCGGCCTATGAACCGCACGCTCGTAGTACCTCTTTGTGGATTCAAGACTTTCTGGGGAGCGAAGAAAGAAAATTGGCGCAATGAGTGACAATATTAGTACCCAAGTCGCCCAATCATAGGAGACGGCTAGGCTTAATCCGATACTGACACTGGCGAGTGTTTCCAAACATGCCAGAACTGAGAAGATATTGTCATCTTGATCGGCTTGTCGGTTGAACCAAACCCAACGCCGCTTCATCGTACGATTCCAAATTACTCTGAGTTGATATGAGCAATATCTCTTCTCCAACGTCACCACAACGGTTAGGTCGCTAACAGTCGATCCAAGAGCAACGGCCACCTTATGAATTGGTTGTACAAGGGCCGGACTTTCTGGGTCATCCGTCACACAACATGATGACGTGCTACAACTTTGCAAGGTTCGTTTCTTGCGCATTGGTGACCTTGGTCCGTAGTGCAGCATTGATGTCGTGATAATATGCGCCGTGGCGGGGTTACGCTCAACGCTGTCAATTTCTATGCGCGGAATCAAGGCACCGCAGGTGCCGCCGCGCAGCGCCCGTCCGCCCCCTCGGGCTGGCGCTTTTGCGACGTTTCAACACGCTGAAATCGCAGAAGTATTTGTCTAGGATAAAGTGCCTTCCTGAGAAGATGCAGCGCCCACCCGGCGGACGGGCACCGCGCGGCACGTCACTTCCCTCACGCCCAAGGCCCACGTCCCCTCTGCCCCCCTGCCATCTCGCGCAGGGCGCGGATGCGGTTGGCGGGGTTGGGGTGGGTGGAGAAGAGCCGGTCATGGGCATGGGCGTGCAGCGGGTTGATGATGAACATATGCGCCGTGGCGGGGTTACGCTCGGCGGTGTCGTTGTCGATGCGCTGGGCCAGCCCTGAAATCCGTTCCAGCGCGGAGGCGAGCCAGAGCGGGTTGCCGCAGATCTCGGCGCCGATGCGGTCGGCCTCGTATTCGCGGCTACGGCTGATCGCCATTTGCACGAGGCCCGCCGCGAGGGGGGCGAGGATCATCAGCGCCAGCGTGCCAATGAGCCCCATGCCGTTGTTGCGATTGCCGCCCATGAACATCGCGAAATTGGCGAGCATCGAGATGGCGCCCGCGAAGGTCGCGGTCACGGTCATGATCGTTGTGTCGTGGTTGCGGATATGGGCCAGCTCATGCGCCATGACGGCGGCGATTTCCTCGCGGCTGAGGCTGCGCAGGAGGCCGGTGGTGGCGGCGACGGCGGCATTGGCGGGGTTGCGCCCGGTGGCAAAGGCATTGGGCTGATCGTTGTCGAGGATATAGACCGCCGGGCGCGGCATGCCGGCGGCATCGGCCATGTCATGCACCATTTGCGTGAGTGCCGCGCCCTCTGGACCCGAGGCGGGGCGGGCGTTGTGCATGCGCAGCACCATGCGGTCGGAATTCCACCAGCTAAAGGCGTTCATGGCGAGCGCCACGATCAGCGCCACCATCGCCCCGCCCATGCCGCCCAAGAGCGCGCCGATGCCCAGAAAGAGCGCGGTCATCGCCGCCATCAGAATGCCTGTACGCAGATAGCCCATCGGATTTCCCCCATGCTTCTGCGCCAAATATGGCGGTTGGCACGGCGCTTGCAAGTCTCTGACGGGAGGCCGTGTTACGTAAAATTCGGAGCGTTTGGCGTGTGCGCGTTAAATGGCTCTTGAGAATTCGGGTGCCAGTCTCTCTGCAAAGCTGCACGGAGACTTGCCATGGCCACAGCCTCGGAACTGCCGATTGATACCTCTGCCAGCGCGATGGACATGGCCGTGGCCATGTTTGGCCATGGCATCACGATCGTTTCTGCCAGCTATACGGGGGCGGCCAGCGCCTCGGGGATCTATAGCGATGGCGACACGGTTTCGCCGGATCTGACGCCGTCCGATACGGGCGTGATCCTGTCCACGGGCAATGCGACGGATGTCACCAATGAGCCCGGTCTGCTGAACCTCTTGGCTGATCCGAACCTCTCTGCCGAAACCTCGACCGATCATGCTTTGGCGGGGGATGCGGACCTGACGGCAATCTCGGGGCAGGAGACCTTTGACGCGGCGGTTTTTGAGGCGGAGTTTATCCCCGAAGGCAGCACGTTGACGATGCAGATCGTGTTCTCCTCCGAGGAGTATCTGGAGTATGTGAACGCCGGGTTCAACGATGCGGTAGGCGTCTGGGTCAACGGGGTGCAGGCCGAGTTGACGGTGGGCACGGGCGATATCACGATCAACAACATCAATGATGTGTCCAATGCCAATCTCTATATGGACAACTCCACCCTATCGAACGCCTATAATACCGAGATGGACGGGTTCACGGTCACGCTCACGCTCAAGGCGCCGGTGGTGGCAGGTGAGGTGAACACCATCAAGATCGGCATCGCCGATGGGGGCGATGGGGCGCTGGACAGCAATCTGTTGATCGCCGGGAACTCGATCCAGACGTCGTTGATTGCCGAGGATGACGTGATTGACGTGACCCGGTTTGCGCCGGTGGAAACCGACCTTCTGGCCAATGATACGAGTGCGGTGGGCGGGACGCTGACCATAACCGAGGTCAACGGTCAGCCGGTGGTCGTGGGCGATACGATCACGCTTGCCACGGGCGAGACGCTTCAGATGACGGCGACGGGGTTTGTACTTGTGACCTCTGCCGAGGCTGTGGGTACGTCCAACGTGCTGTCCTATACGGTGGCCGATGAGTTCGGCAATACCGATGTGGGCTTTATCACGCTGAACACGGTGGCACCCTGCTTTACCCAAGGCACGCTGATCGACACGCCCGAGGGGCCGGTTGCGATCGAGACGCTGCGCCCCGGCGATCTGGTGCTGACGCTGGATCATGGGCCGCAGCCCCTGCGCTGGATCGGCCGGAGCCCGAGGCGGGCGCGGGGCGCGGATGCGCCGGTGGCGCTGGCCGCCAATGCGCTGGGGCGGCACGCGGCACTGGAACTGTCAGCCAATCACCGTATCCTCGTGGCCTCGCCGCAGGCGGAATTGCTGTTTGGCACGCATCAGGTGCTGGTCAAGGCGGCGGCGTTGGTCAATGACCACTCCATCACGCGGCGCTGTGATGGTGCGCCGGTGGTCTATGTGCATCTGCTGTTCGACCGGCATGAAATCGTGCGCGGCAATGGGTTATGGAGTGAGAGCTATCATCCCGGTCCGATGACGCAGGGCAGTTTCGATGCCGAGACAGAGGCGGAATTGCACAGGCTTTTCCCCGAGGTTTTCGCGTGGGGGGCTGCGGGCTATGGGCCGAGCGCGCGCTCTGGTCTGCGCTCACATGAGGCGCAGGTGTTGGTTGACGCGATGCGCTGAGGCGGCGCGAAAGGGGCTTTCGCGCGTCTGTGCAGCGGCTAGGATGCGGGCATGATCATCTCGCCCGGACGCAATTATATCTTTGTGCATATTCCCAAGACCGGCGGCACCGCGCTGGCGATGGCGCTGGAAGCGCGCGCGCAGGCGGAGGATATTCTGATCGGCGATACACCCAAGGCGCGGCGCAGGCGCGCGCGGTTGAAGGGCCTGCAAGCGCGCGGGCGGCTCTGGAAACATTCGACGCTGAGCGACATCGACGGGTTGGTGAGCGCCGAGCAGGTGGCGGCGGCCTTTACCTTTACGCTGGTGCGCAACCCCTGGGACCGGATGGTGAGCTATTATCACTGGCTGCGCGGGCAGGATTTCGATCACCCGGCGGTGCATCTGGCCAAGGACCGCGATTTCATTGGCTTTCTGGCGGCGCCCGAGACGCAGGCCGCGCTCCGCGCGACCCCGGCGCGGCACTATATGACGGCGGCGGACGGGCGCGAATATTGTCGGCTCTTTATCCGGCTCGAGCATTTGGAAGAGGATGCAGCACCGCTCTGGGCGCATCTGGGATTCACGCTGGAGGTGACACCGGCCAATCGGTCGGAGCGGGGCCCTTATGCCGAGTATTATGACGCCCGCACGGTGCAGATCGTGGCGGACTGTGCCGCCGAGGACATCGCACGATTCGGCTATCGGTTCTAAGCGCCGCTGACAAGTTCGCGAGATTGCGCGGGCTTTAAATGCCAATCGTGCGGCTTTGACGGTGTTGTCCACCCTGCCGCGACGGTGCCATAATCCTGCCTGAATTCGAGCAAAAACGGGTCATCTTAACCATGGCTTAGTCAACCCGTCGGAGTGTGGACCTGTTGGCAAAACAGGACTGGTTGCAACGGAAAGGGATCGACAGAGGTATGCTGGGTTGGTTTGGCATCAGTGAACGCGGGGCGGCGCGGACGCTAGAAGCGGAGCCGGTAGGTGTGCAAAGTGGCCTCTTGAGCGGAACGCGGGTGGCCACGGGCCATGGCTGGCGTCCGGTTCAGGCACTCTGCGCTGGCGACCGCGTCGTGACCTTTGACGCGGGCGTGCAACCGATCTGCGGTGTGTCGCGGCATCCGGTCTGGACGGGCGAGAGCGCCTGTCCGTCGCGGTTCTGGCCACTGGAGGTCGGACGCGGGGTGTTGGGCAATCGTGCGCCGTTGCGCGTGATGCCACATCAGGTGCTGATGGTTGAGAGCGATATGGCCGAGACGCTGTGGGGAGATCCCTTTGCGCTCTTGCCCGGTGTGGCGCTGGAGGCGGCGCCGGGGGTTGCGCGGGTGATGCCCGATCCGGGTTCCGAGGTGGTCGTGCTGCACTTCGAGAGTGAGCAGGTGATTTTCGCGGAGAACGGCCTGATGGCGTTGTGCCCGGCGTCTTGCAACCTGCTGGACTATGCGCAAGAGCGCGCGGGGCCACGCTATGATGTGTTGCCGCTGACCGAGGCGCGGGGGCTGGTTCTGGCCATGGCGCGGATGAACGGTCTGACGGCGGCCCCGCGCGATGCGGCTCTCTCTGACCCTTGGGTTCGGGCCTGAGCGGGGATTGCGTGTCCTGATTTGATCAAATTATGTTTCGGGGCTGGTGTTTCCCGGATCGGCACAGCAATGTCAGCGGTGTTGACCTGTCTGCCGGGAGGGCACCATGTCTGAGGACCGTATTCGCATTGCCATCAACGGGTTTGGCCGGATTGGCCGTACCATCCTGAGGATTCTGATGCGCGAGGGGGCGGCGTTCGAGCTGGTCTGCATCAACGATATCGAACCGCTCGAGACTTGCGCCTATCTATTCCAGTACGACAGCGTGTTTGGTTCGTGGCCCGGCGTGGTCACGACGCGGCCCGGTGCTCTGGTGGTGGATGGGCAGGACATCCCGTTTCATGCGGCGCGCGATCTGAGTACGTTGGATCTGAGCGGGGTCGATCTTGTGCTGGAGTGCACTGGCATGGGTGGCACGCGCGCTGTGGCCGAGCGCGGGTTGCAGGCGGGGGCGCGAGCGGTTCTGGTCTCTGGCCCTTCGGCGGAGGCGGATGTGACGGTGGTGATCGGGGCCAATGAGGGCGATTTGGGCGATCACCGGATCATTTCCAACGCGTCCTGCACCACCAATGCGCTGGCCCCTTTGGCGCGGATATTGGATGAGGCCTATGGCATTGTCAGCGGGCAGATGACGACGGTGCATTGCTATACCGGCAGTCAGCCCACGGTGGACAAGCCGCGCGATGCGCCCGAACGCAGCCGCGCCGCAGCATTGTCGATGGTGCCCACGACGACAAGCGCGCAGCATCAGACGGGGTTGGTTCTGCCCGGTCTCAAGGGGCGGATCGAGGCGCGGGCCATCCGCGTGCCGGTGGCGAGCGTGTCCTGCATTGACCTAGTGGTGCAACTGCGCGCCGATGTGACCGCGGAGGGGGTCAATGCCCACATGCAAGAGGCGGCGGCGCGGCATGGTTGGCTGGGTTGGACCGAGGCGCCGCTGGTGTCGTCGGACCTGCGCGCGCGCCCCGAAAGCCTGATCGTGGCAGGGCCGCAGACCTCGGTTTCGGTCGGCGGGTTGCTGCGGGTCTTTGGCTGGTATGACAATGAGTGGGGATTTTCCTGCCGCATGCTGGATATGGCGCGCCTGATTGGGCGGCGGGGCTAAGCCGCCGCCCTAGGCTCATTTTCGCAGGGTGACGTTGCTAAAGCCCATGGCACGCAGGCGGTCGGCCCCGGCTTTGAGTTGCGATTGCGTGGCAAAGGGACCGGCGAGGACAAGCGTCAGCGTGCGCCCGTCGCGCGTGACGCTGCCGCGCCGCGCCGGAAGCCCGGAGGCGGCGATGCGCTGGGCTGCGGCCTGTGCCTGTGCCGGATCAGCAAAGAGACCGGCCTGCGCATAGCGGTGGCTGGGCGCGCTTGGGGCGTCCTTGGCGGGCGTCGAGCGGGTCGAGACCGTGGCGCGCGGCGCGGGTTTCGTTGTGGCCTGCGCCAATTGCCGGGCCGTGATCGGGGCCGGGACATAGCGGCCTTGGGTGGCGACGGTGACACCGGCGGCGCGCTGCGCCTCGAAGCTGGTATAGGGCGGTTGCAGGCCGGGATATTGGTGGATCACGTCGGCCCCGGTGCGCCGGTCAATAAGGCGCTGCGGCACGGTATTGGTCCACATCAGCAGCATCTGGTCGCGCCCTTCGAAGGTCTGGTGCGCGCGGTAGGGGTTGAGGCGGTCATCCTCCCACACCGGCTGCATGCCGGGAGGGACAGAGATTCCGGCAAGGCTGGCCTTTTGGCTGGCATAGACGCGGGCCGGGGCGATGCGGGTAAAGGGCGGCACGGTTTCAGGCGTGGCCGGGGTGCCGGGACGCGGCGCAAGCGAACGGTTGCTGCCGTTGCCATAGGTCACATGCGCCGATCGTTGCGGGCCGCAGCGGACAGGGGAACCCTTGTGCTGGACGGTATAGGCGGCGGAGATCGGGCTTAGGTTGGCGCAGGCGCTGCGTGCGGGATCGGGCTGGGTCAGGCGCACGGCGCGGGCAGAGGGGGCAGGGGCCGGTTTGGTCGCGGCAGGGCGCAGGGCCACAGGGCGCGGATCGGCCTCGGGGCGCAGGGCGCTGAGAGGTGCGCCAGACGCCACTTGGACCGGAGCGGTGCGACGCTGTGGCTGAGCTGTGGCGACCGGGGCCGGTTGCCGGATCGCGCGCGGGGCAGGGGCGGGCGCGGGTGCCGTGGCGACGCGGGGTGCTACGGGGACAGGCGTTGTACGGGCTGGCGGCGTGGGTTTGGGGGCGGGTTGTGCCACGGGTTGCGTGGCGGCGGCCTGCGCACTCGTGGCGAGGCTGGGTTGGAAGCCGCAGAGCTGATCGCGGCCCCGCGTAATGCGTGGAACCCATGTGACGTTTCCGGCAACGCCCGCGCGCACGAACACGCAACCGGCGCTATCGACATATTGCCGACCCTGATAGCTGCTGGGTGGGAATTCGGCCGGTTCTGCAGGAGTGCGCAGGGTCTGCGCGGACAGATCGACCGTGCCAAGCAGCAGGACGGTCGACGCCAGAATGGCAAGTGGTGAAAGTCTCATTACGCCCCCAACATCAATTGGATGCAGGTTGCCTTATTTTTGCTGTTTAGTAAACAGTAATTGGCCTATTTAGTGCCGAACATCCGGTCACCCGCATCCCCTAGTCCTGGCAGGATATAACCTTTGTCATTCAAGCGCTTGTCGAGAGCGGCGGTGACGACGGGCACATCGGGATGCGCCTCTTGCATGCGCGCGACACCTTCGGGGGCGGCAAGCAGGCAGAGAAAGCGGATGTCGCGGGCGCCTGCCTCTTTCAGCATGGTCACGGCGGCGGCAGAGGAATTGCCGGTGGCCAGCATCGGATCGACAACAATCGAGAGGCGTTCACCAAGCTGATCCGGCACCTTGAAGTAGTATTTCACCGGCTGAAGCGTGGCCTCGTCGCGGTAGAGGCCGACAAAGCCCACGCGCGCAGAGGGGATCAACTCTAGCATGCCATCGAGCAGGCCGTTGCCAGCGCGCAGGATCGAGATGAGCGCGAGTTTGCGCCCGGCGAGGACTGGCGCGTCCATTTCCATCAGGGGCGTGTCGATGGCGCGGGTGGTCATCGGCAATTCGCGTGTGATCTCATAGGCGAGCAACTGACTGATTTCGCGCAGGAGTTGGCGGAAGACGGCCGTGGAGGTTTCCTTTTGCCGCATCAGGGTCAGCTTGTGCTGAACGAGCGGGTGGTCGACGACGGTGAGATTCGGGAACATGGCGGGCCTCTTGCGCTGCGGTGGGGATTGTCATTCCAGAAAAAGCGCCCGAGGGCAACGCCGGGATGTGGGCGCGCAATCGGGATTGCGTGGCGCGGCGCGACGGTGCAAGCTCGGGCTTGAAAAATCGCGGGGGCGTGATATGAGCATGCCGTAGCGGTAGTTTAATATTAAACTATATTGCCCGCAGGGAGATGAGGACCATGACCGACAGCCAAAAGGAAGCCACCCGTCAGGCGGCGCTCGATTATCACGCGCTGCCCCGGCCCGGAAAGCTGGAGATCCGCGCAACCAAGCCGATGGCCAATGGCCGCGACCTGTCGCGCGCCTATAGTCCGGGCGTGGCCGAGGCCTGTCTGGAGATTAAGGCCGATCCGTCCACGGCGTCGAAATACACGACGCGCGGCAATCTGGTGGCGGTTGTCACCAATGGTTCTGCGGTTCTGGGGCTGGGCAATATCGGGGCGCTTGCCTCTAAGCCAGTGATGGAAGGCAAGGCGGTTCTCTTCAAGAAATTCGCCAATATCGACTGTTTTGACATCGAGGTTAACGAGAGCGACCCGGAAAAACTGGCCGAGATTGTCTGCGCGCTGGAGCCGACATTTGGTGCGATCAACCTGGAAGACATCAAGGCGCCGGATTGTTTTATCGTTGAACGAATTTGCCGCGAGCGGATGAATATCCCGGTTTTCCACGATGATCAGCATGGCACGGCGATTGTGGTGGGTGCTGCGGCCACCAATGCGCTGCACGTGGCGGGCAAGACATTCGAAGAGATCAAGGTGGTCTCGACCGGCGGCGGCGCGGCGGGCATTGCCTGTCTCAATATGTTGGTCAAGCTGGGCGTCAAGCGCGAGAATATCTGGCTCTGTGATGTTCACGGGCTGGTGCATGTGGGCCGGGAGGTCGATATGAACCCGGAAAAGGCGGCCTTTGCGCAGGCGACGGAACTGCGGACACTGGGCGAGGTGATCGGCGGGGCGGACCTGTTTCTCGGGCTGTCGGGGCCCAACATCATGACGCCCGAGATGGTCAAGGCGATGGCCAAGCGGCCCGTCGTCTTTGCGCTGGCCAATCCGGACCCCGAGATCATGCCTGATCTGGCACGCGCGGCGGTGCCGGATGCGATCATCGCCACGGGGCGGTCGGATTTCCCCAACCAGGTCAATAACGTGCTGTGTTTCCCGTTCATTTTCCGAGGGGCGCTGGATGTGGGCGCGACCGAGATCAATGACGCAATGCAGGTGGCCTGTGTCCAGGGGATTGCCGAATTGGCGCGCGCCTCGACCAGTGCCGAGGCGGCGGCGGCCTATCACGGTGAGCAGATGACATTCGGCGCGGACTATCTGATCCCCAAGCCGTTCGATCCGCGCCTGTCGGGTGTTGTCTCGACCGCCGTGGCGCGGGCGGCGATGGAGAGCGGCGTGGCGGCGCGACCGATGGCGGATCTGGAGGCCTACAAGGCGGGACTCGATGCCAGCAAATTCAAGTCGGCGCTGCTCATGCGGCCGGTGTTTCAGGCGGCGTCCACGGCCTCGCGGCGGATTGTGTTTGCGGAAGGCGAGGATGAGCGGGTGTTGCGTGCGGCACAGGCCATTTTGGAGGAAACCACGGAACAGCCGATCCTGATCGGGCGTCCCGAGGTGATTGCACGCCGCTGCGAGCGGGCGGGCCTCTCGATCCGGCCCGAGCGGGATTTCAACATCGTCAACCCGCAGGACGATCCGCGGTACCGCGATTATTGGGAGACCTATCATGGGCTCATGGCGCGTAAAGGGGTCACGCCGGATCTGGCGCGCGCCATCATGCGCACCAATACCACAGCGATTGGCGCGGTCATGGTGCATCGCAACGAGGCCGACAGCCTGATCTGCGGGACCTTTGGCGAATTCCGCTGGCATATGAAATACGTCAATCAGGTTCTCCAGGACGAAACCCGCCGCCCGCATGGGGCGCTGAGCATGATGATCCTGGAAGACGGGCCGCTCTTTATCGCCGATACCCATGTACGGGTGACGCCGAATCCGGCGCAACTGGCCGAGACCGCGATCGGGGCCGCGCGGCATGTGCGGCGGTTCGGGATCGCGCCCAAGGTCGCGTTCTGTTCGCAGTCGCAATTCGGCAACCAGCCGGATGAAGGGGCGGAACGGTTGCGGCAGGCGATTGCGCTCCTCGACGAGGCCCCGCGCGATTTCACCTATGAGGGCGAGATGACGATTGATGCCGCACTTGACCCCGAGTTGCGCGAGCGGCTGTTGCCGGGCAACCGGATGCAGGGGGCTGCGAATGTGCTGGTGTTTGCCTATGCCGATGCCGCGTCGGGCGTGCGCAACATTCTCAAGATGAAGGCTGGCGGTCTGGAAGTGGGGCCGATCCTGATGGGGATGGGCAACCGGGCGCATATCGTCACGCCGTCGATCACGGCGCGGGGCCTGCTCAATATGGCGGCGATCGCGGGCACGCCGGTGGCGCATTACGGGTAGAATCAGGGTTTGCAGGAAAATTCTTTGCGGATTTGCAAAGTTTCTTACAATTTCCGGTGACGTGAACAAAAAAAGCCGCTTTGCAAAAATTTGCAGAGCGGCTTTGGTCATTTCTGCAAAATTTCTGCGGCCTTCTGTCCCGTGGCCCTGCATGATGCTTGCCCCAAGGCGGGGTGATCCGTAACACATATTCAACGGATCGGAGGAGGATACCATGGGATACACTGAGGTTTACGAGCGATCGCTTGCAGATCCCGAAGGCTTCTGGATGGAGGCGTCAGAGGCGATTGATTGGGTGAAGAAGCCCTCGAAGGCGCTATTTGACGGGGCCGCCCCGCTCTATGAGTGGTACAAGGATGCCGAGGTCAACACCTGCTGGAATGCGGTGGACCGGCATGTGGCGGCGGGGCGCGGCGCGCAGACCGCGATCATCCATGACAGCCCGGTGACCGGCATCAAGCAAAAGATCAACTATTCGCAACTGCGCAGCCGCGTGGCGCGACTGGCGGGGGCGCTGCGGGCCAAGGGCGTGGAAAAGGGCGACCGCGTCATCATTTATATGCCGATGGTGCCCGAGGCGCTGGAGGCGATGTTGGCCTGCGCGCGGCTGGGGGCGGTGCATTCGGTGGTTTTTGGCGGCTTTGCCGCGCATGAGCTGGCGGTGCGGATCGACGATTGCCAGCCCAAGGCCATTATCGCCGCCTCTTGCGGGATCGAGCCGGGACGAGTGGTGCATTACAAGCCGCTCTTGGATGGAGCGATCGAGCAATCCAAGCACAAGCCCGAGTTTTGCGTTATCTTTCAGCGCGAAGAAGAGGTGGCCAAGCTGATCGAGGGCCGCGATTTTGACTGGCACGCGTTCCAATACGGGGTGGAGCCGGCGGAATGTGTGCCGGTATCGGGCGATCATCCGGCCTATATTCTCTACACCTCAGGCACCACTGGCGCGCCCAAAGGCGTGGTGCGGGCGACGGCGGGGCATTTGGTGGCGCTCAACTGGTCGATGAAAAACATCTATAACGTGAACCCGGGCGAGGTGTTCTGGGCGGCCTCCGATGTGGGCTGGGTCGTGGGGCACAGCTATATCTGTTACGGGCCGCTCATTCATGGCAACACGACCATTGTGTTCGAGGGCAAGCCGGTGGGCACGCCCGACGCGGGCACCTTCTGGCGGGTGATGTCCGAGCACAAGGTGCGCAGTTTCTTTACCGCGCCGACAGCGCTCCGGGCGATCAAGCGCGATGATCCCAAGGGCGAGTTGATCAAGAATTACGATCTGTCGCAATTGCGCGCGCTCTATCTCGCCGGGGAGCGGGCCGACCCGGACACGATCGAATGGGCGCAGCGCGTGATGCAGGTGCCGGTCTATGACCATTGGTGGCAGACCGAGACCGGCTGGGCCATCGCGGGCAACCCTGCCGGGCTGGAGGCGCTGCCGGTCAAGATCGGCTCGCCCACGGTGGCGATGCCGGGCTATGACGTGCGGATTCTGGACGAGGGCGGGCATGAGGTGGCACCGGGCACGCTGGGTGCGATTGCGGTGAAATTGCCGCTGCCGCCGGGGACGCTGCCGACGCTGTGGAATGCCGAAGCGCGCTATCGCAAGTCCTATCTCAACACCTTCCCCGGCTATTACGAGACGGGCGACGCGGGGATGAAGGACGAGGACGGCTATCTGTGGATCATGGCGCGCACCGATGATGTGATCAACGTGGCGGGGCACCGTTTGAGCACGGGCGCGATGGAAGAGGTTCTGGCCAGCCATCCGGACGTGGCCGAATGTGCCGTGATTGGCGCGGCGGACGAGTTGAAGGGGCAAACGCCGGTCGGGTTCCTGTGTCTGACCAAGGGCGTCAACCGGGCGCATGACGAGATCGTCAAGGAATGCGTCAAGCTGGTGCGCGACCAAATCGGCCCGGTCGCGGCCTTCAAGCTGGCGGTGGTGGTAGACCGTCTGCCCAAGACACGCTCGGGCAAGATCCTGCGTGCCATCATGGTCAAGATCGCCGATAGCCAAGAGTACAAGATGCCGGCGACGATCGACGATCCCGCCATTCTGGACGAGATCAAGATCGCCCTGCAAAGCCTTGGTTTGGCACGGTAATAAAAAAGAGGGTTCCGGAGGAAGCCGGAACCCTCATCCCCCAGAAGGGACGCTGGAAGAAATGCTGTCTGGCGCGACGCACTCACAACGCCAGGCCAGACAGCGTAACCGGCCGATAAATACCCGTCATGAAGACCGGGTGGCACTTGACCGGTGTATCCCGCCAAAAAGGGTAAGGGATTGCGATATGAAAAGGGCTTGGGACACCCCTACACGCGAGATACCATTATGGTATGGCAGGTTGCGCGTGCAGATTCTGTGAGGCACCTCACAGAAGCGTGAAAAATGAGGAGTCTCGCACATGTCAATTGAGGCCGCACCGGAGCGGAGGGCGCGGGGGCTGGCCGGAATTCTGGAGCGGCATGGCCGTGCGGTCGACTATCCCAAGGGCCGGATGATCTATGCCACGGGTGCCCAGGACAGCTCGATGATGCTGATCACCAAGGGCCGGGTCGAAATCAGCCGCAGTTCTGTCGACGGGCGACGCTCGATCCTGACGCATCTGGGGCCGGGGGATATGCTGGGCGAGCTGGCGGCGCTGGATGGTGGCGCCCGGAGTGCCGATGCCGTCGCGGCAACGGCAGTGCAGGGGCGCGTTCTGGAGGGGGCGCTTGTCCTGCAACGCCTGCGTGAGGAACCCGATGCCGCGCTCGACGTGATCGGGATGCTGTGCCAACGGCTGCGCCAGACCTCGGGGATGTATACCGCGCATATGCTGGCGGATGGTCAGGCGCGTCTGGCGCGGCTGCTGTTGCACCTGTCTGAGAAATGGGGCGAGGCCCTTCCGGGGGGCAAGCTGCGTCTGGCGGAGCGGTTTTCACAATCCGATCTGGGCGATCTGGTGGGGCTGAGTCGTGAGAGCGTGAACCGGCAATTCAGGGACTGGGAACAGGCCGGGGTGATCGCGCGCGAGGGCATGGGCATCGTGCTCTGTGATCCGGGGGCGCTGGCACGGGCGGCGGAGATGGCGGAATGAAACGGATTCTGGCTCTGGTTCTGGGATTGATGGCGGCACCCGGCGTGGCACAGGAGGGCGACATGCGCGATTACACCCCACCCGCGTTAGAAACCTGGCGCTATATCAGCGATCAGGTGATGGGCGGTGTGTCCGAGGGGCAGGCGGAGATTGCGGGACCTGAGGGCGCGCGGCATTTGCGCCTGACCGGAACCGTCAGCACGGCCAACCGGGGTGGGTTCATTCAGGTGCGGGGAGATTTGGTGACGCCGCTACCCGAGGGCGCGCAAGGCGTGGTGGTGCGTGTGAAGGGGAATGGTGAAGGCTATTTCATCCATTTGCGCACGCGCGGCACGGTCCTGCCCTGGCAGTATTATCAGGCCCCGATTCCGAGCGGGCCAGAGTGGCAAGAGCTGCGCGTGCCCTTTACCGCCTTTCGCGCCTCGGGGGCGATGCTGCGGGATGTGCCTCGGGCGGGCGATATCAAGAGCCTGGCGGCGGTGGCCTATGGGCGGGATTATGAGGCTGATCTGTCGTTCGAGTGGATCGGGGTGTATTGATCGATAATGTAAAATTTACGGGCTATTTCACGCTAAAGTCGCTGTGAGAAGTCGATTTATGTAAACTGTTCACGTAGCAGACGCTCTTCTAATCCATGCCCCGGATCGAACAGTATGCGATGCTTGATGCGGTTTTCCGAGCGGATTTCGACCCAGATCACGTTTTCCACCCAGCGACTGTCGGCGTCGGCCATCACGGGGCGTTTTTCGGGATCGACCACATCGAAGCGCACCACGGCGGTCTTGGGCAGGAGCGCGCCGCGCCAGCGCCGGGGGCGGAATGCGGCCACCGCCGTCAGCGCCAGAACATCCGAGCCGATGGGTAGGATCGGGCCATGGGCGCTGTAGTTGTAGGCGGTAGACCCGGCCGGGGTGGCAACGAGCGCGCCGTCGCACACAAGCTCTTCGAGGCGCAGGCGGCCGTCGATGGTGATGCGCAGCTTGGCCGCTTGAGGACCCGCGCGCAGGAGCGAGACCTCGTTGATGGCCAGAGCCTCGTGCTGGGTGCCGTCGAGGGATTCGGCGCGCATGGCGAGGGGATTGATCACCTCTTCCTCGGCGGCGATGAGGCGGTCGATCAGGTCAGTCTCGCTGTATTCGTTCATCAGGAAACCGACGGTGCCGCGATTCATCCCGTAGACGGGAATATCGAGCGCCTGCGTGCGGTGGAGCGTGTGCAGCATGAAACCGTCGCCGCCAAGTGCCACGATCACATCGGCCTGATCCTCGGGGGCATGGCCAAAGCGGCTGGCAAGGGTGGCGCGCGCGGTCTGGGCGATGGGGGCATCGCTGGCGACAAAGGCGATCTTGCGGTGCATGGGCGGTCCTGTTTCCAAAAGGCGATGCTCTGGCCCGGATCGAACCACAATTCCCCTGCCAAGACCAGCCATGCCGGAGTTACCGGTGAAATCGTCGCTTTACATTCTTTCAAACCGGACGAGTTTCCTTTAGGAAAATGACCAATTCACCAATCTTTGGAGTTGCCCAAATGCCCCATGACGGACACCAGCCTGCTGCAGATCAAGGTTTTTTCACCGAATCCCTCGCGTCGCGCGATCCTGACCTCTTTGGCGCGATCCGCTCGGAGTTGGGTCGGCAGCGCGACGAGATCGAGCTGATCGCGTCCGAGAACATCGTGTCCGCCGCCGTGATGGAAGCGCAGGGCAGCGTGATGACCAACAAATACGCCGAAGGTTATCCCGGCAAGCGCTATTATGGCGGCTGCCAATATGTTGATATTGCGGAGAATCTGGCGATTGAGCGGGCGTGCGCGCTGTTTGGGTGCAGCTATGCCAACGTGCAGCCCAATTCCGGCTCTCAGGCCAATCAGGGCGTGTTCACGGCGCTGTTGCAGCCCGGCGATACGATCCTTGGCATGAGCCTTGATGCGGGCGGGCACCTGACCCACGGGGCGGCGCCGAACCAGTCGGGCAAATGGTTTAACGCCATTCAATACGGGGTGCGCAAGCAGGACAACCTGATTGATTACGATCAGGTGCAGGCGCTGGCAACCGAGCACCAGCCCAAGCTGATCATCGCCGGCGGTTCGGCCATTCCGCGCCAGATCAACTTTGCCCGGATGCGTGAGATTGCCGACAGCGTTGGGGCCTATCTGCTTGTGGATATGGCACATTTCGCCGGTCTGGTGGCCGCGAAAGAGCATCCGAGCCCCTTCCCGCATGCGCATGTGGCCACGACCACGACGCATAAGACGCTGCGCGGGCCGCGCGGTGGCATGATCCTGACCAATGACGAAGGGCTGGCCAAGAAATTCAACTCGGCGATTTTCCCCGGTATTCAGGGCGGGCCGCTGATGCATGTGATCGCGGCCAAAGCGGTGGCCTTTGGTGAGGCGCTGCGCCCCGAATTCAAGTCGTATATTCAACAGGTGATCCGCAACGCGCAGGCGCTGAGCGACCAGTTGATCAAGGGTGGTCTGGACACGGTCACGCATGGCACCGACACGCATGTGTTGCTGGTCGACCTGCGCCCCAAGGGCGTTAAGGGCAATGACACCGAAAAGGCATTGGGCCGGGCGCATATCACCTGCAACAAGAACGGCGTGCCGTTCGATCCGGAAAAACCCACTGTGACCAGCGGCATCCGGCTTGGCTCTCCTGCGGGGACGACGCGCGGCTTTGGCGAAGCGGAATTCCGGCAGATTGCGGATTGGATCATCGAGGTGGTGGATGGGCTGGCGGCCAATGGGGCCGAGGGCAATGGCGCGGTCGAGGCCAAGGTCAAGGCCGAGGTCGAGGCGCTGTGCAAGCGGTTCCCGCTCTATCCGAACCTCTGATTTCGGATCACGAGATTGCCCCGCGCGAGCATCGTCTTGCGCGGGGTTTTCTTTTTCCCTCATCGTGTTGTAGGGTGCTCTTAAGCTGACCCTTGCCAGCGGATAAGGGCATAGATCAGCCCGGACAGCAGCATCAGATTGAGCACGATTCCCCCGATCAGGCGCAGGAGCGCGGTCTTGCGGGCCTCTTGCGGGTTGAGCGTCTCGAGATAGGCGTGCAGATCGGCAAAGGCGCGGTTGACCTGAGAGGTGTCGAGTACCCGGGCAAGCTTGGCATGGGCCATCCAATCCTGAGCACCGAGGATAATTGCCGCAGCCCGGCGTTGGCGGCGGGGAAGCCGGCGCCCGGCGCGGCGTACTTGCCGCTCAAGCGTGGCGCTGCGCAGGCGCATGCGATCTGTGAGGGCCTGTTGCAGCCCTGCGATCTTGCCCTGAAACTCTTCGGTATCAATCACTTGGAAACCCCTCTTGAGGCAGTTTAACGGCTGTGATGGGGCGCGGCAATAGGGCTGGAATCGTGAGTAAGGGGGCGTTATGAGAGGCTATGTTGAACAGGATCGAACATGGCACGCCGACCGAGAGGCCGGGATTGGTGATTGTGCACGGGCTCTATGGCTCAGCGCGCAATTGGGGTGTGATCGCCAAGCGACTGTCGGACAGTCGCCACGTGGTCGCGGTGGATATGCGCAATCATGGGGCAAGCCCTTGGTTTGAAACGCATTCCTATGAGGATTTGACGGGTGACCTGGCCGAGGTGATCGAGAGCCTTGAGGGGCCCTATGACGTGCTGGGCCATTCGATGGGTGGCAAGGCGGCGATGGTGCTGGCGCTGACGCGGCCAGAGCTCGTCAACCGGTTGATCGTGGCGGATATTGCGCCCGTGACCTATGGGCACAGCCAGTTGCAATATATCAAGGCGATGCAGGCGGTTGACCTGAGAGCAGTCGAGCGGCGCTCGGACGCGGCAGCCCAATTGCAGGCCACGGTGGATAATCCGGCGCTGGTGCCATTCTTTCTGCAAGCGTTGGATGTGACGGAAAAGCGATGGTTGTTGAACCTGGACACGCTGGCGCTTGAGATGCCGAAAATCCTGAGCTTTCCCGACATTTCAGGGGTTTATGAGGGAAAGGTGATGTTCCTCACCGGGGCGGAGTCATCCTATGTGACGCGCGAGCACCGCGACCGGATCAAGGCGCTGTTCCCGGCGGCACAATTTGCCAAGATCCCCGGTGCTGGCCATTGGCTCCACGCCGAGAAGCCGCGCGAGTTCGAAGCGGCGGTGCGGACCTGGCTGGGCTGAGCAGGGGCGCCGGGCCTCAGCGCAGTGCGTAGAGTTTCTTGGCCACGATATAGGACACGGGGAAGGCCGCGATAAATCCCAAGAAGGCGGCAATCAGGATTGGTCGGAGTGTATCCTGCCCGATCAAAAGCGCCGCTATGACCGCAGACCCTGCGAGTGTGGAACCGATGAAGAGGTGCAGGATCAGGCTAAGTCGGAGCATGACGAGGCTTTCTATGTGGTTGTTTTGCGTCATGTTGATGGGACGTGGGGCGCCTTGCCTTGATCTGGGTCAGGGATGGGCGAGGGCCATGAAAAAACCCGCCGGAGGACGCTCCGGCGGGTTTCGCGTGTCGCGAAGGGCGATTGTTATTCCTGTTGCCCCATGAACATCAGCAGGAACTGGAACATGTTGAGGAAGCTGATGTAGAGGCTGAGTGCGCCGTCATAGGCAGATTTGTCCAGCCATTCCTGATCACCATGTGCCGCGTGCGCCACATAAGTGTTCTTGATCTCTTGCGTGTGGAACGCAGTGAGGCCTGCGAAGATCAAGAGACCGATCGCCGAGATGGCAAACATCATGGCCGGGCTTTGCAGGAAGATGTTGATCAGCATTGCCACGACAAGGCCGATCACGCCCATGATGAGGAACGACCCCCAGCCCGAGATGTCCTTTTTCGTGGTGTAGCCAAAGAGCGAGAGACCCGCAAAGGCGATGGCGGTCACGATAAAGGTTTGCACGATCGAGAAGCTGGTGAACATCAGAAAGATCGAGCTCATCGAAATGCCGATGAGTGCTGCGAAGGCGAAGAAGCCAAGTTGCACGGCGGACGCAGAGGCCCGACGCAGAAGCGCGCCCCAGCCGAGGAAAATGAACGCCAGCGGGGCCAGCATCACTACCCATTTGAGCGGCGAAAGATAAAGCGCGGCACCAAGGCCCGACAACATCTTGCCATTAGGCAATTGTGCGGCGGCGGCCGACGGATCGGTTGTCACGGCAAGCCCCGCGATGGCCCATGCCGCAAGCGCCGTGATGAGCATGCCCACGGACATAGTGCCGTAGACCTTGTTCATGTGCGCGCGCAGGCCCGCGTCAATCTGGGCGGTGCGTGTGCCCGTCGCCGTCCGGATCGTGTTAAACTCTGCCATGTAACCCTCCGATATGTGAATGGCGGTCCCGTTCATGGGACATTGCCAGTAATATCGGGAGGCATGCCTAACATTTCAAGCGTTCATGACTGTTTTCAACAGGTTTTATGCCGGTATTTCTGCTGCCTCCCCGATGAGGGGGAGGCGTCGCGAAACGGGGCGTCAGCAGTGCAGCCGATGGGGCAAATCCCAGAAGGGGCGGCTTGCCTCGCGCAGCGCGGCCTCGCGCGTAAGACCGAGGTCCTCGAGGGCCGCATCGTCGAGCCGGTAGAGGGCGCGGCGCTGCGCCCATACTGCCAGCATTTCCGAAATGCGCGGGGTGCGCAGGACGGTGCGGAGGGCAGAGGTTTGGGCGTGGACGGTCATGGTCTTTCCTTTCCCTTTGGTGATGTGGCGAAGGGTTCGCATTTCGGATGTTGATCTTTTGCCTCGTTTCGTTCAATTTTAAAAATGAATGTTTGGCCGATTCATCATCAAGGATTGTGATAATGCGAAATCTTGACATCACCACGCTGCGGTCGTTGGTGGCGGTCGCCGATCATGGTGGGGTGACCCGGGCCGCGACGGCGTTGAACCTGACGCAATCTGCGGTCTCGATGCAGATCAAGCGGTTAGAGGAAATGCTGGATCTGACACTGCTGGAGCGGGCGAACCGGCGAGTATCGCTGACCGCACCAGGCGAACAATTGGTGGGCTATGCCCGCCGCATGCTCGATCTGAACGACGAGGTTGTGGGGCGCTTGACGGAAGAGACCTTTGAAGGGGAATTGGCGCTCGGCGTGCCGCATGACATCGTTTACCCGGTGGTACCGCGCGTGCTCAAGCAGTTCAACGCCGCCTATCCGCGGGTCAAGGTCAACCTGCGCTCATCAAGCACGATGCGGCTGCGCGAGGCCATGGCGCGGGGTGAGGTGGATGTGATCCTGACCACAGAGGAAGGCGTGGGCGAGGGGGGCGAAACCCTGACGCAGATGAACTTGCGTTGGACCGGCGCGCAGGGGGGCGTATCGTGGAAACGTCGCCCGCTGCGATTGGCCTTTTGTCGTCAGTGCATTTTCCGGCCCATCGTGCTGCGCAAGCTGGATGCGGCTGGGGTGGATTGGGAACTGGCGGTTGATTCCGAGGATGACCGCGCGGTCGAGGCGCTGGTGAGCGCCGATCTGGCAGTGGGCGCGCTGCTCGAGAGCAGTATTCCTCCCCATCTGGAGGCGATCACGCCTGGTGGGGCGCTGCCCGATCTGGGGGTTCAGAAGATCAACCTCTATGGCAACGCCGGCCGCGACGAAGTGCGCGCGGCGTTGATGCGAATGATGCGGCAAGGGTTTGGTGCGTTGACGCCGCCGGTCCCTATTCCAGCGTGACCACGACCTTGCCGGTGGATTTGCGTGACCGCAGCAAATCGAGCGCCTCGGCGGCCTGTTCAAGCGGCAGCAGGTGCGAGACATGCGGGCGCAGGCGACCGGCCGCATACCAGTCAAAGAGGGTGGCCATGCTCAGTGTGAGAACCTCGGGGCGGAATTTGAGGTAGCCGCCCCAATAGAGGCCCATCACGCTGATATTCTTGACCAGCAGGTGATTGGCGGGGATTTGCGGCACGTCGCCGGATGCAAAGCCGATCGCCAGAATGCGTGCCTCGGGGTTGCAGGCGCGCATGGCGGCGGTGAACTGATCACCACCAACCGGATCATAGACCACATCGACCCCGCCCAAGGCGCGGCAGGTGTCGCGAATATCCTGGGTTGCGGCGTCGATCAGGTGGTCGGCCCCGGCCTGCTTTGCGACGTCGAGTTTATCCGCACCGCGGGCGCAGGCGATGACGCGTGCGCCCATCTGTTTGCCGATTTCCACGGCGGTGAGGCCCACGCCCCCGGCGGCCCCCAGAACAAGCAGGGTTTCCCCCGGCAGCAACCGCGCCTTGTGATCCAGTGCCACATGGCTGGTGCCGTAGGCGACTTGAAAGGCTGCTGCCTCGGCAAAGCTCATGGCATCGGGCAGGGGCACCGCGCGGGCGGCGGGAAAACAGCCATAGTCTGCGAGCCCACCCTGACCGCCAAAGACCGCAACGCGGGTGCCGGGGGCGGGGCCATCCGTATCGGGGCCAAGCGCCTCGACCGTGCCCGCAACCTCCATGCCAAGGGTAAAGGGCGGCTCGGGCGTGTCCTGATAGGCGCCCTTGATCATCAGGAGATCGGCAAAATTGAGCCCGCAGGCCGCGATGCGCAGACTGATTTCGCCCGGTCCGGGGGCCGGGCGGGGCAGGTCGGTCAGGATGGGCTCGTCATCCTTGGCGGGCAGGTGGTAGGCGCGCATTGTGGACCCTTGTGATTCTACCGTTGCGGGATAATGCTGAAGCGGTGGTTAGACGAATTCGATTCGTCCTGTCAAACTGGCAACAGGCAAGCGGAAAAAGTAGGAGATTACCCTATCCAAAAGGATAGGTGCCCGCATAGATTGTGTTTCATTGGTATAGGTCACGCAAACGGATAGCGATATTTCTTGAATTTTAACACCATCTTGGTAGGGTCCGGCACGCGCTGCTGGGATGCGTGGCGCCGGGTCCGGAACAGATGTTTCGGTAAATCGAATTACGGTAAGTCTCAGAGTAGGTAAGAAGGAACATTATATGCCGCACCCCGTTGATGTGCACGTCGGCAAACGTATTCGGCACCGTCGCTGGCTGGTGGGAATGACCCAGCAGCAACTCGCAGAGAGTGTCGGGATCAAATTTCAACAGATTCAGAAGTATGAAACAGGTGCGAACCGCGTAAGCGCGTCGCGGCTTTGGGATATTGCCGAATCTCTGGACGTCGAGATCAGCTTTTTCTTTGAAGGTCTGGATCAGGAGGGCGGTGTGGAGCGCGAAAAGAGCGATCCGGCACGGGCCGATCTGATGGGCGACAAGGAAGCGCTGGATCTGGTGCGTTCGTATTACGCCATTCCCGAGAACCAACGTCGGCGTTTGTTCGACCTTGCGCGGGTTTTGAGCGAGGTGGCTTGAGCCGGACCGGCCCAGGGTCTATCCCTCTGCGCAAGCGGTAGGAAAGGCGGGCCGGAATGGACAAGACAGATATAGTCAAGACAGCCCATGCGGTGGCCGATGCCGCGCGTGAGGCTGTTTTGCCGTTTTTTCGCATGGCTGGGCTGACGGCGGATAACAAGCTGCCCGATGGGCGGTTCGATCCGGTGACGGAAGGCGACCGCGCTGCGGAACGCGCCATGCGCGCGGCTCTGGCGCAGTTGCGCCCGCAGGATGGCATCCTTGGTGAAGAATATGGCGCGGTTGCAGGCACCAGCGGCCTGACATGGGTGCTGGATCCGATTGACGGCACGCGGGCGTTCATGTCTGGTGCGCCGACATGGGGTGTCTTGATCGCCGTCGCCGATGAGACCGGCCCCCTCTATGGAATCATCGACCAGCCCTATATCGGCGAGCGGTTCGAAGGCGGTTGGGGTGCGGCGCGGATGACTGGGCCGATGGGCGCGCGGGATTTGCGGGTCATGGGCGCGCGGCCGCTGTCTGAGGCGATTGTCTTTACCACCTTTCCGGAATTGGGCAGCCCGGCCGAGGCGGCAGGCTTTGCCGAGGTGTCAGGGCACGCGAAGTTGACGCGCTATGGGCTTGATTGTTATGCCTATTCTCTTGTTGCGGCGGGGCATGTCGATCTTGTCATCGAGGCGGGGTTGGCGGCCTATGACATTCAGGCGCCGATTGCCGTGATCGAGGCGGCGGGCGGTATTGTCACGGATTGGCAGGGCGGTCCGGCGCATCAGGGTGGCCGTGCGATAGCCGCCGCCGGGCGCATGCAACACGAGGCCGCGCTGGAGATTCTGTCGAAAGTGGTGTGACGGCGGCTTTTGTCGATACGCGCCCCAATCACCTTGTGCGACCGGGTGTTGGCGCTGCTTTCTCGTTGCCTGCTCACACCGCCTTGCCCGCCACCCAAACCCCTACAATGGCGCGGTCGTCGCCCATCATGATCGTGGGAAACAGCGCCTCCCAGATATCCGTCGCGCGGGCGCTGCGTTGGGCGATGGCGCGGGTCGAGGCGAGATCGAGCGCGACAAGATCGGCCTCCATTCCCGGTGCGATATTGCCGATCCGCGCGCCCATGTGCAGCGCCTCTGCCGAGCCTGCGGTGGCAAGCCACAGCAACTGGGCGGGATGCAGCGCCGTGCCGGTCAATTGCCCGATCTCATAGGCGGCGGCCATCGTGCGCAGCATGGAAAAGGACGATCCCCCGCCGGTGTCGGTGGCGAGGCCCACGCGCTGCCCTTCGGCCATGCGGGCGGCGAGATTGAAACAACCGGACCCTATGAAGGTGTTGGAGGTGGGGCAATGGATGAGCGCCGCGCCCACCTCGCGCAGGCGGTCGCGCTCGCGTGCATCAAGGTAAATGGCGTGACCGTAGAGGCCGCGCGCGCCCAAGAGGCCGTGGGATTCGTATGTGTCGAGATAATCGCGCGCCGCAGGATAGAGGGATTTGACCCACGCCACCTCGTCCACCTGCTCTGACAGGTGGGTTTGCATCAGGCAATCGGGGTATTCAGACCAGAGCGCGCCCAAGGCGGCGAGTTGATCGGGTGTCGAGGTAGGTGAAAACCGGGGTGTGATGGCATAAGAAAGCCGGTCGACCCCGTGCCAGCGGGTGAGCAGCGCCTTGCTGTCGTCATAGGCGGATTGCGCGGTGTCGCGCAGCCCATCGGGCGCGTTGCGGTCCATGCAGGTCTTGCCCGCGACCGCGCGCAGGCCCCGCGCCTGGGCCGCTTCGAAGAACGCGGTGACGCTGGCGGGATGGATGGTGGCGTAGCTTGCGCAGGTGGTGGTGCCATGGGCAAGCATGAGATCGAGATAGCGGGTAGCGATTTCTGCGGCATAGGCGGGATCGGCAAAGCGCATTTCCTCGGGGAATGTATAGGTGTTGAGCCACTCGATCAGGCGTTTACCCCAACTGGCGATGATCGCGGTCTGGGGGTAATGGACATGGGCATCGACGAAACCGGCGGTTATCAGATGCGTTCCCATATCGGTCACGGTCGCCTGGGGGGCCTGCGCGCGTAGATCCTGCGCGGTGCCGAGAGCGGTGATGCGGCCATTTTCGATCAAGAGCGCCTCGTGCAGACGCGCCGCCCCCTGCGGATCGTCCGCGAAGGGCGAGCGGTCGAAGGCGAGAATCTGGCCGATGAGCAGGGTGATCGCTGACATATGCCCCCCATGGGCTAAGGATTGCGCAGGGAGCAGGATAAGGGGCCACAGGACCGGGGTAAATTGGTCCATTGCGATTGTTTTCCGTAAACCGGTTCTTTAATCCTGCCCGCAACAGGGATTGCAGGGGGGCACCATGGCAGAACAAGAAGACGATCTGACCCCCGAGGTGGAAGAGCTTGAGGATGACACGCCGCTCACGCGGTCGCTGATCGCGCGGATCATGTATGCGGTGGAGACGCAGGACCGCGAAATGCTTTGGGCCGAGATGGAGCCGCTGCACGCGGCCGACATCGCCGACCTGCTGGAGCAGAGCAATGCCTATGACCGACGGCGGCTGATCGCGCTCTATGGGCAAGAGTTCGACGGCGATATCCTGTCGGAACTGGACGAATCGATCCGTGAGGAGGTGATCGGCCTCTTGACGCCGCAGGTGCTGGCCGATGCCGTCCGCGAGCTGGACTCCGACGACGTGGTCGATCTGGTCGAGGATCTGGAGGATCAGCAGCAAGAGGCGATCCTGAGTGTCCTCGAGGACAGCGACCGTGCCGCAGTCGAGCAATCGCTGACCTATCCGGAATATTCCGCAGGCCGCCTGATGCAGCGCGAAGTGGTGATGGCCCCCGAGCATTGGAGCGTCGGCGATGCCATTGATTTCATGCGCAATGCTAAAGAATTGCCGGAACAGTTCTATCATATCGTGCTGGTCGATCCCCGGCTGCATCCGGTGGGCAATGTCACGCTGGGCCGGATCATGGCCGCGCGCCGCGATACGCCGCTCATGGATATTGTGGAGGAGACATTCCACACCATTCCGGTCACGCGCTATGACGGCGATGTGGCCTATATGTTCAACCAGTATCACCTGATTTCAGCCCCCGTCGTGGATGAGGATGGACGTCTGGTCGGGGTGATCACCATCGACGACGCGATGGCTGTGCTGGATGAAGAGCATGAAGAGGATATCATGCGTCTGGCTGGTGTGGGCGAGGGGGGGATCAACGATTCCGTGATCGAGACCTCCAAACAGCGGGTGCCATGGCTCGCGGTCAATCTTGGCACGGCGATCCTCGCCTCGTTGGTGATTGCGCAGTTTGAATTGGCGATTGCGCAACTGGTGGCGCTGGCGGTCTTGATGCCGATTGTCGCCTCGATGGGGGGCAATGCCGGCACGCAGAGCCTGACGGTGGCAGTGCGGGCGCTCGCGACCAAGGACCTGACTGGCGCGAATGTCTGGCGGGTGCTCAGGCGTGAAACGCTGGTGGGGCTGATCAACGGGTTGATTTTCGCGCTGGTGATGGGCGTGGTCGGGGTGGTCTGGTTCGGGGGGCCGGAGCTGGGTTATGTGATCGGTGCCGCGATGGTGATCAATCTGGTCGTTGCAGGATTGGCGGGCGCGGCCGTTCCCGTGATCATGGACCGGATGGGCGTCGATCCGGCGCTGGGATCGGGTACCTTTGTCACCACGGTGACGGATGTGGTGGGCTTTTTTGCGTTTCTGGGGCTAGCGACGGTGTTTTTGATATGAGCGATCTGAGTGAGGTGAAGGCAGCGGCGCGCAAGGCGGCCTTTGCGCGGCGGGCCGAGGCGCATCGTGGGCGCGGGCCGGGGGCGGCGGCGCTCTTGTCGGGGGTGCTGGCGGGCTATCGCGGCGTGCCACTGGCGGGCTATATGCCGATCCGGTCCGAGATTGATCCACTGCCCGCGATGGAAGAGGCGGCCGCGCATGGGCCGGTGGGCGTGCCGGTAATCCGGGGGGAGGGCCAGCCGCTCGATTTCTCGCGCTGGGGGCCGGGATGCACGCTGCGGGCAGGGCCGTTTGGCGCGATGGTGCCGGAGGTTGACGATTTTTTCGAGCCGGAGATCCTGATTGTGCCGCTGGTGGCCTTTGACCGGTGCGGCGGGCGGCTGGGCTATGGTGGCGGGTTTTACGACCGCACGCTGGAAATGTTGCGCGCGCGGCGCGGGACGATGGCGATTGGTTTTGCCTACGGCGCGCAGGAGGCGGCGGAATTGCCGCTTGAGTCGACCGATCAGCCGCTCGACATGGTGGTGACGGAGCTTGAGGTGATCAGTTTCGGAGGGCGCGGTTAAAGCGGGAGATAGTCCATCATCTCGCCCACCTCGCGCGCCGGATCATTGACCGGACGCACCATCAGCGCCTCGGCATTGGCGAGGATGCTGAGAAGCGAGCTGTCCTGCTTATCCTCGGGGTGGATCCCTTGCGGCGTGAGGGCCGCGCGCATGTAATGTTCGCGTGGTCCGTTGGGTGGCAGGGAAACGGCCAGCGGCGCGCGCAGGCGCGGCGCAGGGGCGGTGCCCAGACCCAGCATGGCGTTGATCATGGGCGCGATGAACACATGACCGCAGACCATGGCTGACACCGGATTTCCGGGCAGGCCGACCATGGCCGCACCGTTCATGCGCCCGGCCATCAGCGGTTTGCCGGGACGCATGGCGACCTTGTAGAAGGCGCGCTCCATACCCAGATCGCCCGCCACCCGACCGACGAGATCATGGTCGCCCACCGAGGCCCCACCGATGGTGACGATCAGATCGGCCCCGCGCGTCAGCGCAAAGCCGGCGGTGAGCGAGGCCACGGTATCGCGCGCGATGGGCAGAATGCGCGCCTCGGCACCCATGGCGTCAAAGAGCGCCTTGAGGCCAAAGGTGTTGGACGCGATGATCTGATCGGGGCCGGGGCTCTCTCCGGGCATGACCAATTCGTCGCCGGTGGACATGAGCGCCACCTGCGGTTTGCGGCGCACGGGCACGCGCGCCACGTTCATCGAGGCCAGGAGCGCTATGTCAGCGGGGCGCAGGCGGCGCGGGGCGGTGATGGTTTGACCCTCGCGAAAGTCACAGCCCAAAGGGCGGATATGATCCTTGCGGTCGAGATTTTGGCCCAGGGTGATGCGGTCGGCGTCGCGGGTCACATCCTCTTGGATGATGACGCGGGAGGCCCCGTGCGGAATGGGCGCGCCGGTGAAGATGCGCACCGCTTCGCCGGATGACACGGCACCGGGATAGGCATGGCCTGCCGCGGCCTCGCCGATCACGGTGAGGGTGGTGCCGGGGGACGCATCAGCGCCACAGACCGCGTAGCCATCCATGGCAGAGGCGGCGAAGGGCGGTTGATCGCGGCGGGCAGCCACGTCACGGGCAAGGATGCGCCCTGCGGCCTGCGCCAGCGGCACCTCTTCGTTGTCGAGCGGTCGCACGAGGGTGAAAAGATGCGCAAGGGCCGCGTCAACGGTGATCATGTCGCCTCATACCGCCCTGATTTTCCACCATCTTTCAGGAGAACCCGGATGCCGCCGATTTCCATTTCCTTATCGACGGCCTTGGTCATGTCATAGACCGTGAGGGCGGTAACAGAGGCGGCGGTCAGCGCCTCCATCTCGACCCCGGTCTGACCGGTGGTCTTGACCGTCGCGGCAATGCGGACGCCGGGCAGGTCAGGATCAAGGGTCAGGTCAACTGTGACCTTGGTGATCGCGAGCGGATGGCAGAGCGGGATCAGGTCTGGCGTGCGCTTGGCCGCCATGATCCCGGCAAGGCGGGCGACGGCCAGAACATCGCCCTTCTTTGCGCGACCGTCGGCAATGATTTCAAAGGTTTCACGGGCCATCTTGATGTGGCCCTCAGCGATGGCCACGCGCGCGGTCACGTCCTTGTCCGAGACATCGACCATATGGGCATGCCCCTGGCCATCGAAATGGCTGAGCCCGGACATCAGAATCCGCCCGGTGTGAGCGGGTTGGCGAGCAGACTGCGGGTGGCCTCGGTCACATCCTCGGCGCGCATCAGGGTTTCGCCGATGAGAAAGCTGCGCGCGCCGTAGCGGGCCATCTCGGCCAGATCCTCGGGCGTGGCAAGGCCGCTTTCGCAGACGATCATCCGTTCGGGGGGGACGAATTTGGACAGTTTCCGGGTGGTGTCGAGCGAGGTTTCAAAGGTGTTGAGATCACGGTTGTTGATGCCGATCATCCGCGATTTGAGGCGTCCGGCGCGGTCGAGTTCTTCTCGGTTGTGGACCTCGATCAGGACATCCATGCCCCAATGAAGGGCTGCCTCTTCCAGTTCGGTGGCCTGGGCGTCCGAAACGCTGGCCATGATGATCAGGATGCAATCGCCGCCCCAGGCGCGCGCCTCGGCCACCTGATAAGGGTCATACATGAAATCCTTGCGCAAAACCGGCAGGTCACAGGCGTTACGGGCCTGTCCGAGAAATTCGGGTGCGCCTTGAAAGCTGGGCGTGTCGGTCAGCACCGAGAGGCAAGTTGCGCCGCCTGCCTCGTAGGCCTGCGCGAGGGCTGCGGGATCGAAATCGGCACGGATCAGGCCCTTGGACGGGCTGGCCTTTTTTATCTCGGCAATGAGGCCATAGCCGGTCTTGGCGGCCTTGAGCAGGGCGTCGGAAAAGGGGCGCACGGGCGCTGCCTCATGCGCCAGCGATTCCATCTCGGCCATGGGATGTGCCGCCTTGGCGGCGGCGATTTCCTCGAGCTTGTAGGCTTTGATCTTGTCGAGAATGGTCGGGCTGGTCATACGGTCTCCGATGTCAGTTTCGCGAGGGCGGCGATTTTGGCGCGGGCCGCGCCGCTGTCGATGCTCTCGGCGGCCTTGGCCACGCCTTCGCGCAGGTCGCTGGCATGTCCGGCCACGGTCAGGGCCGCAGCGGCATTGAGCAGCACGGCATCGCGGTAGGCTCCGGGCGCCCCATCGAGCAGCGCGCGCAGGGCGGCGGCGTTATCCGCCGGGGTGCCGCCCAAGATGGCCTCGAATGGATGCACGGGCAAGCCGAAATCCTCGGGGTGCAATTCGGTCTCGTGGATGCTGCCGTCTTCTTCGAGGGCGGCGACCCAAGAGAGGCCGGTGATCGTCATCTCGTCGGTGCCGTCCGAGCCATGCACGAGCCAGGCGCGCTCCGAGCCCAATTGCCCCAGCGTTTCGGCCATGGGGCGGATGAGGTTGCGCGAGAACGCGCCGGTGAGTTGACGCTTTACACCGGCGGGGTTGGTGAGGGGGCCAAGGATGTTGAAAATGGTGCGCGTGCCCAGTTCGGTGCGCACGGGGCCGACATGGGCCATCGCCGGATGGTGCATGGGCGCCATCATGAAGGCGATGCCCACTTCGGCCAGCGCGCGCTCGACCACAGGCACGCCCACCATCACCTTGATCCCCATTTCCGTGAGCGCATCTGCTGCCCCGGATTTGGACGAGAGGTTGCGATTGCCATGTTTGGCCACCGGCACGCCTGCGCCTGCCACGACAAAGGCGGTGGCGGTCGAGATATTGAGCGTTCCCTTACCATCGCCGCCGGTGCCCACGATGTCCATCGCCCCCGCTGGCGCGCGCACCGCGTTGCATTTGGCGCGCATCACGGCGGCCGCGGCGGCGTATTCATCCACGGTTTCGCCGCGCGTGCGCAGCGCCATGAGAAAGCCGCCGGTCTGGGCAGGCGTCGCTTCGCCTTCGAACAGGATCTGAAAAGCGATTTCTGCCTCGGCGCGGGTCAGGGAGCGATCAGCGGCGGCCCCGATCAGCGGTTTCAGCCGATCGCTCATGCCGGGACCTGCATCATGTCGAGGAAATTCTGGAGCAGGGCGTGGCCATGCTGCGAGGCGATGGATTCGGGGTGAAACTGCACGCCCTGAATGGGCAGGTCGCGGTGTTGCAGGCCCATGATGGTACCATCGGCCAGCTCTGCCGTGATTTCGAGGCAGTCGGGCAGGCTGGAGCGCTCTACCACCAGCGAGTGATAGCGCGTCGCCTCAAAGGGCGAGGGCAGACCGGCAAAGACGCCTTTGCCTTCATGGTGGATCTGGCCCATCTTGCCGTGCACGATTTCCGAGTGGCGGATGACGCGACCACCAAAGGCCTGACCGATGGTCTGATGCCCAAGGCAGACGCCCAAAAGCGGAATACGCGCCTCGGCGGCGGCGAGGGTCAGCGGCAGGCAGATGCCTGCCTGATCCGGGTCGCAGGGGCCGGGCGAGAGCAGGATACCATCGGGGCGCATCGCCATCGCCTCTTGTACGTTGAGCGCATCGTTGCGCACGACGCGGGTTTGCGCACCCAATTCGCCAACATAATGGACGAGATTATAGGTGAAACTGTCATAGTTATCGATCAGAAGCAGCATTCGCGCCTGTCCTCATGCAAAGGGGGCTGGAGGCCAAGGGGCCGGTCGCGGTATACTTGTTCAGGCTTGCGCGGCACCGTCAAGGGGCGCTAGGCCGGATAACAGGCAAAACAGGCAGATCAGGGGGCAAAGGCAGTGGCACGCGGAGTATTGGCAGGCATGATGACGGGAACGCTGGTCTCGGGGCTGGCGTTGGGTACACTGTCTGTGCTGAGCGGCGCACCGGGCGAGGCCCCGCCCGAGGCGGTCAGCCTTGAAGTTCCGGCGGGATCGGGGTTCGATCTGCGGCGCGAGGATGCGGAGGCGGATCTGCCCGAAACACAGCCCGCGCCCGAGGCGACGGGGGTGTCGCAGGTGTCACCGCCCACGCCGGATGACAGTGCGGGGATCGGTGCGGTCGAGACTGCGCCAGCGGCAGCCCCCGAGACGGGCGACGTGGCGGCCTTGGCCGAGGCCCCCGAGGTGGCAGTTGAGGGGGCTGGTGTGACGGTCGAGAGCGATGATCCGGTGTTGCCCAGTCCGCAGGGAACGCCGCCGGTGGTGCCGTCGAGCGAGGGGGCCGTGGCGATTTCGACTGATCCGGCGCAGCCACCCGCACCTGAGGCAGCTGAGGAGAGCGCGGGGCTGAGCGCGCCAGATGAGGAAACGGAGGGGACAGAGGCCGGGTCGATCTTTCCGCAGGAAGAGCCGGCACCGGTGCTGATCCCTGACGCCTCTGGCGCAGAGGGAGAGGGGGTGAAGGATATGTCGCCCGAAGCCGAGGCGCAGGCCGAGGCGGCACCCTTGCCCGAGATTGACGCAGAGACCGAGAGCGCAGCCAAGACCTTGCCTGCGTTGGGCACAATCGGCAACCGGGCCGAGGGGGTGACAACCAACCGTTTACCCAGTGTCGGCGCACCCACGCCGGATACGCCAGAGACTACGGTGGAGAGTGTTGCAGAGCCTGAGACGGTGAAAGGCGCGCTCGCGCGCAATCGGGTGGCGTTCGACAATTCCGAGGGCAAGCCGCTGATGGCGATCATCCTGATGGATGACGGGCAGAGCCCGATCGGGATAGAGGCGCTCCAGAGCTTTCCCTATCCGCTGAGTTTCGCGGTCGATGTGACCTGGCCTGGTGCGGCGGCGGCGGCGGAACGCTATCATGCGGCCGGGTTCGAGGTCTTGGCGATGGCCGATCTGCCAGAGGGCGCGCGGCCCGAGGATGCCGAGGTGGCGATGCAGGCGTGGTTTGCGCAGGTGCCGCAGGCAGTGGCGGTGCTGGAGGGCACGGGCACTGGCCTGCAATCGAGTCGCGAGGCCACGGCGCAACTCGCCCCGATCCTGAAAGAAAGCGGGCATGGGTTGGTGATGCATCCGAGCGGGCTCAACACCGCGCAAAAGCTGATTGCGCGCGAGGGCGTGCCCTCGGCCAGCCTGTTTCGGGATTTCGACGGGCAGGGGCAGAATGCCGCCGCGATCCGCCGCTTTCTGGATCAGGCCGCGATGCGGGCCGATCAGCAAGAGGACGGCGTGATCATGCTGGGCCGTTTGCGGGCAGATACGATCAGCGCGCTTCTGCTGTGGGGTTTGGCGGACCGGGCGGCAAGCGTGGCGCTGGCACCGATCTCGGCGGTGTTGGAGGCGGAATAGCCCCCGAGGGCCGGTATCCGACTCAGGCCGCGAAAGGGCCTCATGATGCCGCACCGGGGACAGCCGGGATTGCGGATTGCCCCCAATTTGCGCCCACACGCATAGCAAAAGGGCATGGCGATGATCCTCTATCCCACCTTGGAAATTCTTGACGGCAAATGTGTCACCCTGACTCGTGGACGGCTGGAGGAACCGGTGCGTTGGCATGTGGACCCGGTCGAGACTGCGCGCGGGTTTGTGGCGGCGGGTGCCGAGTGGATGCACCTGACGGATATGAACGGGCTGCGCGGTGCGGGCGACAATGATGATCTCATCGAGCAGATCATCCGTGCCGTGGGTATTCCGGTGCAGCTTGGGGGCGGGTCCCGCACGCGCGAGGCGGTGGAGCGCTGGATCGACAAGGGCGCAGGGCGGATCGTGCTGGGCACAATGGCCGTGCAGAACCCTGATGCGGTCAAGGCCTTGGCCAAGTATCACCCGGATCAGATCGTTGTGGCCGTCGACATATATCAAGGGCAGTTGATGACCGATGGTTGGCGCACGGCGTCGGCCTTTGGCCCGGCCGAGTTCATCGCAGCCTTTGACGGTGTGCCGCTGGCGGGATTGTTGATCACCGATATTGACGCCGATATCGAGGATAGCGATGGCAGTTTGGGGCTGATTTCCGGGCTGGCGGCAGGCACGCGGCATGCCGTCATTGCGCGCGGCACGGTTCGCACGGTCGATGATGTGGCGCGGCTGCGCTATATTCCGAATATCGCCGGCACAATGATCGGACGCGCGCTGATGTCCAAGGATGTCGATCTGGGCGAGGCTCTGGCGGTTGCGCGGGCGGTGCCCGAGGCGAAGGCGGAGTTTCTCTGAGTGCGACGTCTCAGCCCCGCCATTGACCGGGGCTGAGGCCATCCAGCGTCCACTCTCCGATGCGCCAGCGGATCAGGCGTAGCGTGGGGTGGCCGATATGGGCGGTCATACGGCGCACTTGGCGGTTGCGCCCCTCCGAGATGGTCAGCTTCAGCCAGCAATCGGGCACGGATTTGCGAAAGCGGACGGGCGGTGTGCGCGGCCAGAGGATTGGAGGCGCCGCCCGTTCCACGCGCGCGGGGCGCGTTGGGCCGTCGTTGAGCGTGACACCGGCACGCAGGGCGGCGAGGGCCGCGTCATCGGGCAGGCCCTCGACCTGGGCGTAGTAGGTTTTTTCCATTTTGAAACGCGGGTTTGCGATGCGCGCTTGAAGTTGGCCGTCATCCGTCAGCAGCAGCAGCCCCTCGCTGTCACGATCCAGCCGACCGGCGGGATAGACGCGCGGCACGTCGATGAAATCCGAGAGCGTGGCGCGGGGGCTGCCTGCGCTTCCACGGTCGGTGAATTGCGACAGCACGTCATAGGGCTTGTTGAAGAGGATGAGGCGGGCCATGTGCCTGTCTTGCCCGAGGGCACAGCCTGCCGCAAGTCTCAGTTATAGCCGGGGCGCAGACCCGCGCGCACCTTGTAGGTCCAGGGCAGACCAGCATTGCGCCAGCCGTTGACGACGCGCGCGCCTGCGTCGTTCGTGTCGCCTTCGAACCCGTCCACAACATTGTAGAGCGTCACATCCACCCCGGCCTCTACCAGCCGGGAGATTGCCGCCGCGCTGCGTGAACCGGAGCGGCACATCACCAGCAGGGTATCCACGCCTGCGGCGGCATCGCTGGCGAGCCAGGCCTTCATCTCGTCTACGAATGCGGGATTATCGACCATTTTATACATGCCCTTCTTGGCGTCGAAGGAGAGGGCAGGGTCCATCAGTTTCGAGGGGATATTGGCGGCGGCGGCGGTGGCATAGCCGATCAGGTTCACCTCGGACGGGGTACGCACGTCGATGAGCGCAACATTGGGGTTGTCGGCCAGCACGCGGCCGGCATCGGCGGCGGTGATATAGAGACCGGGGGTGGTCTGTTTGCTCTTGCTGAGCGTTTCGGCGGCCACGGGCTCTTGCAGGGGCAGGGCCTCGCTGGCGGCGCTGGCGAGTGGGGTTAAAGCCAAGGCCAGAGCCAAGAGGGCCGGGGTGGCGAATCGGGTCATGCGGATCATGGGCTTCCCTCCATTATATTCCTTAATTGGAATATGATGTGGTAGACCTACGCCCGCAAGAGCGCGCGCGCTTTGACCTGAGTCAAATGGCTCAGCCGTTGGCGTCACCACCAAAGCGCGCGGCATCGGCCGCTGCACGGCGGATGGCGTTCGATTTATGGACGGTTTCCATATATTCCGCCTCGGGGTCGCTGTCATAGACCACGCCGCCGCCGGCCTGAATATAGAGGTTCTCCTCCTTGACCACGGCTGTGCGCAGGGCGATGCAGACATCCATGTCGCCGCCCGAACTGAAATAGCCGACACCGCCGCCATAGACGCCGCGCTTCTCGGGCTCCAACTCGTCGATGATCTCCATCGCGCGGACCTTGGGTGCGCCGGACACGGTGCCTGCGGGCAGACCGGCCAAAAGGGCGCTGAGCGCATCCTGATCCTCGGCCAAGTCCCCAACCACGTTCGAGACGATGTGCATGACGTGGCTGTAGCGCTCGATGATGAATTTTTCGGTCGGATGCACTGTGCCGATCTTGCAGACGCGGCCCGCGTCGTTGCGGCCCAGATCGAGCAACATGAGATGCTCGGCCAGTTCCTTTTTGTCGGCCAGAAGATCTGCCTCGAGCGCGCGATCCTCTTCGGGAGTGGCACCACGGGGCCGGGTGCCTGCGATGGGACGGATCGTCACCTCTTGGCCAAAGACGCGCACGAGGATTTCGGGGCTGGCCCCGATCACCTGAAAGCCGCCGAAGTTGAAATAGAACATGAAGGGCGACGGGTTGGTGCGCCGCAAGCTGCGATAGAGCGAGAAGGGCGGCTGGCGAAAGGTCTGCGTCCAGCGCTGGCTGGGCACGACCTGAAAGATGTCGCCTGCGCGGATGTAGTCCTTGGCCTTTTCCACGGCGGCCTTGTAGCCTTCGCGGGTAAAATTCGACACCGGGGCCGCGTCTTCGCGGGCTTCGCCAAGTGCGCGGCTGGATTGCGGCAAGGCGCGTTCGAGATCGCGGACCGCGTCCATCACCCGTTCGGCGGCCTGTGCATAGGCCGCACGCGCCGATTGTCCGCTGCTGACCCAAGCGGGGGCCACCACCATCACCTCACCCTTTACGCCATCCAGAACGGCCACGACAGAAGGGCGCAGCATCACGGCATCGGGCAGGCCAAGCGGATCGGGGTTCACATCTGGCAGGTGTTCGACCAACCGGATCATGTCATAGCCCAGATAACCAAAGAGACCGGCACTGGCAGCAGGCATGCCTTCGGGCAGGGCGATGCGGCTCTCGGCGATGAGGGCGCGCAGGTTGGCCAAGGGATCGCCTTGCTGATCCTCAAAGGCGTCGTGATCGAAACGGGCCTGACGGTTGATTCGGCTGGTGGTGCCGTGGCACTGCCAGATCACATCGGGTTTCATGCCGATGATGGAATAGCGCCCGCGCAATTCGCCGCCCGTCACGGATTCGAGCAGGAAGGCATCACGCGCCGCCCCAGTCAGCTTGAGCATCAGCGATACGGGCGTGTCGAGATCGGCCGCAAGCCGCGCATGCACCACCTGATTTTCCCCCGCCTCATAGGCGCGGGCGAAATCCTCGAACGACGGGGTCAGTTCCAATTGCGCGGTCCTCAGTTGAAATTGGCATGCACGGCGTTGAGGGCCGCTTGATCCAGCTCTACGCCCGCGCGGGCGCGGATGTCATTGGCCAGCACCTGAAAGAGATCCTGCCCGAGATCGGCGGCGACCTGATCCTGAAGGGCGCTGCGCAGGCGGGCGAGATCCTCGTCCTCGTCTGCGGGAAGGGGCGGTTCGATACTGTCGAGGCGCAGCACGAAGAGCCGGCCTTCGCCCTCGATCACGCGGACCTCGCCCTCGGTCATGGCAAACACAGTGTCGATGAATTCGGCGGGTGCGTCGGGGCGGTAGTCGCGGCGGGTCATGTCGGTCACTTCGGTTGCGGTCAGCCCAAGATCGGCAAAGCTCGCGCCTGCCCGCAATTCGGCAAGCTGCGGTTCCAGTTGGGCGCGCAGCGCGGCCACCGTGGCCTCAGCCCGCCAGCCGGCCAGCACCGCGTCGCGCACGTCTTCGAGCGGTTGGATGCGCGGCTCCTGGATGCCGTCGAGGCGCAGGGCGAAAATGCCACCATCGGCGAGCTGCGCAACCTCGGGGTAGTCGCCTTCGGCCACGGATTCGGCGGCGGTGCGGAAGCTGTCATAGCCCGCCATGCCTTCGGTCAGACCAGAGTGCCAATCGATGCTCCCGAGTTCGAGATCGGTTTCCTTGGCCACATCTTCGAGCGTGGCCCCTCCGGCGAGGAGGTCATCCACCGTGTCGATCTGAGCCTCGATCACGCGGCGGGCGCGGTCAGTGGCAAGCTCTTCGCGCAGCCGCGGTTCCGCCTCTTCAAAACTCGTGACCTGAGCGGCGAGCACGGCGTTGACGCGAAAGAGCGCGGGGCCAAGATTGGTGTCGATCGGGCCGACCACATCGCCGGCCTCGGCGGAGAACACCGCATCACCGGCTGCGCCCAGTTCCTCGCGGGTGACATCGCCCATGTCGATATCTGCCATGTCGAGCCCCCGTTCGGAGACCAGCATTTCAAGGGCGATGCCCTCGTCTATCCGGGTACGGGCGCGGGCGGCGGCCTCGGTATCGGCAAAGGCCAGGCGTTCCACCAGTCGGCGTTCGGGCATGTTGAATTCCGCCTCGCGCTCGGCATAGGCCTCGCGCAGCGCGGCCTCGTCCACTTCGACGCTGTCGAGGATCATCGCGGGCGTGACCCAGGCATAGGTAATGGTCTTGGTTTCGGGCGTGGTGAAATCGGGCAGATGGCTCTGGTGATAGGTCTTGAGGTCATCCTCTGACGGGACCGGCAGGCCGGTTTGCAGCGCGTTGCGGTCGAGCACGGCAAAGGCAAGGCTGCGCCGCTCGGCCAGATAGGTCATCATCGTGTCCATATAGGTGCTGGGCGTCTGCAATCCTGCCAAGGCGGCGGCCTGCACCAGCGTGCTGGCTGTTTCGGCGCGGATGTTTTCCTCGAACTGGGATTCGTTCAGCCCTGCCTGATCGAGGGCAAAGCGATACGCCTCGCGATCAAAGCTTCCGTCGAGACCCTGAAACGCGGGGATGTCGAGGATCTGCTCGCGCAGGTTCTCGTCGCCGACCGAGAGGCCAAGGCGATTGGCCTCATGTTCCAGCGCAGCGCGCGCCACCAGACGTCCCAGCACATCGGTATCGACCCCGGCGGCGCGGGCCTCGGCAAAGGTCATGGAAGAGCCGCGTTCGGCCTCGAGCGCGCGGATTTCGTTTTGCAGGGCGCGGGCGTAGGTGGTCACGTCAATCTCGGCGGTGCCGACATGGCCGATGCTGCGCACATTGCCCGAGAGGTTGGTTGCGCCGAACCCGGCAAGGCCGACGATCAAGAGGCCCATGAGAACCCACATCGCGCCCTTGTAGATACCTTTGCCCGCCATGATGGCCCCCTCACTGTTGGTGGCTTGCGCCCGTGTTGGGCGACTGTCTACGCGCTGTGACCGCCCGCGACAAGGGGCCAGCGGAGGGCTGCGAGCCGGTCAAAGAGCGTGTCGATCCCCGCGCGATCGAGATTGGCGAAGGCCACGCGCAATTCGCGCGCGCCCTGTGCGTCATCGGCGGGCCGGAACATGGTGCCGGGGAGCAGAAGAACGCCCGCCTCGGGCACCAGCGCCTGTGCCAATTGGGCCGAGTCCATGGCGAAAGGATGTGCCATATAGGCAAAATAGGCACCGCAGCCCAAGAGGCGCCAGCCTTGGCTTGCAAGTTTCGGCATGTTGTCGTGGATCGCCGCGCGCCGGTCGAGGATTTCGGCGCGTTCACCGGCCAGCCATTGCCCAAGGTTGCGCATCCCCCAGAGGGCCGCGATCTGGCCCAGTTGGTTGGGGCAGATGGTGACGGTGTCGAGGAATTTCTCGACCTCGGCCAGACGGGTCGGAGAGGCCACCATCGCGCCGACGCGATGCCCGGTCAGCCGGTAGGCCTTGGAAAAGGAATAAAGCTGGATGAGTGTCTCGGCCCAGTCGGGATCGTGAAAGAGATCATGGCCCGCGCCGGGGCGGGCATCGAAATCGCGGTAGGTTTCATCGACGATGAGGGCGATGCCGCGCTCTTGCGCCAGCGCGTAAAAGGCGCGGGTGAGGTCGGCGGGATATTCCACGCCGCCCGGATTGTTGGGGGTGACGAGCACGATGGCGCGGGTGCGCGGCGTGATGAGCGCCGCTGCGTGATCCGGATCGGGCAAGAGTTCGGCCCCCGCAGGCAGCGGAACTGCGCGCACGCCTGCCATGTCGAGCCACATTTTATGATTGAAATACCAAGGGGTTGGAAGGATAACTTCATCCCCTTCGCCGCAGAGCGTGGTGATCGCCGCGCAAAAGGCCTGATTGCAGCCCGAGGTGATGGCGACCTGAGCGGGTGCGACGGTGCCGCCATAGCTGGCAGACCACTGCGCCGCCACTTCGGCGCGCAGGTCGGGCAGGCCCAGCACGGGGCCATAAAGATGCGCCTGCGGCTCATTGAGCGCCGCCTCGGCCACCGCGCGGCGCAGCGCCTCGGGGGGCGGGGCGACGGGGGCGGCCTGGCTCACGTTGATAAGCGGGCGGTGGGGCGGGAATGTCACCCCATCGAGCCAACGCCGCGCCTCCATCACGGGGGGCGAAAAGGTGCAGGCAGTGCGGGGCAGGTTGGTCATGTCAGGCGCCCCGATAGGGTTCGACATATTGCAGGGCCATATCCCAGGGGAAGAAAATCCAGGTGTCCTGGCTGACTTCGGTCACGAAGGTGTTGACCTGCGCGCGGCCCATCGGCTTGGCGTAAACGGTGGCGACATGGGCACGCGGCAGGTGCTGGCGCACCACCTCGAGGGTGCGACCCGTGTCCACGAGATCATCCACGATGAGCACGCCCGCGCCGTCACCCATGATGGACATATCGGGGGATTTGATCACCACGGGGGCGGTCTGGGTCTGGTGGTTGTAGGATTTCACGCTGATCGTATCGACGGTGCGGATGTCCAACTCGCGCGCCACGATCATCGCCGGGGCCATGCCGCCGCGCGTGATCGCCACGACCGCGCGCCAGCCGCCTTCGGGAGCTTCGCCCTGAAGCCGCCACGCAAGCGCGCGGGCGTCGCGGTGAAGTTGATCCCAGCTTACGTGAAAGCCTTTTTCATGGGGGAGGCGGTCCATCATGGTGTTACCTGCTCAAGAGAAGTTTCAGCCCGAGCGCGCCCAGCAAGAGGGCCGCCACGCGGTCGATGATCGGTTTCGCGCCAAGATAGGCGCGGCGGGCGGCGGCCCCGCTCAGCAGGGTGGCAAAGCCTGCGTAAAAGAGCCACTCCACCAGCATGTGATTGGCGGTGATGAGCGCGATTTCCGCGGCGGTGAGGCCCTTGGGAAAGATCACAACCAGCACAGAGGCGGCAAAAAGCACCGATTTGGGATTGCCGAGGTTGATCAGCACCCCGTCAAGAAAGGCGCGGCCGCGTGGTTTGCGCGGACCTTCGGTCACGGGCTGTCGCGCGGTGCGCCAAGTGGTCCACGCGATATAGAGGAGATAGGCCGCTCCTGCGATTTTGAGCGCGAGATATGCCCATGGAAAGAGGGTAAAGAGTGCCTCGAGACCAAGAAGCGCCGCGAGGGTCCAGAGGGCCGCGACAAGACCAAGGCCCATGCCCGCCGCAATGCCTGCAGCGCGGCCATCGGCCAGTGCGGTGCGCAGGGCAAAGAGCAGGGCCGGGCCGGGGCTGAGGATGGCGGCGGCCAGAACCGCGTTGAAGGTCAGAAGATCGAGCGCGGTCATGGGCTGTCCTTTCAGGTGGCGTCGATGTCGGGGGCGTCGACGGCCTTCATGCCGACGATATGGTAGCCCGCATCGACATGCAGCGTCTCGCCGGTCACGCCAGAGCCCAGATCACTGAGCAGGTAAAGTGCGGAACGGCCCACGTCGTCGATGGTCACGTTGCGGCGCAGCGGCGAGTTCAACTCGTTCCATTTCAGGATATAGCGGAAATCGCCGATGCCGGAGGCGGCCAGTGTCTTGATCGGACCGGCGCTGATAGCGTTGACGCGGATGCCGTCCTTGCCCAGATCCTCGGCCATGTATTTCACGGAGGCCTCAAGCGCGGCCTTGGCTACGCCCATGACGTTGTAATGCGGCATCACCTGTTCGGCACCGTAATAGGTGAGGGTCAGGGCCGATCCGCCCTCGCCCATCATCTTTTCTGCGCGCTGCATCACGGCGGTAAAGGAATAGACCGAGATGTCCATGGTCATCAGAAAATTGTCGCGGCTGGTGTCGACGTAACGCCCGCGCAATTCGTTCTTGTCGGAAAAGCCGATGGCGTGCACCACGAAATCGAGGCTGTCCCAATGGGTGGCGAGATCGACAAAGAGTTGGTCGACCGAGGCCATATTGCCCACGTCGCAGGGCAGAACGATGGTCGAACCCAGTTCTGCCGCCAGCGGATCGACCCGCTTTTTCAGCGCATCGCCCTGATAGCTGAAGGCCAGTTCCGCGCCGGCATCGGCGCAGGCGCGGGCAATACCCCAGGCGATTGATTTGTCATTGGCGAGCCCCATGATAAGCCCGCGTTTTCCCGCCATCAGATTGTTCGACATTCCCAGCCCCCGACCATCAGATTTTTCTGACCTTTAGGCGATTGGGGGGATTGCATCAAGGGCTGGTCATTTTCCAGGGCAGGGTGTCAAATGCCGTTCAGAACACTAGTTTGACACATATGGTAACATAAGAGCGAATTCTCGCAGGCAGCATCAAGGGAAGTTCATGGAACGCGACGGACTATTTGCAGGGGATGACCCGTTCGAGATTGCACGCGGCTGGCTGGCCGAGGCTGAGAAATCAGAGATGAACGATCCCAATGCCGTCGCGCTGTCGACGGTGGATGCCGATGGGTTGCCGAATGTGCGGATGGTGCTGCTCAAGGAGATTTCCGAAGACGGCTTCATCTTTTACACCAATTACAACAGCGCCAAGGGGCGCGAACTGACCGCCAATCCCAAGGCGGCGATGGTGCTGCATTGGAAATCCTTGCGCCGTCAGGTGCGTATTCGTGGTATGGTGAGTCGGGAAGAGGGCGCGCGCGCGGATGCCTATTATGCCTCGCGCTCGCTCAAGAGCCGTCTTGGGGCCTGGGCATCGGAGCAATCGCAGCCGCTCGACAGCCGGACGACCTTGATGGCGAAGGTGGCCAAGATCACGGCGCAGAAAGGTCCGAATCCGCCGCGGCCACCATTTTGGGGTGGTTTCAAGATCGCTCCGGTGGAAATCGAATTCTGGGCTGACGGAGCGTTTCGGTTGCACGACCGCTTTGTGTGGCGGCGAAAAGGCATAGGGGAAAACTGGGAAATTCAACGCCTGAACCCATGAATTTCACGTTGCGTGAAATGCAAGGCATTGAAAGTAATTGATATTAACCGCTTGCAAGCGGGGGCGAATATGACGCAAGTGTTACACAGTCTTGGGGATGAAGGCTGTTAGGTAGGACAAAGTGACGATACAGGATGACGATATTCGCAGATTGAAAGGGCGTGTTAAGTGGTTTGACCCTGTAAAAGGGTTTGGGTTTGTGATCGCCGATGAAGGTGGCCCAGATATTTTGCTACATGCCAATGTTCTGCGGAACTTTGGCCAAAGTTCGGTTGCGGATCGCGCCGGAGTTGAATTGGACGTGCAGCAAACCGAACGCGGTCGGCAGGCCGTGGCGGTGCATGCCATCAGCCCGCCGGATGATCTTGAACACACAGGGCTTGCCGATCTCGACGAGATTGATCCCGAGATCATTCGCAACGCGCCGCTGCAACCCGCCCGCGTCAAATGGTTCGACAAGGGCAAGGGATTTGGCTTTGCCAATACCTTTGGTCGCGACGAAGACGTATTCGTGCATATCGAGGTTTTGCGCCGCTCCGGTCTTGCGGATGTTCAGCCCGGCGAGGCGCTGGCAATCCGCGTGATTGATGGTAAAAGGGGGCGAATGGCAACCGAGGTGTGTGGATGGGAAACGGCGGTAAAAGTGTCCGAGTGATGGCGGCCGTCGTGCTTGCCGGTCTGGCAAGCACGGCAGCGGCGGAGAGTTGCCGCGAAGACGTGGTGATGCTGCGCAGCGATGCCGGCACCGCGCGTTTCCGCGTCGAGGTGGCCGATGACAAGGCCGAGCGCGCCCAAGGCCTCATGAATCGCGAGACGATGTCGATGAGCGCGGGCATGCTCTTTGTCTATCCCGAACCGCAGCCGGTTGGGTTTTGGATGAAGAACACGCTGATTCCGCTCGACATGATTTTCATGGACGAGACAGGCACCGTGAAGAAGGTACATCACGAGGCGCAGCCGCTGGACGAGTCGCCGATTTTTGGCGGTCAGGACATTTTGGCGGTGCTGGAGATCAATGGTGGTCTGGCGCGTAAAATCGGAATTCGCGAAGGTTGGACCATGCGGCATGCCGCGATTGACCAGACCAAGGCGGCCTGGCCCTGCGCCGAGAGCCAATAAAGCGTCACGAGGCCGGTTTTTGGCTTTTCAAGCTCGGTAATCACCAGTATGGAGGCGCACGGTCCGGGGCGTAGCGCAGTCTGGTAGCGCACCTGTTTTGGGAACAGGGGGTCGTAGGTTCGAATCCTATCGCCCCGACCATTTCACCCACACGCTTATGTCAGGTCCCCTCCGGGGTCTCTTTTCCAAGGCGCGCGCGCCGCATTTTGCGGCAGGCGCAAAGCGCACCAAACTTCAACCTCTGTGATAGCTATGCCCGGCAAATGCGCCGGAAATAACGGCTTCTTTACGGGGCTGGCTGTGGATGAATCACGTCCGCGATCGAGGGGGCGTGACCTGAGACTTAGTCAAACGTTTTTTCTGCCAAAATCCGAAAAGTTTTCGTTGACCGCCTATGGCAATATACGTCAGTTTGTGTGGGCGGGCAGCAAGGCCACAACATATAGTGGCTCGCCCCGGCAGGGACATGACACCGACACTCAGGACGACCAGACAGTGACCACTCCGCACGGCAGGGCCAGACGGCGTTTCGCAACGCCTGACAAGCGCCGTCCATGGGGAAAACGACAAACTCACATCAGGCCAAACGCCTGAAAATCACACTGGGCCAAAAGGCCAGAAAACGATTGCGATGGGGCAGAAGAGATGAAGATCGAAAGAAAATTCACCACCGCCGGACAAGACGCCTATGCAGCGCTCGAATTCGTGACCACGAGTTCCGAAATCCGTAACCCGGATGGCACGACGGTTTTCCGGCTGGATGACATCGAAGTGCCCCGCGGCTGGAGCCAGGTCGCAAGCGACGTGATCGCGCAGAAGTATTTCCGCAAGGCGGGCATCCCCAACCGGATCGAAAAGGTCAAGGAAGAGGGCGTGCCTGAGTTCCTGTGGCGCTCGGTGCCTGCGGCGGACAATGACGGCTTTGGTGGCGAGACGAGTGCCAAGCAGGTGTTTGACCGGCTGGCGGGCGCCTGGTGCTACTGGGGCTGGAAGGGCGGCTATTTCACCAAGGAATCGGACGCCCGCGCCTATTTCGACGAGATGCGCTATATGCTGGCGCGCCAGATGGCGGCGCCCAACAGCCCGCAGTGGTTCAACACCGGGCTGCACTGGGCCTATGGCATCGACGGTCCGAGCCAAGGGCATTACTACGTCGATTTCCAGACCGGCGAATTGACCAAATCCAGCTCGGCCTATGAGCATCCGCAGCCGCATGCCTGCTTTATCCAGTCGGTCAAGGATGATCTGGTGGGCGACGGCGGGATCATGGACCTCTGGGTGCGTGAGGCGCGTCTGTTCAAATACGGCTCTGGCACGGGCACCAATTTCAGCAGCCTGCGCGCCGAGGGTGAAAAGCTGTCGGGCGGTGGCAAGTCGTCTGGCCTCATGGGCTTCTTGAAAATTGGCGACCGTGCGGCTGGCGCGATCAAGTCGGGCGGCACCACGCGGCGCGCGGCCAAGATGGTGATCTGTGATGCCGATCACCCCGATATTCAGGAATTCATCAACTGGAAGGTCAAGGAAGAGCAGAAGGTTGCCAGCATCGTCGCAGGCTCGAAGATGCACGAGCAGAAGCTCAACCAGATCTTCGCCGCGATCCGGGCCTGGGATGGCAGTTCCGAGGATTCCGTCGATCCCAAGAAGAACGAGCAACTCAAGGCTGCCATTCGCAGTGCCAAGCAGGTGCAAATCCCCGAAACCTACGTCAAGCGGGTGTTGGACTATGCCAAGCAGGGCTATGAGAGCATCGAATTCCCGACCTATGATACGGATTGGGATTCGGAGGCTTATGCCAGCGTGTCGGGTCAGAATTCCAACAATTCGATCCGCGTTACTGATGCGTTTCTGAAGGCGGTCAAGGACGATGCCGATTGGGCGCTGATCAACCGCACCGATGGGTCGGTTGCCAAGACGATCAAGGCGCGTGATCTGTGGGAAGATGTGGGGCACGCGGCCTGGGCCTGCGCTGATCCGGGTATTCAGTATCACGACACGGTCAACGCGTGGCACACCTGCCCGGAAGATGGTGAGATCCGGGGGTCCAACCCCTGTTCGGAATATATGTTCCTGGATGATACGGCGTGCAACCTGGCCTCGATGAACCTCTTGAAGTTCTACGCGGATGGCAAGTTTGACGCAGATGCCTATATGCATGCGACGCGCCTCTGGACCGTGACGCTGGAAATCTCGGTGACGATGGCGCAGTTCCCGTCGAAGGAGATTGCGCAACTCAGCTATGAGTTCCGCACCCTGGGTCTGGGCTATGCCAATATCGGCGGTTTGCTGATGAACATGGGCTTTGGCTATGACAGCGACGAGGGCCGCGCGCTTTGCGGGGCGTTGACGGCGATCATGACCGGCGTGGCCTATGCCACAAGCGCCGAGATGGCCGGAGAGTTGGGGGCATTTGCGGGCTACAAGCGCAATGCCAAGCATATGCTGCGCGTGATCCGCAACCACCGCAATGCGGCTTATGGGGCCACCGAGGGGTATGAGGGGCTGGCCGTGAAACCGGTGCCGCTCGACCACAAGAATTGCCCCGATGCGCGGCTCGTTGATCTGGCGATGGCATCCTGGGATGAGGCGCTGAAGCTGGGCGAAAAGCACGGCTATCGCAATGCCCAGACTTCGGTCATCGCGCCGACGGGCACCATCGGTCTGGTGATGGATTGCGACACCACCGGGATCGAGCCCGATTTTGCGCTGGTCAAGTTCAAGAAGCTGGCAGGCGGCGGTTATTTCAAGATCATCAACCAGTCGGTTCCGGCCGCCTTGGAAAAGCTGGGCTATGGTTCGGCGCAGATCGAGGAAATCGTGAGCTACGCTGTGGGTCACGGCTCCATTGGCAATGCGCCGGGGATCAACCACACCTCGCTAATCGGTCACGGATTTGGACCCAATGAGCTGACCAAGGTGGATGCGGCCCTGGGTTCGGCGTTTGATATCCGGTTCGTGTTCAACCAGTGGACGCTGGGCGCGGAGTTCTGCACCAATGTTCTGGGTATTCCGGCGGAAAAGCTGAACGATCCGACCTTCGATATCCTGACGCATCTGGGTTATTCCAAGCGTGATATCGAATTGGCCAACGACCATGTGTGCGGTACCATGACGCTGGAAGGCGCGCCGCATCTCAAGGTGGAGCATTACAAGGTCTTTGATTGCGCCAATCCCTGCGGCAAGAAGGGCAAGCGCTATCTTGGGGTCGAGAGCCATATCACCATGATGGCGGCGGCACAGTCGTTCATCTCAGGCGCGATTTCCAAGACCATCAACATGGCCAATGACGCCACCATCGAGGATTGCCAGAAGGCCTATGAGCTGTCGTGGTCGCTGGGCGTCAAAGCCAACGCGCTCTACCGTGATGGATCGAAGCTGAGCCAGCCGCTTGCGGCAAGTCTGGTCGAGGATGATGACGAGGCCGCCGACATTCTGGAATCCGGCACACCGCAGCAAAAGGCGCAGGTGCTGGCCGAGAAGATCGTCGAAAAGGTGATCATCAAGGAAATCCAGAAATCGCATCGCGAAAAGCTGCCGGAGCGGCGCAAGGGCTATACGCAGAAGGCGATTGTCGGCGGTCACAAGGTGTATTTGCGCACCGGTGAGTACGAGGATGGCAAGCTGGGTGAAATCTTCATCGACATGCACAAAGAGGGCGCTGGCTTTCGTGCGATGATGAACAATTTCGCCATCGCGGTGTCGGTTGGCCTGCAATATGGCGTGCCGCTGGAAGAATTCGTCGATGCCTTTACCTTTACCAAGTTCGAACCGGCGGGCATGGTGCAGGGCAATGACAGCATCAAGAATGCGACCTCGATCCTTGACTATATCTTCCGCGAACTGGCGGTGAGCTATCTGGATCGCACCGATCTGGCGCATGTCAAACCCTCGGGGGCCAGCTTTGACGATCTGGGGCGCGGCGAGGAAGAGGGCGTGCGCAATGTTTCGGAAATGAGCGAGGCAGCCGCCAACCGCTCGCTGGAGGTGCTCAAGCAGATCAGTTCAACCGGCTATCTGCGCAAGCGTCTGCCGCAAGAGTTGGTGGTGTTCCAAGGCGGACAGGCCATGGCGCGCGCCGCAGGCGATGGCATGGATGCGATGAGCATGCTGGCCACGCTGGTGCCTGAAACGGCCAGTGCGACGATGTCGACCATGACCACGACTACGGCGGTCGCCTCTGGCTCGGTCAGCATGGATGCCCGCACCAAGGCGCGGCTTCAGGGCTACGAGGGCGAGGCCTGTGGCGAATGCGGCAACTACACGCTGGTGCGCAACGGCACCTGCATGAAGTGCAACACCTGTGGCTCTACGAGCGGGTGTAGCTGAGGAAATTGAGACACGGGGCGGGTGCGCTCGCCCCGGACGCGGATTGGAAGCAGGCAACAACCACAGTCGGGCAGTGAATGACACCCGATCCGCGAGACTCGAGGGGGCCTAGTGCCCCCTCTTTTTCGTCTGGGGCGTGTCGCGCCCAATCAAAACCGTCCCGGGCTTGACCCGGGACCTCGCCGACGCAGATCAAAGGCCCCGGCTCGGGGCCGGGGCGACAGAAGCCTGATCGGAGGAAAAATGCTGGTGCCCAACAGGGGGGGTCAGTGACCCATCTTGGAATGGTCCGCCCCATCCGCCGGGTCGATCATGAACTCGACCGCAATCGGCCCCGCAGGCTCGAAATGGAAGGTGGCGGGCACCATATCCCCTGCCTTGAGCGGGCCGGTCAGGCCCATCAGCATCACATGCAGCCCGCCCGGTTCCAGAACCACGGTCTCGCCTGCCGGGATCCCGATCCCTGCAACCGGCTGCATCCGGGCGACACCGTCGCTGCCATGCTCGGTGTTGTGCAGGGTGATCTTTTTCGCCGCGGCGCTCTCGATGCCGATCAGGCGAATCGCGGTGGCCCCCTCATTGCTGATGGCCATATAGGCGGCGGCTGATCTGGCCCCGGCGAAGGGCTCGTTGATATGGGGATGGATGACTTCGATCGTGTCATTCTTGACGCTATGGGCTTGGGCCATCCCGCAGAGAGTGAGCGTGCCAAGAAGGGCAAGGGCAAACCGTTTCATGAAATCCTCGTTTGTCTATAATGCGTTGCGGCCATCCGCATGCGCGACCATGAAAAAGGGGCACCCGAGAGTGCCCCTGATCTGCGCCAGGCTGGTCAGAGAATTTTCTGACCGGTCTTTTCCCAATCGGCCATAAAGGTCTTGAGCCCCTGATCGGTCAGCGGATGCTCGGCCATTTTCTTGATCACGGCGGGGGGGGCGGTCATCACGTCAGCGCCAATATGGGCGGCCTGAAAGGCATGGTTGACGGTGCGGATCGAGGCCGCGAGGATCTGGGTCTCGAACCCGTAATTGTCATAGATCGTGCGGATGTCGGCGATCAGTTCCATTCCGTCGAGGTTGATGTCATCCAGCCGCCCGATGAAGGGGGAAATGAACGTGGCCCCGGCCTTGGCCGCCAAGAGCGCCTGATTGGCGGAAAAGCAGAGCGTCACGTTGACCATGTGACCCTCGCCCGAGAGCACCTTGCAGGCCTTGAGGCCGTCCCAGGTGAGCGGTACTTTGACCGCGATATTGCCCGCGATGGCGGCGAGTTTGCGCCCCTCGGCAATCATCTCGTCGGCGGTGAGGGCTACGACCTCGGCGCTGACCGGGCCGTCAACCATTTCGGCGATCTCGCGTGTGACTTCGAGAATGTCGCGGCCTGACTTCAGGATGAGCGAGGGGTTGGTGGTGACGCCGTCCACCATGCCAAGATCATTGAGTTCGGCAATCTGATCGGTTTCGGCGGTATCGACAAAGAATTTCATGGGGTGGCCCTCTGTGGCGGGTTGGGTTTGCTTGGCGAAGCGTTTACCTCATGGGGACGTCCGCCGAAACCCCTCTTGCAACAGGAGCCGTCCGTTGACCCAAGCCTTGCCCGACTTTTACGACGAGGGGGCGTTGGTGGCCGTGCTGACGACGCAGCCTTTGGACGGGCCGCTGGATTATCTGGCCCCCGAGGGCGGGGTCATGGCCGGTGCCTTTGTCGAGGTGCCGTTGGGGCCGCGCCGGGTGCTGGGTGTGGTCTGGGGGCCGGGGCGCGGCGGATTTGACCTCAAGAAGGCGCGCAGCATCGGGCGGGTGCTCGACGTGGCGCCGATGCGCGGTGAGATGCAGGAATTTTTGCGCCGGGCGGGGGATTATACACTGACACCGCTGCCCGCGATGCTGCGGCTGGCGACGCGTGCGCCGGGGCTGAGCGACCCGCCCTCGATGCAGAAGATTTACCGTCTGGGCGAGGGCGAGCCTACGCGCCTGACCGATGCGCGGGCGCGGGTGCTGGAGGTGCTGCGCGATCATGGCGGTTTGGGCTTCACGCTCAGGGAAGTGAGCGATCTGGCGGGGGTGACATCCTCTGTGGTCAAGGGGTTGGTGGCGCAGGGCGCCGTGCTGGAAGAGGACACGCCACGCGATACGCCCTTTGCCCGGCTTGATCCCGACCTGCCCGCCAAGGCGCTGACCGAGGATCAGGCGGTGGCGGCAGAGCAACTGCGCGCGGGGTTGCGAGCGGGGGGATATGGCACGACCCTGCTGCGCGGTGTGACCGGATCAGGCAAGACGGAAGTGTATCTGGAGGCCGTGGCCGAGGCGCTGCGCCAAGGGGGGCAGGCGCTTGTCCTCTTGCCTGAAATTGCGCTGACGGCCGAGTTTCTGATGCGGGTCGAGGCGCGGTTTGGCGCGCGCCCGGCGGAGTGGCATTCCGGTGTCACCATGACCGAGCGGCGGCGGGTTTGGAAAATGGTCGGGCAGGGGGGAGCGCAAATGGTGGTAGGCGCGCGGTCCGCGCTGTTTCTGCCGTTTCAGAATTTGCGGTTAATCGTGGTCGATGAGGAACACGACACCTCCTATAAACAAGAGGATGGCGCGCTCTATCATGCGCGCGATATGGCGGTGCTGCGGGCAAGCCTGTGTGGGGCGCGGGTGGTGCTGGCCTCGGCCACGCCAAGCCTTGAGAGCTGGGTCAATGCCGAAGCGGGGAAATACGAGCGGCTGGATCTGGATGCGCGGTTCGGCGTGGCGGTAATGCCGGAGTTGGCGGCCATCGACATGCGGGCTGAAACATTGCCGTCGAACCGCTGGATTTCGCCCAGCTTGCAGTCGGCGGTGAATGCGCGGGTGGCGGCGGGGGAACAGGCGCTCTTGTTCCTCAACCGGCGCGGCTATGCGCCGACCACCATTTGCCGCGCCTGTGGGCATCAGATCGGATGCCCACAGTGCGATGCGCGGATGGTCGAGCATCGGTTTCAAAAACGGTTGATGTGCCACCAATGCGGCGAGAGCGCCGCCATGCCCGAGGCCTGCCCGTCCTGCGGTGTGGCAGGCAAGCTTGCGGCGGTCGGGCCGGGGGTGGAGCGGCTGGCGGAAGAGGCGGCGGCGCTTTTCCCGCAGGCGCGGATCGCGGTGCTGTCGTCGGATTTGTTCGGGTCTGCGCGCGCGTTGAAAGAGCAGATTGTCGAGATTGCCCAAGGGGCGGCGGACATCATCATCGGCACGCAACTGGTTGCAAAAGGGCATAATTTTCCGCTGCTTACCTTGGTGGGGGTGATTGATGCCGATCTGGGCTTGCAAGGGTCTGACCTGCGCGCCGCCGAACGCACATTTCAATTGATGCGGCAGGTGGCGGGGCGCGCCGGGCGGGCCGAACGCGCCGGGCGCGCCCTTTTGCAGACGTTTCAGCCAGAGCATCCCGTCATCCGCGCCATTCTGGCCGGGGACGAGGAGGGATTCTGGCGCGCCGAGGCCGAGGGCCGCAGGCAGGCGGGCGTGCCCCCCTTTGGGCGGATGGCGGGAATCATCCTCAGCTCGCCCGACATGCAGGCGGTGTTCGATCTGGGCGAGACCCTTGCACGGCGCGATGGGCCCATTCGGGCGGTGGGGGCGCAGGTCTTTGGCCCAGCCCCGGCACCGATCGCCCGTATCCGGGGGCGGCACCGGGTGCGGCTGCTGGTCAAGGCCCCCAAGGGCGCGGCGTTGCAGGCGGCGGTATCCGAGTGGATCGCGCAGGTGCGGTTGCCCGCGCAAATGCGCCTGACGGTCGATATTGATCCGCAGAGTTTTTACTGACGCTTTCTTGAAAAGAAAACGGGTTGAAATCTTTTCAAGATTTCGATTGGACCAATAGCGCAGCCTCTCGCCAAGGCGGCGACTTGGGCGTAAAGGGAAAATATGAAACCGCAATTTCCCCTGGGCAGAGCGCAAGAGCTGCCATTCTGGCGACGACCTGTTACGCTGCTGTTCCTGATGGCCGCCGCGATGCCGGTGGCCTTTGCCACATGGTCGGCGCTGCTCAATAACTTTGTGATCGAGGTGGCGGGGTTCAACGGCTCTGACATCGGCTGGTTGCATACGGTGCGGGAAATTCCGGGGTTCCTGGCCATCGGGGTGATCGCGTTGATCATGTTCATGCATGAGCAGGTTTTGGCGTTGGTCGCCTTGCTGCTCTTGGGGGTGGCGACTGCGATCACGGCGCATTTCCCGACACTGGGCGGGATCCTCACGATCACCATGCTCAGTTCCATCGGGTTTCACTATTTCGAGACAGTGAACCAATCGCTGCAATTGCAATGGCTGGACAAGTTGCGCGCGCCGCAGATGCTGGGCTGGTTGATGGCGGGCGGGTCGGCGGCGACGCTGGTGGCCTATGTGCTGATCGTGTTGACCTGGCAGGCGTTCGATCTGAGTTACAATTTCGTCTATCTCGTGTCGGGCGGCTTTACTGCATTGGTCGCGGTGTTCTGCCTGATCGCCTATCCCCGGTTCGAGGCCCCCAATCCGCAGCTCAAGAAGATGGTGCTGCGGCGGCGCTATTGGCTCTATTATGCTCTGCAATTCATGGCCGGGGCGCGGCGGCAGATCTTCATTGTCTTTGCTGGCTTCATGATGGTCGAGAAATTCGGCTTTGAAGTGCATGAGGTAACGGCGCTCTTTCTCATCAACCTCGTGGTCAACATGATTTTCGCGCCCCTGATGGGCAAGGCGGTGTTTCATTTTGGCGAGCGGCGCACGCTGCTCTTTGAATACGCCGGGTTGGCGATCGTGTTTCTGGCCTATGGCGGCATCTACTTCTTTGGCTGGGGCGTGGTGCTGGCGGCGACACTCTATGTGATCGACCACATCCTGTTTTCGCTGGCTCTGGCGCTCAAGACCTATTTCCAGAAGATCGCCGATCCCGGTGATATTGCGCCCACTGCGGCGGTGGCCTTTACCATCAACCATATCGCGGCGGTGTTCCTGCCGGCGGCCTTGGGCTATCTGTGGCTGGTGTCGCCTGCGGCGGTGTTCGTGGGGGCAGCGGGGATGGCCGTGGTCTCGTTCTCGCTTGCGCTGCTGATCCCGCGCCACCCCGAACCGGGCAACGAGACAGTGTTGTCGCGCTTTGTCGCCGCCCCTGCCGAGTGATTTATCCCCGAGAAGGACCATCAATGCCGACCTATACCGCCCTCACCACCCTTCCTGAAAAGGCCAACGCCGAAGCGATGGCCGAGGCGCTGGAGCATCTGGAACCGGAGCCGACCGGTATCGGATCATTCGAAATGGAGGATGGCTCGGGCCTGTGGGAAATCGGTGCCTATTTCGAGGAGGCCCCAGACGAGGTGGCGCTGGCGCTTTTGGCTAAGGTGCACGGGGCCAAGCCCTTTGTCATTTCTGAATTACCCGAGGTGGATTGGGTGGCCAAGGTGCGGCGTGACCTCACGCCCGTGGTGGCGGGGCGGTTCTTTGTCTATGGCAGCCATGATGCCGACAAGGTGCCCGAGGATTGCGAGCCGCTGTTGATCGAGGCGGCGATGGCCTTTGGCACCGGGCACCACGGCACGACGCAGGGCTGTCTCAAGGCGCTGGACCGGCTGGCCAACGCGGGCTTTGTCGGGCAGTCGGTGCTCGATCTGGGGTGCGGCACGGCAGTTTTGGCAATGGCCGCGGCGCGGATCTGGCCGGGCGTCATGCTGGCCAGTGATATTGACGCGGTGGCGGTCGAAGTGGCGAGCGCCAATGTGACGGCCAATGCGCTCGAGGGGCGGGTGGAGTGCATCGAGGCCGAAGGGCTGGAGCATCCCCGCCTGAGTGCGGCGGTGCCCTATGATCTGGTGTTTGCGAATATCCTGAAAGGCCCGCTGATTGCTCTTGCCCCTGGGATCACGGCGGCGCTGATGCCGGGAGGCAAGGTGATTCTCTCGGGTATTCTGAACGAGCAGGCAGATGAGGTGCGCGACGTTTATTGCGCGCTTGGAAACAGTGTAGAGTGCCGCGAAGAGATTGGTGACTGGACCACCCTGACCCTATCTAAAAGTCTATAAAAATGCGTCAGGATTGGGGCTGATCCGGAGCGCTGCCTTGGTTCTGCCACATTTCGGACGTACCTTCTCCTTATCGCGGTGGGGGTCGTGATAACGGGATGTCTCGATATGAGTGAAGCATTTCAAGGGTTCGACTCGCGCCTCAAGGCGATTGGCCGCAAGCGCACTCGATTGGCTCAGGGCTATGTCAGCAAAGTCGGTAAGGATGGGCTGATCATTTTTCGGCCCAAGCGCCGTAAGAGCGGACTTCCTCTGCGTGGGCTTCTGTATCTCGTGCTGGGCTTTACCTTTTTCAAGGCTGTGATCATCGCGCATCTGGGCGCGCCGCTCTATGCGGATCGGTTGGCGCAATTGGCGCAGGGCAGCATTGTCGAACAGGCAGGGGCCGTGGTGATGCAATCCGATCCGGTCAGCCAGATGCTCTCGGCCTATCTGCGCCCGATCTTGCGCTGAGCGCCAAGTCTTCTACGCATGAAAAAACCCGCGCGGTGCATACCGGCGCGGGTTTATTGCTTGAAGCTCATGGCGAGATCAGATCTGGCGTGCGACCAGATCAATGTCACCACGGCTGAGGCCGATATCGTCAAGTTCGCGGTCCGAAAGACGCGACAGGGCGGCGCGGGTGGCGCGACGCTCGTTCCAAGCGGCGAGAACCGAGAAAGCGCGGGCAAAGAGTGCGCCGAAACCGGCGTGAGAAGCGTGAGAGCGGGTGCTGTCGAGAGCGGCCATGATTTTATTCCTATTGAATGAGGGGACAGAGCGTGTCTGTTTCTGAGCCGCAGGTAATCCGCACCTGTCGTTCTCGCAAGGCGAGTTTATTGCATAGTTCTTATGCGTTTTATGCATGGGTATAACAAGGCTTAAGCACGTTGTTTTAAAACGATTTTAGAATTTCTAGTGATCGCGTGCCAAGCTTATGCGCGACATTTCTGCAACGCAGCGATGGGAAAACGGGCAGTTTGTGAACGCGCATTCTGCTTGGTGCTTGTTCTCGTTTCGTGCTATTGCTGAAAAAAATCAAAACGAGCAGGGCAGCGAGATGCGGGTATTGGGGATTGATCCGGGGTTGCGCAACCTCGGCTGGGGCGTGATCGATGTCGAGGGCAGCCGACTGAGCCATGTGGCCAACGGCATCTGTCATTCAAGTGGTCCGGACCTCGCGGCGCGGCTCTTGTCGCTCTATGAGCAACTCACCGATATTCTGCACCGGTTCGACCCGCAGGCGGCGGCGGTCGAGCAGACCTTTGTCAACAAGGACGGGGCGGGCACGCTGAAACTGGGGCAGGCGCGGGGCATTGCCCTGCTGGTGCCCGCGCAATACGGGCTGAGCGTGGGGGAATATTCGCCCAACACGGTCAAGAAAACGGTGGTGGGCGTGGGCCATGCCGCCAAGGAACAGGTGGCGCATATGGTCAAGGTGCAGTTGCCGGGCGTGGTTCTGGCCGGGCCGGATGCGGCGGATGCGCTGGCGATTGCGATTTGCCACGCGCATCACGCGCGCTCGGGCGATGTGCTGGCGCGTGCAGTGGCGAGGGCCAGCGCATGATCGGGCGCGTCGCCGGGCGGATTGATTATCGCGGCACGGATCATGTGCTGATCGACGTGCGCGGGGTGGGCTATCTCGTTTATTGTTCAGAGCGGACGCTTTCGGCGCTGCCGGGCGTGGGGGGGATGGCCGCGCTCTACACGGATTTGCTGGTGCGCGAGGATCTCTTGCAGCTTTTCGGCTTTCCCACGCTGGTGGAAAAGGAATGGCACCGCCTGCTGATGAGCGTGCAGGGGGTAGGGGCCAAGGCGTCGTTGGCCATTCTGGGGGCGCTTGGGCCAGAGGGCGTGGGGCGCGCGATCGCGATTGGAGATTGGCATTCGGTCACGGCGGCCAAGGGGATCGGGGCCAAGACCGCGCAGCGCGTGGTCAACGAGTTGAAAGACAAGGTGCCGATGGTGATGGCGATGGGGGCGGCATCGCCTGCCGCTCCGCCTGCGCCGGATGCAGGCGAGGTGATTGAAAGCGCAGCGGTGGTCACACCCACCCCCGTTCCGCCCAGTCCCGGCGCACAGGCCGAAGCCCTTTCGGCGCTGACCAATCTGGGATATTCCCCCGGCGAGGCGGCGGGCGCGGTTGCGCAGGTGGCGGGCGAGATGCCCGAGGGCACAACCTCCGATCTGATCCGCGCCGCGCTGCGGCGGCTGGCGCCGAAAGGGTAGAGCATGGCTGAACCGGACCCGACATTGCGCGGCGCGGCCTTGCCCGAGGATCAGGACCGTAGCCTGCGACCACAGGCGCTGTCCGAATTCATCGGGCAGCGCGAGGCGCGGGCCAATCTGGCGGTATTCATCCAGTCCGCCCGGCAGCGCGGGGATGCGATGGATCACACGCTCTTTCACGGCCCCCCCGGTCTGGGCAAGACCACGCTGGCGCAGATCATGGCGCGCGAATTGGGGGTGGGGTTTCGCATGACCTCTGGTCCCGTGCTGGCCAAGGCCGGGGATCTCGCGGCGATCCTCACCAATCTCGAGCGCAATGATGTGCTCTTCATCGACGAAATCCATCGCCTTAACCCGGCGGTAGAAGAGGTGCTCTATCCTGCGATGGAGGATTTCGAGCTGGATCTGGTGATCGGCGAAGGGCCCGCAGCGCGCACCGTGCGGATCGAGTTGCAGCCCTTCACGCTGGTGGGGGCGACGACGCGGCTAGGCCTGCTTACGACCCCTCTGCGCGACCGGTTCGGTATTCCGACGCGGCTGCAATTCTACGAGATTGATGAGTTGCACGAAATCGTGACGCGCAACGCAAAGCTCTTGAACATTCCCACCGACACCGACGGCGCACGCGAGATTGCCCGCCGTGCGCGCGGTACCCCGCGTATCGCCGGGCGTTTGCTGCGCCGGGTGGTGGATTTCGCCGTGGTTGAGGGCGGCGGCAAGATCAGCCGCGCGCTGGCAGACAGTTCGCTGACCCGGCTTGGCGTGGATCATCTGGGGCTTGATGGCGCCGACCGGCGCTATCTGCGCCTGATTGCCGAGGCTTATCAGGGCGGGCCGGTGGGAATCGAGACCATCAGTGCGGCGCTGAGTGAGAGCCGCGATGCGCTGGAAGAGGTGATCGAGCCGTTTCTCCTGCAACAGGGCCTCATCCAACGCACGCCGCGTGGACGGATGTTGGCGCAGGGCGGTTGGGCGCATCTGGGGTTGGCCGCACCGGGGCCAAAGGGGCAGAGTGATCTTTTCGGCAAGTGACGCGTCGCGGGCAGGCGTTGAAGGTGAGTATTTTCACCAAGAAGAAGGACGGGTTTGCGAGAAGCAACTTGGCTTGATACATGGGCGCAAAAATCGGAGACCTGCCCATGACCGACACCCTGACCTCTGACGAGATTGCGGCGCTGTTTACCCGTGCGGACGGCGAATTTCTCTTTGCCCGCTGGGGGCGGCCCATTGTGCCGGTGGTGTTCGGCACGGATGACGCGACGTTGAGCGTGGTCAAGGGCGCGGTCGAGGCGGTTGTGGCCTTGGCCGGGCATCAGATGGCCGAGACCGACCCGGAACTGGGCGCGAACCTCATGCTCTTTTTCTTTTGCGACTGGAAGGAGTTGCCGGAGGTGCCGGGGCTGGATCGTCTGATCCCCGATCTCGGCCCGCTGGTGGCGCGGCTGGAGGCGGCGGAGGCCAATCAGTACCGGATCTTCCGATTTGATCCGGCGGGGGCCATTCGGGCGTGCTTCGTGTTCCTGCGGATGGACGCGCATCTGAGTGCGGTGCCCGCCGAAACATTGGCGCTGAGTCAGATCGTGCAAAGCATGCTTTTGTGGTCGGACCGGGCGTTTCAGGACCGCTCGGCGCTGGCGGTGCTGCCGGGGGGCGGTGTTGTGCTGCGGCCCGAGATCGGGGCGCTGATCCGGGCGAGCTATGACCCTGTGTTGCCGCCGGTCAGCCAAGATGCGAGCCACGCGCTGCGACTGGCGGCTCGGATTGGGTCGGGCGGCGCGCACTGAGCCTCCAAAGCGGTATGGCGAGGCGGAAACGGCTTGACCGAATCTGCCGGATTGGCCTTAGTGCCCTCATTATCTGGGGGATTGTATTATGAAGAGCGCTATTTGTGGGGTTGTGTTGCTGCTGGCCGGGGTATTCGCCGGGCAAGCCCAAGCGCAGGGGTGTGGCGGCAGCTACGTCGTACAGCGCGGTGACAGTCTCTCGCTGATTGCGGATAGCCAATACAAGGATGCTGGAAAGTGGACTGCCATCCACTCTGCCAACATGGATCAGATTGGCCAAGATCCAAACAATATCCGGGCGGGTATGCGGCTGCGGCTGCGCTGTATCGACGGTTCGCCCACCGGGCTGGACGGGGGAACCGTGGCCCCAGAGGCGACGCTTGCCGCCGCCGCGCCCTTGGTTGTGGCCCCCGGCAACGCCGCGACCCGGCGCAAGATCAACATTCTGACGGGCGGCGATTTCTGGCCGTTCACGGATAAGGCGATGCCGAATGGCGGGATGCTTGCGGAGGTGGTGCAAGCCGCGATGGAGGCGGCCGCTCCCGAGCAGGGGTTTGCCATTCACTGGGTCGATGACTGGGCAGCGCATCACGAACCACTCTTGTCCAATGCGCTGCTGGATATCGGGTTTCCGTGGTTCAAGCCAGATTGCGAGAGTGATCCCGAGACCTATCGCTGTGCGAACCTGCTGTTTTCAGAGTCAATGTTCGAAGTGCTGATGCTGCTCTTTGTCGACAAGACGCGACCCATGGCCTTTACCTCTGACGCCGATATTCAGGGCAAGACCCTGTGCCGACCGGCCGGGTATTCGACCTACATCTTCGACCAGCATGGACGTAACTGGCTCAAGAACGGGGTTATCACCCTCAAGACGCCCACATCGCCCGGCGATTGCCTGCGGCTGTTGGTGGAGGGAGAAGTTGATGGCGTTGTCCTGAACGAGTTTCTGGGGCGGGGCAAGATCAAGGAACTTGGGCTTGAAGACCGTGTGGTCGTCGCCCAGGGGCAGCCGATCTCGGTCGATGGCAATCACATGGTCGTTCACAAATCGCATCCCGATGGGCCGGCATTGTTGGCCGTTTTCGAGAAAGGCCTCGCGGAGATACGTGCAAATGGCACTTATCAGAAAATCATCGACGCGCATATGAGCCGCGTCTGGGCGGGGTTCTGAGGCGATGCGGAGAAGCCTCACGGTTGCACTGTTCGCAGCGGGCTTGCTTTTGCCGGGGGGCGCGCAGGCGCTGTGCGATGTGACCTACCGGGTTCAGCCCGGAGATACGCTCGCCTCGATTGCCCAGACGCATTACGAGGATGCCGAGCAATGGACCCTGATCTATTACGCCAATCAGGCGACACTGGCGGGACAGGTTCAGTCGCTGGTCTCCGGGCGCGACATCTATATTCCCTGTCCTGCGGAGAACCCCGAGCCGGATGCCACACCGCTGCGGCAAAGCGGGGCGGAACTGACCCTGCTCACCGCCGGGGGGGACGTGCCCTTTGCCGATCAGGATTGGCCGGGCGGCGGCATGGTCACCGAGTTGGTCAATGCCGCGCTGGAGCTGAGCCCATCACCGGTGCCCTATGAAATCGTGTGGGAGCCGGATCGCAGCCAGCATCTGGGCCCGCTCTTGGGGCAAAAGCGCTATGATATGGGCTTTCCCTGGATCAAGCCGGATTGCAGCCTGACGCCGGAAGACGACCTCTGCACCGCGTTTCACTTTTCCGAGGCCTTGATGGATTTGCCGGTAATGCTGTTCCGGCGCGCTGACAGCGATTTTCGCTACACCGAGGATGCGGATATTCTGGGCAAGCGGCTCTGTCGTCCGGCGGGGCGTTTTACCCATGATCTCGATCGGGCCGACCGGCGTTGGCTGGCAGAGGGCAAGATCAGCCTGAACCAGCCCGGCAGCCCGGAGGAATGCTTTGCGCTTTTGATGGCGGGGGCGGTGGATGCGGTCAGTCTGGATGTCTTTGAGGGCGCGGCCAAGATCGTGGCCATGGGGCTGCGCGGTCAGGTGGTGCCCGTCGATCAGCCGCTGTCGCGCGAGGCGCTCCATGCGGTGATTTCCAAGACGCATTGGCGCGGCACGACGCATCTTTACCGGCTGAATGCGGGACTCGCCAAATTGCACGAGAGCGGGCGCTATGGCGAAATCGTCCAGCGGCATCTGGCGCTCTTTTGGGAGGCGCTGAAATAGCCGGACGCGGCCTGTTTCGTGGCAGGCGTTGTCATTTGAGTATTTGAAGAACGATGAAAGGGGCGCTCAGAGCCCCTCAAAAGCGCAGAGCGTGTGGACGTCCATGCCCATGTCGATCAGCCGCTTGTGCCCGCCCAGGTCGGGCAGATCGACGACAAAGGCGCAGCCGGTGATGTTCCCGCCCAGCCGTTCGAGGAGCCGAATCCCCGCCGCCGCCGTGCCGCCTGTGGCCAGAAGGTCATCAACCAGAAGCACGCGTTCGCCGGGCTGAATGGCGTCATCATGGATTTCAACCACCGCCTCGCCATATTCGAGCTGATACTCCTCCGAGATCACCGCGCCGGGCAGCTTGCCTTTTTTGCGGATCGGCACAAAGCCCACGGATAGCTGGTGCGCGATGGCACCGCCAAGGATGAAGCCACGCGCCTCGAGCCCCGCCACCTTGTCGATGGGCTGGCCTGCATAGGGGTGCAGCATCTGGTCGATGGCCATGCGAAAGCCGCGCGGATCGGCAAAGAGCGTGGTCACATCGCGAAAGAGGATCCCCTCATGCGGGAAATCGACGATGGTGCGGATATAGTCCTGAACGGTCTTGAGGGGGGGCATGGCGTGGCTCCGGTTGGCTGCGGCAGGGTTGTGGCGCAGGGCGCGCGCAGGCGCAAGCGCTCAGTGCGTGGTGCGATACTGGGCAATGACCTCGGTCAGGGCGCTGATCGCCCAGAGGGTGAGGCCAAAAACCACGATGCAGAGAAGGAAATTGAGCGCCGATTGGGCAAGCCGACCAAACCGCCCCGCCGGATTGCCGAGAAAGGCGATCTCGGGCCGCAAGAGAAAGCGCGACGCGATATAGCCAAAGAGCAGCGCAGAGAGACCCCAGTAGGTGACGAGAATGATCGGCTGGTCATTGGTGCGTGCCAGATAACTGGCAAAGCCCACCACCAGAACCCAGCGGATGACCTGAAATATCTCATCGGTCAGCGCCTCAAAGCGGCGGCCCATGGCATAGCGCCAGTTTTGATCCGCGAGTTTGTCGATAAGATGCGTCATGCCCTTTTATTGGGCGTGGCGCGGGCAGGCGTCCAGTGGTGTCACAGGCCGCGCGCGAAGAGTTGAGCAGAGGCGATCAACCCAGCACGCGCCCCGCCACCGCATCGAGCCGCGCCAGAACAGCGGGGTCGCGTTTCTCGGGGGCGGTGATCAGGGCAAAGTCGAGCGCGCGGTCGCAGCCATGCGGGCAGGGATCGCGCTCGGGGCCGAGCAGCGCAGGCAGGCGGCGCACCAGGTTGCGCCCCTTGTCGGCATTGCCGGTCAGGGTGGCGATGATCGCGCTGATATCGACCGCGCCGTGATCCGGGTGCCAGCTATCATAATCGGTGATCATGGCGACAGAGGCGTAGCAGAGCTCTGCCTCGCGGGCGAGCTTGGCCTCGGGCATGCCGGTCATGCCGATCACGTTGCAGCCCCAGACATCGCGGTAGAGCTTTGATTCCGCGAGGGTCGAGAATTGCGGGCCTTCCATGGCGAGATAGGTGCCGCCTTCGTGCAGGGTGATGCCGGCATCGCGCGCCGCGACGGCGCAGGCTGCCGAGAGGCGCGGGCAGGTGGGATGCGCCACGCTGACATGGGCCACGCAGCCGGGACCGAAAAAGCTCTTTTCTCGAGCAAAGGTGCGGTCGATATACTGATCGACAAGCACGAAATCGCCCGGTGCCATGTCTTCGCGAAATGATCCGCAGGCCGAGACAGAGATCACGTCGGTCACGCCCAGACGTTTCAGGGCGTCGATATTGGCGCGGTAGGGAACGGAGGTGGGGCTATGCACATGACCGCGCCCGTGGCGGGGCAGAAAGGCCATCGGCACCCCGTCGAGCGTGCCGGTGAGGATCGCATCCGAGGGCACGCCCCAAGGGGTTTCCACCGCGCGCCATTCGGCCCCTTGCAACCCGCCGATCTCGTAGAGCCCGGAGCCCCCGATTACCCCGATCATTGTCTCTGTCATGTGCTGCTGTCCTGTCTGATGCCACTTGGGGTCATGGTTACGACGGTTCGCGGCAAATGAAAATGCCCGCGCGGGTCCGTGATCCGCGCGGGCTGCCCTGCCTGTCATCCCCGGCAGGCAGGTGCAATGGCGGCGGGCGTCAGCCCAGCATCGCCACGACCTCTTCGGTGGTCCAGACGGCGTTGGCCATGTAGCGGAAGTTGATCAGGGCGGCGAGATAGCCGTCGCCCTCGGGCAGCATGGCGGCGGCGGTGGCGTCCTTGATCACCGCGACCTCAAAGCCCTGTTCCAGCAATTCGCGCATATGGCTTTCGGTGCAGAGGTTGGCGGACATGCCCGCGAGGATCACCTGATCGATGCCCTGTTTGCGCAGTTGCAGGGCAAGGTCGTTATGTTCTGGCCCGTAGAGCTTGTGCGGCGAGGTGACGATGGTCTTGCCGTCGTTGATATAGGGTTTGTAGATTTCGAGGAAATCGGCGCCCGAGCCTTCGAACCCTTCGAGCGACAGCGGATCCTTGCGGTCGAACATGCCGATCTTGTGCATCAGCTTTTCCAGCGCGCCTTCGAATTTCCAGCCGTGATCGCTCGGATAGTAGTAATGCGGTGACACGGCGACGGTGATGCCAGCGGCCTTGGCCGCCTTGAACAGGCTTTCGATATTGGCGACGGTGTTGTTGCGCTCGACGCTGGCACCGACCACGCCCCAGGTCACGCCATTGGGGCTGAGAAAATCGTTCTGCGGGTCGGTGACGACAAGCGCGACGCGCGCGGGGTCGATTTTCATGTCGCTAGGCGGCAGGGCGGGTTCGGCGGGCTCGGCATAGGGGTTGTCCTGCGCCTTGGCGCCGGTGGCGGCAAGGCCGGTCGCGGCGGCGGCAAGGGCCACGGTGCCGGTCAGCGCCTGACGGCGGGTGAGTTTCGGATCGTGGTTGTGGTCATGACAGTTGCACATGGTCTCTCTCCTGAGTGGCGGTTGAATAGAGTGAACTTGGCAGAGGCCATGTGCCTTTGCGTCCCGAATACGTGGCGCACGGCATAAATTCAGTGCCAATCCTGCAAGAGTCATGGCACGCTGCACGCCATGCAGATCACCGAGACCCATGACCGAATCCTGAGCGAGCTCGACATCCGGCCAGAGCCCTTTGCGCTCTGTGCGCTGGAGGGGATGTGCAGTCTCGGGCTCGGGCGCGTGCCAGGCGCGACCTTGCATTATGTCCTGAGCGGGGAGGGGCATCTGAGCCTGCAAGGGCACGCGCCCATTTCGCTTGCACCGGGGCGGCTGGTGTTGGTGCCGTCCTGTGCGCGCCATTCGCTGAGCCATAATGGCAAAGGCGCGACAGTGGTGCCGGAGTGCAAACCTGCAGGTCTCGATCTTGAGGAACACGTGGCGCGCGGCGAGGGCGAGGGCACGATGGTGGTGCTTTGTGCGCGGCTGCATCTGGGACTGCGTGGCACGCATGGGCTGATTGATCTCATGCGTGCGCCGCTCAGTCTTGACCTGAATGCGGCACCGGGCGCCGGACGGGCGATGGAGACGTTGCTGGGCGAGGTGGCGCAGCAGAGAACCGGCGGGCGGGCCATGGTACGCGTGCTGCTCTTGCAATGCGTGATCGAGATGCTGCGCGGGCGGATCGAGGCGAGGGACCCGGCGGTTATGTGGCTGGGGGCGCTGGCCGATCCGGGCCTGTGGAGGGCGCTCTGCGCGATGCTCGATGATCCCGGCGCGCCTCATGCGCTCGAAAGCCTTGCCGAGGCGGCGGGCATGAGCCGGTCGCGATTTGCAGAGCGGTTTCAGGCCGCCTATGGACAGGGTCCGATGGGGTTTCTGCGTGCGTTGCGGCTGGCGCGTGCGGCGCAGCTCTTGGTGGATCAGCGCATGCCGGTCAAACGGGTGGCGCAAATGGTGGGCTTTGCCAGCCGCAGCGCGTTTACCCGCGCCTTCGTCGAAGTCTGGGGACAGTCGCCGCGCGCCTTTCGGCTGGGACAAGAGCGGTGATCACGCGGGGGAACGGGCGCAGAATGTGACCATGTTGCGCCCCTGCGCCTTGGCGGCATAGAGCGCGCGATCCGCCTCTTCGAGCAATTGGGCGACGCTGGAGGGCTGACCCATCGGCGTGGCCATGGTCACACCGATAGAGATGGTGACATGCAGCGGGGGCGTCTGGGCTGCAACTGCGATAGGGGTTTGTGCAACTATGGCGCAGAGCCGGTCGGCGGTGCGCTGGGCGCGCCTGCGGCTGGTGGCGGGGGTCACGATCAGAAACTCCTCGCCGCCGATCCGGGCGAGCATGTCGCCGTCACGCAGGTGGGTGCGCAGGTGGCGCGTGACCGCGCAAAGAACCTGATCGCCCGCGGCGTGGCCATGGCGGTCATTGACCTGTTTGAAAAAATCGAGATCGGCCAGCATCACGGCAAAACTTTCGCCCGAAAGATGGCTGGTGTCGATCAGCCGTTGCAGAAAGGGCAGGGCATAGCGGCGGTTATGCGCACCCGTGAGCGGGTCGAGCATGGCCGCGTTGAGCCCGTCGCGCAGTGCCGCGCGTAGACGTTCGGCGCGCCGCCTGCGGCGCAGTTGCGCCGAAAGGCGCAAGATCAGTTCGCGCGCGTCAGGGTGGCCAATGATCACGTCGTCAGCGCCCATATCTAGCAAGGTCACGCCAAGGGCCGCTGCATCGGCGTCGACCAACACGATGATCGGGCGGGCACGGCTGCGCGGTGCGGCCTTGAGTTCTGCCAAGAGGCGCAGGCCCTCTTCGGCCTCGGTCCCGGTGATTTGCAGCAGATAGACATCGGCCGGCGATTGCGTTTCCGAGAGCGACAGAGCGCGATCGGCGTCGATCACGGTCGTGACATGGGATGAATGGCGTGCGAGCAGGGTTTGCAGGCCATAGGCCCCGGCTCGGGTGCGGGCGATGAGTCCGACGCGGCCCGGCGCATCAAAGCCCGGAGGAGCCTCGGCAAAGCCCAGCGCCTGTGCGCCACCGAACTGCAGATTGAGTTCCTGTTCCCCATGATGCTGGCGCAAGAGATTCCGCAGGCGCGCGAGCAGCAGCGCCTCGGGGACCGGTTTGCTCAGGACGTCATCCGCCCCGGCGCTTAGGGCCGCGCGGCGTTCTGTCGGACAGTCCGTCGTCTGCAGGACCATGACCGGCGTGGCCCTCGCCCCTTCGGCGTGGCGCAGTGCTGCGATGAACTCTGCCGCTGTGGCATCAGACAGGCGCGCATTGGCCAAAATTAGATCGGGGCGCTGTATGGCAACCAAGCGAAGCCCCTCCTTTGCCGATGCCGCCTGCACGACCTCGTAGTGGGCGTGGCAGAGTTTGACCTTGAGCACGATCCTGTTGGTCGCAAGATCGTCGACGATCAGAATTTTTCCTGACATGGACGCGACGCCTTTGCTCTTGCCCTTTACGATTGGTTCACTATCCATGGCAGAGGTTAAGAAAACCTTTCCAGAAATTAACCGGGATCACGATGCAGCAGGAAACCGCCGAAACGATTGCCTTGCAGGCGCTGGGCTGGCTCGCGGCGCAAGACGAGCTTTTGCCGGTTTTCCTCGGGGCGACGGGGGCGTCAGAACAGGATGTCCGTATGCGCGCCACCGAGCCGGAATTTCTGGGCGCGGTGCTGGATTTCCTGATGATGGACGATGCCTGGGTCGTGGGATTCTGCGATGCGCAGGGCTTGAAATACGAGACGCCGATGATGGCACGCGCGGCCTTGCCGGGCGGGGCACAGATGAGCTGGACATGAGCCGCGCCGACGGAATCCTCTTTGACAAGGACGGCACGCTTTTTGATTTCCATGCCACATGGAGCGTCTGGGCGCATGGGGTCATTCACGATCTGTCGAAGGGGGCCCCCGATGTCATGGCACGAATGGCCCGTGAGGCGCATTACGATCTGGAGGCGCGGCGATTTCACCCGACCAGCCCGATAATTGCGGGAACCAACCGGGAAGCCGCCGAATGTCTGGGCCGCGCCTTGCCGGGCCGAGCCGTGGACGAAATCGAGGATCACCTGAGGCTGAGCGCCGCCACCGCACCGCTTGCCCCTGCCGTGCCGCTTGCCCCCTATCTCGAAGGGTTGGCCGCGCGGGGCCTGCGGTTGGGCGTGATGACCAATGACACCGAATACGGCGCGCGCGCGCATCTGGGCGCGGCGGGGGTGCTTGGGCATTTCGATTTCATCGCCGGGTTTGATTCAGGCTATGGGGCCAAGCCCGCGCCGGGGCCGCTCTTGGCCTTTGCGCGCGCCATGGCGCTGGAGCCTGCGCGCGTGGTCATGGTGGGCGACAGCACCCACGATCTGATGGCCGGGCGCGCGGCGGGGATGCAATGCGTGGGCGTGCTGACCGGCACGGCGCGCCGCGCCGATCTGGAGACGCTCGCCGATATCGTGCTGCCTGACATTGGTCATATCCCGGCTTGGCTGACCGCATGAGGCAACATCCCCTGTTCGGTCTGGCGCTGGCGACGTTCGGCGCGCTGATGCTTACGCCCGATGCGCTCTTCATGCGGTGGTCGGGCATGGGCGGCTATCAGATGGTCGGCTGGCGCGGCCTGATGATGGGCCTTGTTTTCATGGTCTTCTGGGCCGCGACCTCCAGGCACAGGGTACGCGATCTGGGGGTTCTGGTCAGTGGGTATGGGGCTGGCATCGTGATCTGCCAATATGCCAATGCAACGCTCTTCAGCCTTGGCATCGCCAATGCGCCGGTCGCTGTCGTGCTCTTTGCCGTGGCCACGGTGCCGATTTTCGCGGCGCTCTTTGCACGGCTCATCATCGGAGAACCGACGCGCAGGGCGACATGGATCGCCATTGTCGTGGTCATGGCGGGCATCGCTTTGGCGGTCTTTGGCGGCGGACATGGGGATGTGACGCTGGACCGCGCCGCGCTCTGGGGGGCATTGGCGGGATTGGGCGTGGCGATGGTGCTGGCGCTGAATTTTGTCATCCTGCGGGCACAGCCGCAGGTGCCGATCCTTATGGTGATCGGGTTGGGCGCGGTGCTGGCGGGGGCCACTGGCGTGATCGTGACCGGGCCTGCGACCATGATGCAAGGCGAGGTCTGGGCGATCGCGATCTGTGGCCTTGTGATTCTGCCGGTGTCGTTTTTCTCCCTGTCGCTTGCGTCGCGCTATACCCATGCCTCGAATGTGAGCCTGCTGCTGCTGCTGGAGACGGTGCTCGGGCCACTCTGGGTCTGGCTGGGAACGGGTGAGGGACCGACGCCGATGATGCTTTTGGGCGGCATCATCGTGGTGGTCACGCTGGCGATTTACCTCTGGCAGACCGGGCGGCGGCGCATGGCGCGGCAATCGTGATCCGCGAAAAGCAAAAACGACAGCATAGGTCGCTAAGCGGCATGTGAGGCCGCCCCGAGCGGTGTTTCGTGAGGTCAAACGAGCACCGGAGGGGCATCAGATGGCCGAAGATCTCAAACGCAGGACACGCAGCGGCGGGCGCGCAGGCGGGGCGGCCCGGCGCGGCAGCGCAGTTATCGAGCAGATGCCGTGGAACCCTCCCATCAACCGGGATCGGCCCACCGAACCGCTCACCGATGCGGGCGTGCTGGCGATTCACGACGGCGCGATGCGGATCCTCGAAGAGATCGGCATCGAGTTTCTCAACCCCGAGGCGGTGGCCATTCTGCGCGCCTCGGGCGGCTGCGAGATCAATGGCGAGAATGTCCGCATGGGCCGCGATTTCGTCATGGAGATGATCGCCAAGGCCCCCGAAAGCTGGACCATCACACCGCGCAACCCGGACCGGACCATCACCATCGGGGGCAACCACCTGAACTTCGGCAACGTGTCCTCGCCGCCCTCTTATTGGGATATGAAGATCGGGCGCAAGGTCGCGGGCACGCGCGAGATGTGCCAGAACCTCTTGAAATTGACGCAATATTTCAACTGCATCCATTTCGCAGGCGGCTATCCGGTCGAGCCGCAGGATATTCATGCCAGCGTCCGGCACCTTGACGTGCTTTATGACAAGCTGACGCTGACCGACAAGGCGATGCACGCCTATAGCTTGGGTGCCGAGCGGGTCGATGACGTGATGGAAATGGTGCGGATTGCCGGGGGTCTGACCCACGAGGAATTCGAGGCCAGCCCGCGCATGTATACCAACATCAACTCGACCTCGCCGCTCAAGCATGATTATCCGATGCTGGATGGCTGGATGCGTCTGGCGCGGCGCGGTCAGGGGCTGGTTGTGACGCCCTTTACACTCGCCGGGGCCATGGCGCCGGTGACGATGGCGGGGGCCGTGGCGCAGTCGATTGCCGAGGCGCTTTGCGCCGTCGTGCTGGCGCAACTGATCCGCCCCGGCGCGCCCTGTGCGATTGGCACCTTCACCTCGAATGTCGATATGAAATCCGGCGCGCCCGCCTTTGGCACGCCGGAATACATGCGCGCCACGCAGATGACCGGGCAATTGGCGCGGTTCTACAAACTGCCGATGCGGGCCTCGGGTGTCTGTGCGGCGAACGTGCCGGACGGTCAGGCCATGTGGGAGACCTCGAACAGCCTCTGGTCTGCCGTGCAGGCGGGCGCGCATATGGTCTATCACGCCGCCGGATGGCTGGAAGGCGGGTTGATCGCAAGCCCTGAGAAATTCGTCATGGATTGCGAGATTTTGCAACAGATTCAGCGCTATATGGACCCGATGCTATGGGCCACCGGACCTGACGAGATTGCCGTCGAGGCCATCCGCGAAGTGGGCGACAAGGGGCATTTCTTTGGCATCCAACACACGCAGGACCGTTACACCACGGCCTTTTATCAGCCCTTCCTGAGCGATTGGCGCAATTACGAGGCCTGGGAATCGGCGGGTGCCGTCTGGACACCGGCGCGGGCGCATCAGGTGTTTCAGGACATCATCGCAGGTTTCGAGGCACCGCCGATGGACGACGCGGTGCGCGAGGAGCTGGCGGATTTCGTGGCCCGCCGCAAGGCCGAGGGCGGGGCACCGACGGATTTTTGAGGCAGTGATGTCGGCGTCGGTATTCTGTCGGTATCGCGTCGGTGCTCGGGCAACGATGGGGAACAGACGATTGTCCAGTAGCCGCGTCTGGCAGGAAGCGGAGAAAATCTCGAACAGAGCCTTTGCAATTTAGGCGGTCACGGTCTTGAAAGCGTCCGGCCTGTAGCGAACCTTGGCTTTGGGCCCTTTGGGGTCGAGCGAGTAGAGCGCGGGGCGTTTTGCAAGATAGGCGCGCCAGGACTTCTCTGGACTCTTGCTGATCATGACCCCGTGCAGCTTGTGCATGTGCACCGAGAGCAAATTAATCTCGTACCCTGAGTTATCGGTACAATGGGACCTGATCACAATCCTGATCTTGTGATCCAGGTCTGTTGGCGCATCTGTGGATCTCTGACCTGCTGGTTCTGGGGCGGGCGTGACACAGGCTGGGATGCTGACGAGTTCATGAAACTCCGAACACGCCGCCCTAAACCGCTCGGAAGTCTTGGCCTCTCCGACGCCGATCACAGCCAGCCCATAGCCCCGCAAGCGGGTGGCGAGATGGGTGAAATCCTGATCCGAACTGGCCAAGAGCACCGCCGCGCATTGATCCGAGAGCGCGCGTTCCATCGCGTCAACGCAGATCAGCATGTCGGTTGCATTCTTGCCGCTGCCGGAATGGACGAACTGAAAGCCGGCGACCTTGTCCCAATCAGGCAGAAGGCTGACATTGCCATAGGCACGCAAAAGGTCGGGGTCGCCGTAGCGGCGGGCCAGATCGAGGATGCTCCGAGCGTGCGTCACGGGAATATTCTCGGCATCGACAAAGACCGAGAGGCGCGGCGCAGGGCTAAGGCGGGTCGGGGGCAAGGTGCTCATGGCCCAAGCCTAGGATGGCAATCCGGATTGATTTGCGGCATCAGGCGATCTTTTTCATGGCGCACACGTCAGGCGGGTGATTGCGGGGCCGGAGGCTGGGAGGAGTATTTGGACCAAGAAGAAGATGGGGCTTGGGCATGCTTGCTGACTGAGTGACAATGCGCAAGCATCTTGTCGTTCGCGCCGACGCGGCCCGTGCCCATCTGCGATGGATTGAATTTTGCGCAGCCCCAATACGGATCGGAATACGAGAGATGCGCTAGACCATTGGAGGAACACGATGACCTTTGTTATCAACGCGCTCGTCCCGGAGTTGTGGTGCTCGGAATTCGAGGCTTCGCTTAAGTTCTACACCGACATTCTTGGGTTTGATGTCGCGCAGCGGCGGGGGTGTGATCCGCATGCTTATCTATCGTTGCAAGGCGCGCAGATCATGATTGCCCACTGGACGCTCGATGGCACTTGGGTGCCGTGGCGTCGACAAGAAATGAATCGGCCTTATGGTCGTGGGATAAACCTGCAATTTTTTGTGCCCGAGGTGCGCGGCTTATACGAGAGGGTCCTTGCGGCGGGCGTAAAGCCGCTCGTGGAAATCTATGAAGATGAAATATGGAAGACCGATTGCATGGACAGGCGCCGCCAGTTCCTGATCTCTGATCCTGACGGCTATGTGTTGCGCTTCGCGCAAAGCATCGGGACGCGCCCCTTGGACCCAGCCGATGATAAAAATCAGGACGCGCAGACCGTGTAAGTGGTGTGCCGCCGATGCTCGTTCAAAGAGCAATCGGCATCTTATTGGATCAAAGGGAAAGCGAACCGGACGTGGCTATCTATGCAGCCCCCCGCCTTCACCCCACCGCCTTGCCATCCAGCCACCGCCGACAGCCCCGGTCCACCCCCGCGTGCAGGAGGAGCGTCAGCACTGCCAGCACGATCAGGGCGGCGAACATGAGGTCGATCTTGGCGCGGCCATTGGCCAGCAGCATGAGATAGCCCAGTCCCTTGGACGCGCCCACCCATTCGCCGATGATCGCCCCTATGGGCGCATAGACCGCCGCGAGGCGCAGACCCGAGGCAAAACCCGGCAGCGCGGCAGGCACGCGGATATGCCACATGAGCCGCGCCCGGTTCGCGCCCATGACGCGCGCGAGGTCGAGCCAATGCGGCGGTGTGCGCATCAACGCGTCGAAGAACGCCGATGTCACCGGGAAATAGATGATCAGGAGCGCCATCGCGACCTTGGACCAGAGGCCATAGCCCAGCCAGAGGGTGAGAATGGGCGCGAGGGCAAAGACCGGGATCGCCTGCGAAAACACCATCATCGGGCGGATCAGACGCCGAGCCACATGCGAGGACGCGAGGCCAATCGCCGAGAGGCCGCCGAGGATCGCCCCCAAAGCGAGGCCAATCAACACCTCTGCCGCCGTAATGGTCGCGTGGTGCGCAATCAGCGCGCGGCTGGCCCAGAGGGTTTCGGCCACGCGCGCCGGCCCAGGCAGAATGAAGGGCGGCAAGGCCGCGAGCGTCACCAGCGCCTGCCAGAGCACAAGCGCGAGCGCTGTAGAGGTGGCGATGGTGACAAGACGGCTCATGGGGCAGGGTATCCGGCGAGGGCCGCATCGAAGAACGCGCGCTCCAGCCTTGTAGCTGTGACAAAGGCGGATCGTGCAGCGGCTTGATCCTCGGGCGAGAGGGTGGGCCAGACCAGATCAAGCTGGCCGCGCAGATAGGCGACCACGCCCTCGAACCCCGGCCCGCTGTGCAGAGTGATCCATTCCCCGAACCAGAACGGCAAGTCTTCGGCGCGGTCCGCGTGGGGGCTGGCCCAATCCAGATAGGTCCATTCCGCCACGCTGAGGACCGCGATCATCTGCGCATAGCACCCTGATCTGGCAGCCGCGCGCATCAGCGCCTGAAACTCGGCCGTTACAGGATGAGGAGTGGCGGGCGGTTCGGTCGTGCCGCCCAAGGCCACGATCGCGCGCAGGAAATAGGTGTTCTCCGGCCCGGAAATCAGCCCCAGAAACTGTGCGGCCGGGATGGCATCGGGCAGGCTGGGCGCATGGGCGATGGCAGAGGCCAAGAGGCGCACGAAATCCTCGATGAAGAGGTAATCCTGTTGCAGATAGGTCAACATGCGCGTTTCGGGCAGGGTGCCCGCCGCAAGCTGATCGGTGAAAGCGTGCCGGGTGGCGGCCTGCCAATCGGTGGCCACAAGGGATTTGAGGTGGTCGGTGGGGCGCATCTTTGTCTCCGTTCAGGCGGGCGCGCGCAGGCGGGTCAAGAGACGCCCCTGTGCGGCGAGGGATTCGGGATCATCCACCGCGCGCGGCACCGGCGCCGCTGGGGGTGTCACATCCTCCAGCCCCGTTTCGGTGAGGATATGGATGGCGTGTCCCATGCGCGCGGCCTCGGCCGGGTCATGGGTGACCATGAGCACCGTGCGCCCCGCCAGATGGGTGGCGGTCAGATCCTGCATCTGCGCGCGGGTGCGGGCATCGAGCGCTGAAAAGGGCTCGTCCAGAAGCACGATGGGGCGATCTTCCATCAGGGTGCGGGCGAGCGCCACGCGCTGTTTCTGCCCGCCCGAGAGCGCATGGGGCCGCTTGTCGGCATGATCCGCCAGACCGACCCGCGCCAGCATCTCGCGCGCCCGAGCCGTATCGCGCGGCATTCCGCGCAACCGCGCGCCAAGGGTCACATTGCCCAGCACGTCAAGCCACGGCATCAGCATGTCGCCTTGGGCCATCAGCGCCATGCGGCCCGGCAGGGGCAGCCCGTCCGAGGCGGTGATCGTGCCGGTGAACTCTGTCACCTCATCCACCCCGGCAATCAGGCGCAGGAGCGTGGTCTTGCCCACGCCCGATGGGCCAAGCAGGCAGGTGATGCGCCCTGCGGGCAAATCGAGACGCAGCGGGCCAAAGACCGACAGAGCTCCGATCCGGGCGCAACCATCGAGGGTCAGACTGGGCGGGGCGGTCATGCGCGGCCTCTTCAAACAGGGCTCGCGGGCAGGGGGGTGGCGCGCGGATGCGCGGTTTCCGTTCCCTCCGCCGGTGCGAGCCGGATCAGGTTCGATGGGTTGGTGCAAAACCTCTCAGCCCCAAGGGGCACCCCAACGGATACCCCAGATGTAGCGGCAGCGCCCCGCGATGACAAGGGCGCGATAGGGTCTGCCAAATGCCGGGCATTTTAGATGTTCAGGGTGCGTTAACCCTTGGGTGTCAGGATGCGGGCATCTGAGGGGAGAATTTCATGCACGGGCTGGTCAACCGCGCCATCGAGCGATTTGTCAGGGATACCTATGGGCGCGATGTCTGGATCGGCACCATTCACAAACTGGATCTGGGGTTTACCGAGTTCGAGGCGATGATGACCTACGAGCCACGCATCACCGAACAGGTGTTGACGGTGGTGGGCAACCGGCTGGCGCGCGGGCGCGACGATCTGCTGGAGGATATCGGCACCTATCTGGTCTCGCATCCCGCGACCGAGGCATTGCGCCGCCTGCTGCGCTTTGGCGGGGTGGATTACGTGGATTTTCTGCATTCTCTCGATGATCTGCCAGAGCGTGCGCGCCTTGCGGTTGCCGATCTGGGGTTGCCGGGGCTGGAATTGCAGGACAGGGGCGGCGGGCTTTATCATCTGCACGTCGGGCTGCCCGAGGGGCACGATCTGAGGCTTGGGCCGGTGGTGGTGGGAATTCTGCGTGCCATGGCGGACGACTATGGTGCGCTGGCGCTGGTCGAGCATCAGGGCGACGGCGCGGACCATGAGATCATCGCGGTGCGATTGCTGGAAGAGGGGTTTGCCCATGGGCGTGCCTTTGCATTGGGAGTTGGGGGAAGCGCGGCATGACGGCGCGAGAGAGAACGCTGTTGCCCCTGCTCGCGGACCTTTGCCCAATGCACGCGGTTCTGGATGCCCAAGGCCATGTGGTGCAGGCGGGGCCGACCTTTGCCAAGCTCTTTGGCGCGCAGCCCCCTCTCGGCATGCGATTTCTCGACCTCATCGAGCTGCGTCGCCCGCATCAGGCGGAGGATATGGTGGCTCTGCTGGCCTGTGCGGGCGCGCGGCTGCGGCTGCGGCTGCGCGCCTCCCCCCATACGGCACTCAAGGGCGTGCTCTTGGCCTTGCCCGGCGGGGGCGCGGTGGTGAACCTCTCGTTCGGGTTTTCCGTGGTTGAGGCGGTGCGCGACTTTGGCCTGACGGGTGCCGATTTTGCCGCGACGGACCTGACGACCGAAATGCTCTATCTGATCGAGGCGAAATCCGCCGCGATGGAGGCCTCGCGCAAGTTGAACCTGCGCCTGCAAGGCGCGCGCATTGCGGCGGAAGAGCAGGCCTTTACCGATATGTTGACGGGTCTCAGGAATCGCCGGGCGCTCGATCATGTCCTGGACCGGCTGATGCAGAGCGAGCAGGATTTCGCGCTTTTGCATCTCGATCTCGATTTCTTCAAACAGGTGAACGATACGCTGGGTCACGCGGCGGGCGATCACGTGCTGCAAGAGGTGGCGCGGCGCCTGCGCGACGCGGTGCGCGCGAATGACCTGATCGCGCGGGTTGGGGGCGACGAATTCGTCATTCTGTTGCTCGGCATGACCGAGCGGGCACCAGTGCGCGACTTGGCAGAGCGGATGATTGCCCGACTGGAAGAGGCAGTGCTCTACCGCGCGCAGGAGTGTCGGATTTCGGGCAGCATCGGCATCACGCTCAGCTGTGCCTACGACAGCCCGGATCCGGCGCGGATGATGGCCGATGCCGATCTGGCCCTTTATGCCGCAAAGGGGCTGGGGCGGGGCTGTGCTCGGTTTCACGAGCCGCCCGATAAAAGCGTGGCTCCGCTGCGCGGCATTGCCTGAGCGCGCGGGTGTTCTGGTCTTTCGCTGATCCGCCGAATGGCTCCAAATCTCTTCGGGCGCTATGCGCTCCATCGAAACCGCACCCGCCCCGGGCTGACAAGGGATCCGCCGAGGCCCCGGCTCAGGGGCCGGGGCGACACGATCCCGATCAGACGCCGCCTGCCTCAGGCGGGCCAGCTCCCCGGATCGAGAATCGCGGCCAGAACGCGCGCGGCATCCTCTTCTTGGGCGACATGGCCCAGACCGTCGAGCGACAGGTTGCGCGCGCGCGGCAGTTGCGCGGCGGCGCGAACAGAGGTTTCGGGCGGCACCGCCAGATCGCGGCTGCCAGTGATCAGGAGACAGCGATTGGGGATCGTCCCCAACCGTTTCAGAAGCGGGGCCACGTCCCACTGCGCCATCATCTGCAATGTCCCATCAACATGCGCGCGGTCGCCGATCAGCCGCGCATAGAGTGCGAGCCCCTCGGACGACAGATGCGATCCGGTGCTCTCGATCAGGCGGCGGGCGCGCGTGACCTTGTCCGCCCCAAGGGTGAAAAGCGTGGGGGTGAGCGGGTTGAGCGCCAGCACCTTGGCCAGAACTGGAAACAGCCAGCCTGCCACGCCTTCGAACGGGCCGAGGGCTGCGTTGACGCAGGCAATATCGGGCGGTTGACTTGTGGGCGTGACCAGCCGCGTGGCGAGTTCGAGCGCGAGCGCGCCCCCCGCTGAATGACCGAGGATCAGATCCGGTTGCCAGCCTTGGGCGATGCAGAGCGCGGCAATATCCGCGGCCATGCCGGACAGGCCCAGACGCCGCCGGTTGCCGGCGCGCGAAAAACCCTGACCGGGCAGATCAAGCGCAATGACCCGGTGGCTGTGCGCCAGAAGCGGCATCAGATCGCGCCAGCTATGGGTCGAGCCTCCGGCCCCATGCAGCAAGAGCGCCAAGGGCCCGTGCCCCATCTCTTGCACATGCCAGTGGTGGGGGGGGTGATGGATGCGGCGTGACCGGTCATTGAGCGGCCATGTCGCCAGATCGCGCTGCCAATCCATCGCTCAGCCCCCGAGGGCCAGGGTGACCGCCGTTGAGATGCGCCGGGCATCGGCGCGCGGCAGGGGCAGGTGGCGGGCGTTCATCTCTGCGGCAAGCTGTGCCGGTTCCGGCCCCGGACGCGCAGAAATGTCGATCACGATCGCAGGCAGGTTTTGCGCGCGCCAGAGGCGAGCCATGGCGGTGGTGTCCTTGGTCGCCTCGGCACGGTCGCCGCGCCCGTCGAGCGTGATATTGGCCCGCGCATCGGTCAGGAGCGCCAGTGTGGGGCTCAGCCCATGGGCCTGCGATTGCCGCGCGAGGGTGAGCGCCGCGCCAAGGGCCGCCGCAAGCGGCGTGCCGCCGCCGCCGGGCAGGGCGCCCAGACGTCGCTTGGCCTGCACCAGGGCGCGGGTGGGCGGCAGGATCAGGTCCGCGCCCGTCCCGCGAAACGCGATGAGCGCCACCTGATCGCGCCGGGAATAGGCCTCGGCCAGCAAAAGCTCGACCGCGCCCTTGGCCTCGGCCAGCCGTGCCAGCGCTGAGGAGCCAGAGGCATCGACCGCGAAGATCACCAGCCGGTCGGCGCGATCCTCGTAGCGTTTGAGGTGAATATCGGCGGCGTGGATGATCACGCCCGGCGCGTCGGGTCGGGTGCTGCGACGCAACGGTTGCCATGGGGCGGCGGCGCGCAGAGTGGCGATGAGGTCTATCCGCCCGCGCCCGTCCGGCGTGCCGGGTCGCGCAGGCAGAGGGCGGCCGCGCTGATGCGCCCTGCGCCGGGCACCGGCCCCCGAACCCGCGCCACGTCGCATGGCCCCGCGTTGGGTCAAGAGATCCAGCAGCGCAGGTGGCAAAAGGGCAGCCACCGCCGCGATGAGCAAGTCGTCGGGAATGTCGGGCGTATCGCTCTGGCGCTGTTCTTCGGGTTCGGGCGCGGCATCGGGCTTCTCTGGTTCCGCATCTTGCGGCAGTTGCGTGGCGCGGGCGGGATAGACCAGCTCTGCCGCCTCGCGCAGATCGTCGGGTGTCACCTGCGTATGGGCCGCGAGCGCCGCAAACGCGCGGGCTGCGCGCAGCGCAAGCCAAGGCGCGCGCAGGCTGTCGATGCCGAAGCTTGCGGCCAGCGCCGTCAGGGTGGCGATATCTTCGGGCGTATGGCTGACGCCGCCCAGCCGGGCGCGCGCCTCTGCCAGGTCGGCGGCGGCGGGCATGAGGGCGGGGGCCGCATCATGGCGGATGTCGTCGAGAGTCACATGAAGCGCCAGCCGCTCGCAGAGGGTTTGCGGGGCTGTCTCCTCGGCGTCGATCCCTTCGTCAAAGAGCACGAGTGTATGATCCGGGCTTTGGTCCAGCAGTTGCGCCAGCCGGGCGGCGAGGGCGGGCGGCGTGCGTTCGGCCATGGTCAGGATCAGCCGTGCCGGGGTTTCGGCCAGCCCGCCGCTCTGGATCAGGCGACCGGCGGCAAGGGTGGCGGCAATATCCGCGCCGCCAAAAAGCTGCGTGTCGCTGAGATCGGGATGGATGCGCCGCGCGGGGCCGGGCAGGCGCGCGAGTGCTGCATCGAAAGCTTGGCGTACCGGGCCTGCGCGAGCGCGCAAGGTCAGGCCGCGCAGGCCCTCGGGATCAACCGCCAGAAGGGTAAGCGCCCGCAGGGCGCGCGCCCATGCGGGGCTGGGCGTCATCCCCAGACCTCGGTCATGGCGCGGGCGATGCGCGCGGCACTGCCCGCCTCGTCCAGCGGGTCACGGCGCAGCCGGTGACTGAGCGCTAGCGGAGCCACTTGGTGCAGGTGCTCGCGGGTGACGGCGGCATCGCCCTCATAGGCGGCAAGCGCGCGGGCGGCGCGCAGCAGGGTCAACTCGCCGCGCAGCCCGTCCGCGCCGATGGCGATGCAGAGGGTGGCGCAGTCGCGCAAGACGTCGTCGCGAGCCTCGACATCGCGCAAGGCGCGGCGCGCCGCCAGAATCCGGTCACGGATCAGGGCATCCTCGGCCTGCCATATCGCCATAAACGCGTCGGTGTCGCGCTCATAGGCATCGCGGCGGCGGATGACCTCGATGCGTTCGTCGATGTTCTGAGGCGAGCGCACCTCGACCGAGAGGCCGAAGCGATCCAGAAGTTGCGGGCGCAATTCGCCCTCTTCCGGGTTGCCCGAGCCCACGAGCACGAAACGCGCCGGATGACGGATCGAGAGCCCCTCGCGTTCGACCACGTTCTCGCCGGATTGGGCCACGTCGAGCAGCAGGTCGACGATATGATCCTCAAGCAGGTTGACCTCGTCTATATAGAGATACCCCCGGTTTGCCCGCGCCAGAAGGCCGGGTTGAAAGGCCTTTTCACCCAAGGTGAGCGCCCGCTCGATATCGAGCGCGCCGGTCACGCGGTCCTCGGTCACGCCGAGGGGCAGATCGACCACAGGCGTCGGCCGCTCGATGATCTCGCCCAGGGGCGCGCTCGACCAGTCGGGCGTATCCTCGGGGCGTTCGGCGTTGATCGGGCTGCCGTCGATCATGCGGATGGGGGGTAAAAGTGCGGCCAACGCGCGCACAGCCGTGGATTTGCCGGTGCCGCGGTCGCCGAACACCAGCACGCCGCCAAGCCCCGGCTCGATCGCCGTGAGGATCATGGCGCATTTCATGTCGTTCTGACCGACGATGGCGGAAAATGGAAAGGCTGCGGTCATTGTTCTTCCTTGATATGGTCGAGCGGGCTGCTGCCGCCCCATGTGCCCGCCTCGCCGATAACGCGAAACCGGGCGTAGAGTTCTTCGCGGAACCAATCGCCATCGCGCACGGCGGCGATGGCGCGGGCATGCGGGCCGTCACGGCGGGCAAAGTCGGCCATGCTGCGGCTGTCAGGCCAGATCGAGAAGGTCACCTGATGCAAGAGCGGCACCTCGCCCACGCCGATCTTGAACGCGACATTGCGGTCGGCACCGATCACCGCGCTGATATCCGGCACGCGGCGCCAGAATTGCAACGCTTTGCGTGGGCGCACAGTGGCGCGGGTGAGCGCGGCGAGGGGGCCTTTGTCCTCGGGTGTGGTGATTTCAAATGGGACGGCCCCTGACCATTGACCGCGCACCGATGTTGGCGACAGAAAGAGGGTCCAGCTTTCGCTGGCGCGGGCGAGATAGCGGCGAAAGACGCGGGCGCCCCCGGTCTGCGCGCGCGCCGTGGCGGCATCGGGCCAGACCGCGAGAATCGCATAGACCCCGGTATTGGGGATGGGAGTGAAGCCCTCGCCGGTGCCTGATCCAAGCAGTTTCCAAAAACCTATGCCCTGAACGCGCGGCAGCATGAAGCGCGCAGCCCCCATCATCATCAGCGCCCAAAGCCGGTCGATACCGCGGGAAAAGCGAAAGAAACTGAGGCTGACGGTCTGAATGGTACCGCTCCTTGAGGGACTGTCAGGCAAGTTTGACATGGATTTTGTTCCAAGAAAAGAGGCGCGAGAAAGGATTGTCAATTAAACTAGACACCTGTAGTCTAAACCTATGTTGACAAGAGTCGATCCGCGCCTGATTGAACAGGCCACACGCGCCGACGCCCCGCATGCGCTGGTCATTGGAGCAGGACTTGGCGGTTTGGCCTCGGCCATGCGTTTGGGGGCCAAGGGATATCGGGTCACGGTTCTGGATCGTTTGGATAGCCCCGGGGGGCGCGGTTCGAGCATCACAAAGGACGGGCACCGGTTCGATCTGGGGCCGACCATTGTGACTGTGCCGCAGCTCTTCCGTGAATTATGGGCGGCCTGTGGGCGGGATTTTGACGCGGATGTCGATCTGCGGGCGCTTGATCCCTTCTACGAAATTCGCTGGCCGGATGGGTCTACCTTTACCGCGCGACAAGACCGGGATGCGATGCGCGCGGAGGTATCGCGCCTCTCGCCGGGTGATCTGGCGGGTTACGACCGCTTCGTCAGGGACAGCGAGGCGCGCTATTGGTTCGGGTTCGAGGATCTGGGGCGGCGGTCGATGCACCGGCTGGTCGATCTGATCAAGGTCTTGCCGAAGTTCGCTTGGTTGCGGGCGGATCGGTCAGTTTATGCCCACGCGGCAGGCCGCATGAAGGATGAGCGCCTGCGCATGGCGCTGTCGTTTCATCCGCTCTTTATCGGCGGTGATCCGTTCAATGTCACGTCGATGTATGCGCTTGTGAGCCATCTAGAGGCGGCGTTTGGCGTGCACTATGCCATCGGTGGCGTCGATGCCATCGCCCGCGCCATGGTCCGGGTGATTGAGGGGCAGGGCGGGATGATCCGGCAAGGGGCCGAGGTCGATGAAATCGTGATCAGGGACGGGCGTGCGATGGGCGTGCGCCTGACCGGGGGCGAGGGGATCAGCGGCGATATCGTGATCTCTAATGCGGATGCGGGCCATACCTATGATCACCTCTTGCGCAATCACACGAAACGGCGTTGGACCACGGCGCGGCTCAAGCGGTCGCGCTGGTCTATGAGTCTGTTCGTCTGGTATTTTGGGACAAAAGGCACGCGCGGCATGTGGCCGGATGCAGGCCATCACACCATTCTGAACGGTCCCCGATACAAGGGGCTGGTGCGCGACATTTTTCGGCGCGGCGTTCTGGCCGATGACATGAGCCTTTATGTGCATCGCCCCTCCGTGACCGATCCGGGCGTGGCACCCGAGGGGGGCGATACGTTTTATGCGCTCAGCCCTGTGCCGCATCTCGGCCATTCAAATCCGGTGGATTGGGCGGCCGAAGCCGAGCCCTATCGCCAAAAGGTGCAAAAGGTGCTGGAGGATCAGTTGCTTACGGGCCTTGGGGCGCATTTGACCGCCTCCGAGGTGTTCACGCCCGAAACCTTTCGCGACCGATATCTTAGCCCGCATGGCGCGGGTTTCTCGATCGAACCGCGCATTCTGCAAAGCGCTTGGTTCCGTCCCCATAATGTCAGCGAGGAACTGCGCGGCCTCTACCTTGTAGGGGCGGGCACACATCCGGGGGCAGGTCTGCCGGGGGTGATTTCCAGCGCCGAAGTTCTGGCACAACTGGTGCCGGATGCGGTGCCGGTCGGGGTGATGCAATGATCGCGCCGCAGGATCTGGAGCATTGCACCGAGGCGATCCGCCACGGGTCGCGGTCTTTCCATGCCGCGTCCAAGCTCTTGCCTCGCAGCGTGCGCGATCCGGCGCTGGCGCTTTATGCCTTTTGCCGTCTGGCCGATGATGCGGTGGATGAGAACCGCGAAAAGGCGGCGGCGGTGCTGGCACTGCATGAACGCCTAGATTTGGCCTATGCCGGGCGACCCCGCAATGCGCCGGCTGACCGCGCCTTTGCCGCGATCATCGAGGGTTTCGACATGCCCCGCGCCCTGCCCGAGGCGTTGCTGGAAGGGCTGGCGTGGGATGCCGAAGGTCGCCGCTACGAGACGCTGTCCGAGTTGCGCAGTTATTCGGCACGCGTGGCCTCTGCGGTGGGGGCGATGATGTGCGTGCTCATGCGGGTGCGCGCGCGCGACGCGTTGGCACGGGCCTGCGATCTGGGCGTGGCTATGCAACTGACCAATATCGCTCGCGATGTGGGCGAGGACGCGCGCGAGGGGCGGCTATACCTGCCATTGGAATGGTTGTCCGAGGCCGGGATGACGCCGGAGGGTTTTCTGCGCGCACCTGCCCCTGATGCTGAGGTGCGTCGCATGGTGCGCCGCTTGCTGATGGAGGCGGACAGGCTCTATGCCCGATCAGAAGCGGGGATTGCCGCGCTGCCGCTATCGGCGCGGCCCGGTATTTTCGCCGCGCGCTATATTTATGCGGGTATCGGCGCGCAGGTGCGCCGCGCGGGCCATGACAGTGTCACACGCCGTGCGCGCACCAATGGCTCGCAAAAACTTGGCTGGCTGATGCTGGCCGTGCTACGGGCGGGGGGGAGCGTGATCTTGCCACGCTCGCCCGTGATCTTTGCTCGGTCGCTGCCTGAGACGGAATTTCTGGTGCGTGCCGCAGCACAAGACGCGCCGCGCGCCACCGATTGGAGCGATACGCTCTATGAGGCGCTTGCCCGTCTCAAGGCACAGGATATGGCACGCGAGTCAGGCTTGAGCCGGGATGCCGGGCGGGTTAGAGAGACCGCATGATATGGATCACCTTCGGGATTTTTCTGGCGGCTTGTTTCGCGGCAGGCTCGACCGGCGGGCTCTTTCCGCCGGGTGAGTGGTATGCGCGGCTGAAAAAGCCGTGGTGGACACCGCCCAACTGGTTGTTTCCAGTGGCCTGGACAACGCTTTACATTTGCATGGCGGCTGCGGGGGCGCGGGTGGCAGTAAGCCCCGGCAATGGTATTGCAATGGCGCTCTGGTCCTTGCAAATCGCGCTCAACGGTCTCTGGACCCCGGTGTTTTTCGGGCTTCAGCGCATGAAATTGGGGTTGATCGTGCTGTGCTCGCTTTGGGCCTCTGTTGCGGTAACACTGGTTGCACTCTGGACTGTGGACTGGATCGCGGGGCTGCTTTTCGTGCCCTATCTCACTTGGGTGAGCGTGGCCGGTATGCTTAACCTTGCCGTACTACGGCTCAATCCGGATGCGGCGCGGTAAGGTGCTGCGCGCACCCCGAACCTGCTCTGCACAGAAAATCCCTATCCTCTTACGGTGAAATTGCTCTAGGCTCTCACAAAAAAGGGAGGAGGGGCACCATGCCGCAGAACGAGGTCAAGCCGCTGGGCGTGCCGGAGATGGGTGACGTCCGGCTGGATATGCTGGCAGAGGCGCTGCGTCGCGGTTGGGCGGATATGCGCCGCGCGCCGGGCTTTGCGGTAATTTTTGCCGGGGTCTATGTGGTGATCGGGCTGGTTCTTGCGTGGATCACATGGATCACGGGAAAGAGTTATTGGCTGATCTTTGCCGCTGTGGGATTCCCCCTGGTGGGGCCATTTGCGGCTGTGGGGCTCTATGAGGTGAGCCATCGATTGAGCACGGGCCGAGCGCTTGTGGCCTCGGAAATCTTTGGCGTGATCGCGCATCAGAGGCGGCGGCAATTGCCTTCGATCTGTGCCATCATCATCATGGTGTTCCTGTTCTGGTTCTTTATTGCGCATATGATCTTTGCGCTCTTTATGGGGCTGTCGACCATGACCAATGTCTCAAGTTCGTTGGAGGTTTATTTCACGCCAGAGGGGCTGAGCATGTTGACGGTGGGGACAGGTGTTGGCGCGATCTTTGCGCTGTTGCTCTATAGTCTGACGGTGGTGTCGCTGCCCTTGTTGCTGGACCGGGAGGTCGATTTTGTCACTGCGATGCTGACAAGCCTTCGGGTGGTGATCGAAAACCCGGTGCCGATGCTGGTCTGGGCGGCTCTGGTGGCGGGACTGACGTTTCTGGCGATGCTGCCTGCGTTTCTGGGGCTATTTTTTGCGCTGCCGCTTTTGGGGCATGCAACATGGCATCTCTATACGCTGATTTGCGAGGCGGGGGGCGCTGCCCCCCGGACCCCCCGGAGTATTTGAGCCAAAAAGAAGCAGGAGGCGCTATGCCTCTCGCCCGTGGGCGATCAGGCGGGCGTGCAGATGTGCGGCCTCAAACGCGCCGGCCTCAAGTGCGAAGATATAGGCATGGGTGAGAAAAAAGCAGGCGGCGTCAAGGGTTTCGGCCCGGTCTGCCGCCTGCGTATAGAGCGAGATCAGCGCTGCCCGGTCGCCCGTTTCATGGGCGCGGACCATCGCGCTGTCGAGGTCGGTCATTATGCTGCGCGGGCCATGGCGCGATGTGCCTCGACGCGGTCTGCCACCCAAGCGTGAAAACAGTGTGTGGGGCTGTCCATTACCGGAGAGAAACGCCCGCCGTCGAAATAGGTCGCGTGGCGGCCACGCTGCATGCCCTCGACCACAAAGATATCCTCTTCGAACACGGTTTTCCAAAGCTGGGTATTGCGCAGGCGCAGCCCACCATCGGCATTGGGAACCGAGTAATAGAGGTGGATATGCTCGACCGTGCGCTCTGGCCCTTTCGGCTCCAATATAATGGCAAAGGCGTGGTCGCGGTGAACGCCCAAGAGGACATTGGGATAGGCCGCGACATATTCGGCCTGTTCGTTCCATTTCGCCCCCACTTCGGCGAAATCCGGGAATGTCGCGCCGGTCTCATTGGTCAGTTGGCGATAGACCATCGTGCCCTGACCGGAATATTCGCCCGGTTTCTCGATGTGGTAATGATCTTCGAGCCGGGAATAGCTGTTGAGGCCGGGGTGGACCCACGGCAGGTGATAGCTCTCGCAATAGTTCTCGACCGCGAGTTTCCAGTTGGTTTTCACCTCAAGCGTAAAGCGGCTATCCGCCCCGCCGTGATAGACCGGCAGATCAAATTCGCGCCAGCGGGCGATGAGATCAGCCATCGCATCCTCAAACGCGGGGGCATCGCCCGAGACATTGATCCAGACCACATCGCGCCAGATATGGCTGCGAATCTCGGTCAGGCCCAGGTCGTCGCGTTTGATGCTCTCGTGGGTGTTGTGCCCCGGTCCGCCGACATGCGGGGTCGAGACGAGCGCGCCCTTGGTCGAATAGCACCACGAATGATAAGGGCAGCGGATGGCCCCCTCGATCTTGCGCGGTTCCTCGACGAGGATCATGCCTCGGTGGCGGCATATGTTCTGAAACACGCGTACCTGACCGTCCTTGTCACGCAGGAGCAAGAGCGGCATGCCCAGGAATTCGATCGGTTTGGCATCGCCCGGTTCCGGCACATCGGCCCCTACGGCAAGACCGGCCCATTGGCTGAAGAGCAGCGCGTGCTTTTCTTCCTCGAAGACGCCGGGATCTATGTAATGGGCATTGGGCAGGCCGTTGGCCTGATCAACGGATGTGCGGACATTCGAAAGATCGGTCAGCGCGGGCATTTTGGTGTCTCCGGAGGTTAGGGCTGACGCATATTGCGCCAGTGCCCCGCACCCACACGCGCCTGTCTGCGACGCGGCGCGTCAAACCCGCGACAAGCCTGTGACCGTGGCCCCGATCAGAGGCCGCGCGGCAGGGCCGCGACGCCTGTGCGTGCCATTTCCACAAGGCCAAGCGGACGCATCAATTCGGCGAAGGCGTCGATTTTCTCGGGCGCGCCGGTGATCTCGAACACAAAGCTTGTGAGCGTGCTGTCCACCGCATTTGCGCGGAAGATGTCGGCCAGGCGCAGTGCCTCGACGCGCTTGTCGCCGGTGCCTTCGACCTTCAGCAGCGCCAATTCGCGCTCGACGCTGGCCCCTTCGACGGTGAGGTCATTGACCTTGTGGACCGGCACGATGCGGCCCAACTGTGCCTTGATCTGTTCGATCACCTGCGGCGTGCCTGTGGTCACGATGGTGATGCGGCTTGTGTGGCCGGTGTGATCCACCTCGGCCACGGTGAGGCTGTCGATATTGTAGCCGCGCCCCGAGAAGAGGCCGATGACGCGGGCGAGAACACCGGGTTCGTTATCGACCAGCACCGCCAAAGTATGGGTTTCCTGCACATCCGAAAAGGTTGGGCGCAGGTTATAGGCGGAATGTTTGGACGAGCCTTTTTTGATTTGCAGAGCGGACATTATGCGGATTCCTTGTTGATCTGGCGTGGCTGGTGGTGGGGTGAGCCCCGCGTCACACCAGAACCGCGCCGCCCTCTTTGATGGCGTCCTTGGTGCTTGCCTCACCCAGCAGCATCTTGTTGTGCGGCTCGCCGGACGGGATCATCGGGAAGCAGTTTTCGTGCTTTTCCACGAGGCAATCAAAGATCACCGGCCCGTCATGGTTCAGCATCTCCATGATCGCGTCATCGAGATCGGCAGGGTCCGAGCAGAGAATCCCCTTGGCGCCAAAAGCCTCGGCCAGCTTTACGAAATCAGGTAGGGATTCCGACCAGCTTGACGAATAGCGCTCTCCATGCAGCAATTGCTGCCACTGGCGGACCATACCCAAACGCTCGTTGTTGAGGATGAACTGTTTGACGGGCAGGTGATATTGCATCGCCGTGCCCATTTCCTGCATGTTCATCAGCCAAGACGCCTCGCCTGCGACATTGATCACGAGCGCCTCGGGATGGGCGATCTGCACCCCGATGGAGGCCGGAAAGCCATAGCCCATTGTGCCAAGCCCGCCCGAGGTCATCCAACGGTTTGGATCGTTGAAGCCCAGATACTGCGCCGCCCACATCTGATGCTGTCCCACCTCGGTGCAGATATAGCGGTCATGATCCTTGGTCAGCGCTTCGAGCCGGGCAAGGGCGTGTTGCGGTTTGATGGTCTTGCCCTTTTGGGTGAACTTGAGGCAATCGACCTTTTTCCACTCGTTGATGCGCTCCCACCACTTGGCGATGCCTTCACGGTTGAGTTTGGAGCCGCGCGCCTTCCAGACCTCAATCACATCGGCCAAAACATTGGCGATGTCGCCGACGATGGGGATATCAGCGCGAATCACCTTGTTGATCGACGAGGGGTCGATGTCGATATGGGCCTTGATGCTGTCGGGGCTGAACGCGTCGAGACGTCCGGTGATGCGATCGTCAAACCGCGCGCCGATGTTGATCATGAGGTCACAGCCATGCATGGCCATGTTCGCCTCGTAGAGCCCATGCATACCGAGCATGCCGATCCAGTTTGTGCCATTGGCGGGATAGGCCCCTAGGCCCATGAGAGTTGAGGTGGTGGGAATGCCCGTTGCCGCAACCAATTCGCGCAAGAGGCGTGTGGCCTCTGGTCCAGAGTTGATGACGCCGCCGCCGGTGTAAAAGATCGGGCGCTTGGCCTTTTCAAGCGCAGCCACCAGATCGGTGATACCTTCTATGTCGCCTTTGACTTGCGGTTGGTAATGCGAGACGCGCGCTTGCTTGGGGGCCGTATAGGTAGCCGAAGCGAATTGCACATCTTTGGGAATGTCGACCAGAACTGGGCCGGGGCGCCCGGTCGTGGCGACATGAAAGGCCTGATGCAGCGTATCGGCCAAGCGCGCGGTGTCGCTCACCAGCCAATTGTGCTTGGTGCAGGGGCGGGTGATGCCCACGGTATCGGCCTCTTGAAAGGCGTCATTGCCGATCATGAAGGTAGGCACCTGGCCTGTCAGAACCACCAGCGGAATTGAATCCATAAGGGCATCGGTGAGACCCGTGACCGCGTTGGTCGCACCGGGGCCGGAGGTGACAAGGACCACGCCCGGTTTGCCGGTCGAGCGCGCATAGCCTTCGGCCGCATGGACGGCGGCCTGTTCGTGGCGCACGAGGATGTGGCGAATGTCATTCTGCTGGAAGATCTCATCGTAGATAGGTAGCACGGCACCGCCGGGATACCCGAATACGACATCCACGCCCTGATCCTTGAGGGCCTGGACCACCATTCTCGCTCCGGTCATCTGACGTGTCATGTGCTCGTGCTCCGTATATGACGTCAACTCAGTTCGCATAAAAAAGCCCCCGGTTTTTCCGGGGGCGCATGGGGGACCCTACGGGTGTCCGTTACCGGCCCATGCGCCAATGACCTACAATGAATACTAGTGTGTCCACGTGGGCGACTCCGTTCTGCGTGGCGCGGACATTAGGTGCGGGGGCAGGGGGCGTCAAGCCGATTTGGTGGATAAAATGTCGCAAAACGGGATGAAATCTTTGCATTTATTGCGCAAAATGGGCTTTGGATGTGCGTTTCCCGTTTTGCGTGCCTCCGGGGACCCCGTTTTTGCGGGAATCGCCCCGTGATGCCGGGGCTGCGCGCGGCTTTCATCTGGCCGAAAATACCTCGGGGGTTTGGGGGCTGGCCCCCAATCTGGTCGCTCGGATCAGAGCCGGACGCCCGTGCCCTGCAACACGCCATGTTCCAGCGCATAGCGGGTAAGCCCCGCGGTCGAGGCGATGCCGAGTTTGCGCTTGATGTTCTTGCGGTGGGTCTCGACCGTCCGCACGGAAATATCGAGCGCTTGCGCCACGTCTTTATTGGATTTGCCTTGGGCCAGTTGCAGCAGGATCGTCTGTTCGCGGTTGGTGAGTTGTTCACGCTCGGGGTTCTCATAAGGCGCGAGCGAGCCCTTGGCCCCGGTGCAGAGATAGCGTTGACCGCTCATCACCGCGTCGATGGCGCGCTTGATCTCATCCGTCGGCACGTCCTTGAGCACATAGCCCGCCGCGCCATGGCTGAGCGCCGAAGAGATATATTCGGGGCTGTCATGCATGCTGAGGATCAGGATGCGGGTGTCAGGGCATTTTTCAAGGATGATTTCGGTTGTGGTCAGCCCGCCCAACCCCGGCATGTTGAGGTCGAGCAGGATCACATCGGGGGCAAGCGCTTCGACCCGGTCAATAATCGCCTGACCGTTGCCCAGCGTGGCCAGGATTTCCACGTCATCATAGCTTTCGAGAATGGACTGGATGCCTTCGGCCACCATCGGGTGGTCGTCCACGATCACGATCCGGATGGGTTTGGGGCTCATGCGCGGGCCTTTTCCTTGGGGTTTGGCCGCTCTTGTGGCGGCAAAAGGTGGGTGAGCGGCACGGTGGCCTCGATCGTTGTGCCGGTCTTGCCCGAGATCACGGTGAGGGTCCCGTCGAGTTGTTCGACCCGTTCCTGCATATTGCGCAGGCCAAGCCCGCCACCGGGCGTGCCCGAAGGTTTGGCGCGGTCGAGGCCACAACCGTTATCAGCGATACGCAAGGTAGCCCCGCGCGCATGGCCGCGCACATCAACGGTGACGCGGGTGGCACCAGAGTGACGCTCGATATTGGTAAAGGCCTCTTGCGCCACGCGGTAGAGCGCGATCTTGGCCTCGTCATCCAGCCGGTTGCGAAACACCACTGTACTGAACTCGGTCACAATGCCGGTGCGTTTGCCAAATTCTTCGGCCAGCGTCTTGAGCGCGGGGCCAAGGCCCAGATCATCGAGGACACCGGGACGCAGGTCACGGCTGATGCGGCGCACCTCCTGGATGGCACCCGAGAGGTGCGTGATACCACGCTCCAGCGTATCGGCGGCGCGTGCGTCCCCCGCCGCCAATCGTCGCTTGGCAGTGTCGAGGGCGTAGCGGACGCCAACGAGGATTTGGCTGATGCCGTCATGCAGCTCGCGTGCGACGCGGCCGCGTTCCTCTTCTTGTGCGTCAAACACGCGTTGGGTCAGTTTCTTGAGCTTGGCGTCGGCAAGGCGGCGCTCGCGGATATTGATGAACAGGCCCGAGACGAACACGAGCAATAGCGCCGCCAGCATCGCCGCGCCGATGTAAAAGAAGGTGCGTTCCACCCGCGCCTCGACCTGTCGGCGCGAGGCGGTAACAGTGGCCACAACATCGTCGATGAAAACACCGGTGCCAACAGCCCAGCGCCAATCCTGAAGCCCGATCACATATGTCACCATCTGCGCGCGCTCGCCGGTTGAAGGCTTGGGCCACTCATAGCTGTGATAGCCGCCGCCGCTGCGCGCAAGGCGGATCAATTCATCTGTGATGGGTTGGCCGCCATCATCCTCAAGCCCCGTCCAGTTGCGGCCAATGAGTTCGGTGCGGCGCGGGCTGACGAGATTGGTGCCGTCATAGTCGAACACAAAGAAATAGCCGTCCTGTCCGTAGAGCATGCCCGCGAGGATCTGGGTGACCTGTTCCATCGCGGTTTCGTCATTGGGGGCCGCACGCCCATAGATGTTCACAAAGGCGGTGCGGGCGATGGAGAGGTAATTCTTGAGTTCGGCGCGCTTGGCCTCGATCAGTTGCGCCTCGAGTGTTTCGATCTCGCGTTCCGCCAATTGGCGCGACTGCAGCGTGACCACGACTGAAATCGCCACTGCCGTGAGGATCAGCGGCAGGGTGGCGACCAGAAAGAGCTTTTGGCCGTAATTCAGCCGGATGCGAGCGAGCAAGCGTTGCATGGATCAGCGATAGGGCCAAATGCGCGCCATTTCCAGCGTCTCGTGTTTCAATGCTCTGGCGGGTGCCAATCGGCGGGCGGCACATCCCGGCGACGCAGGCGTAGTGCCAGGCCCAAGGCCACACCGACCCCGATGGCGACCGTCAGGTCGGCCAGCACGGTGAGAATGAGGGTGAGCAAGAGCAGAACCCGATCCGAGGGGTGGTCGGCCATATAGCTACGCCATTTGTGCGGCTCAGACATATTCCACGCGATCAGCATCAAGAGACCGGCAAGGGCGGGCATGGCAAAATAGCCTGCGAGCGGGGCCGCGAGCAGCATCACCAGCAGGATCACGAGCGCATGAACCATACCCGCCACCGGCGTGCGCCCGCCTGCGCGCACATTGGTAGCGGTGCGGGCAATTGCGCCGGTGGCTGGCAGCCCGCCAAAGAGCGCCGAGCCGATATTTGCCACGCCATTGCCGATCACCTCGGCGTTGGGTTGGGATTTGTCGCCGATCATCCGGTCTGCAACGGCCGCAGAGAGCAGCGATTCCACCCCCGCCAGAAAGGCGATGATGAGGGCCGACGGCAGCAGGTCGATCATCCGCTCAAGGCTGAGATGCGGGATGCTGGGCAAGTTGGGTGTGTTGGGCAGAGGCCCAAAGCGCGACAGGAGCGTGTCAACCGGCAGGTGCCACAGCGCCACGGCGGCGGAGGTGAGGCCAACCGCCACGATCAGGCCCGGATAGCGCGGGGCTGCGCGGCGCAGAACCACGATGAGCACCATGGTTGTCAGGCCGATCACCAGCGCTTGCGGGTTGAACGTGTCTCGGGCGTGCCAGAGCGCTTCGATCTTCTCAAGAAATTCAGCCGGCAGGCTTTCGGTGCTGAGGCCGAGAAAGTCCTTGATCTGGCTGGTGGCGATGATGATGGCGATGCCTATGGTAAAGCCGTTGATCACCGCCTCGGGGATATGGCGCACCAGGCTTCCCGCACGCAATCGGCCCGCGACCACCAGGATCACGCCGGCCATAAGTGTGGCGATGATCAGCCCGTCCTGCCCGTGTTCGGAAATGACGCCGTAAACCACGACGATGAAAGCACCGGTCGGGCCGCCGATCTGCACCCGGCTGCCACCCAAGGCCGAAATGAGAAAGCCGGCAATGATCGCCGTTGTCAGCCCCGAGGCTGGGTCTGCGCCCGACGCGATGGCGATGGCGATGCTGAGCGGCAGCGCCACCATGGCCACGCTGATACCTGCGAAGAGGTCCGCACGAAACAGGGCGCCGGTGTAGCCCGGGAGGGTGGAAAAGATTTTGGGTGTCATGCGCGAATCTCAACACCCGCGCCGATCCGGTTTCAAGCACAAAGCGCGGGCTGCGTGCACAATTGCATGCAAAGACCTGTCTAGACCCCGAAAATCATCACGAAAAGTTTGCACCTCGCCCCGGTTTCTACGCAGTAGTCGGTATTTGCAGATGCAGAACCCGTCGTTAAGGTCTGCCCACTACACAGGATCCGGGTGCTGTCAGAGAGGTGGCGGCACTGTCACAATAATGGGGAGGAAACCACATGGATCGTCGCTCTTTTCTGAAAAACACCGCTTTGGGTGGCGGGGCTGCTGTTGCCGCGTCGACGCTGGCGGCACCGCTCTATGCGCAGGGCGTGCGCAATCTGACCATGGTCACGACATGGGGTCGGGGCCTTGCGGGCGTGTTTGACGCCGCACAGCGCGCCGCCGACAACATCAACGGCATGGCCGATGGCAGCATCGTGATCGACGTCAAGGGTGCCGGTGAACTGGTGGGCGCGTTCGAGGTGTTCGACGCCGTAACCGCCGGGCAGGCAGATATGTATCACGGGGCCGATTACTATTTCGTCGGTCAGCATCCCGCCTATGCGTTCTTTACATCGGTGCCCTTCGGCATGACCGCGCAGGAACTGGTGAATTGGTACTACCACGACGGCGGTGCTGCGTTCCATGACGAGCTGGGTCAGATCTTTGGTCTCAAGTCTTTCCTCGCAGGTAACACGGGCGCGCAGGCCGGTGGCTGGTTCTCGAAAGAGATCAACGGTCCCGAGGATTTCAACGGTCTCAAATTCCGCATGCCCGGTCTGGGCGGCAAAGCGCTGGGCAAACTGGGCGCATCGGTTCAGAACATTCCGGGTGCCGAAGTCTATCAGGCGCTTGCATCCGGCGCGATTGACGGCACCGAGTGGATCGGTCCCTGGGCCGATGAAAAGGCCGGGTTCCAGGAGATCACCAAGTTCTATTACACCGCCGGTTTCCACGAGCCGGGTGCGGGTCTGTCGATCGGCATGAACCGCGAAGTGTTCGAGAGCCTGACCCCTGCCCAGCAGAAGATGGTCGAGATCGGCTGCGCCGAGGCGCATCAGTGGAACCTCGCCCAGTTCCTGTCCAACAACTCGTCGGCCCTGCAGCGTCTGCAATCCAACGGCGTCAAGACGCTGGAATTCCCCGACAGCGTCTGGGATGCGTTCGGGCAGGCGTCCGATGCCGTGCATCAGGAGAACATGGGCGACGAGATCTACAAGCGCGTCTATGACAGCTACATGGCGTCGCTGAAATCGTCTTCGGCTTGGATCAACAAGTCGGACGGTGCCTACACCGCGCAACGCGACCGCGTTCTGGGCTGATCCCCGGCGAATGGTTTGATTGGCAGGTCCCGTATGCCGGGGCCTGCCGCTACCGAATGACGGGCCGCGCGGGCCCGCAGCACCGCGCGTGAGGGGGACAGGATGCTGGACGCAATTCTCTGGATTTTCCAGAATATCGGCATGGCCTTTTACAATCTGGCCTATGCCCTCAGCCATCCCGCAAGCTGGCTGAATTGGTCCGACAAAGAGGCGATCATGCGGGTCGTTTATTATGGCGGCTCGGTTGAATTCTTTTTTGTGGTCTTCACGGTGTTTCTGGTGGTTACCGCCGTGGGCATCTGGAAAAACGAATTCATGTGGGGCTGTGTGCGCGGGTTGGAGGGAATGGCCAACACGGTCGGCCGTTTTGCTGCTTGGGCCGGGCTGATCATGGTGATCCAACAGATACTAATTGTATTTATTCAGCGTATCTTTGCCCGTCCCGATATGGTGTTCGGCATCGGTATTCCGCTACAGTTCGACATCAGTTGGTATTCCGAAGAACTCAAGCTCTACAACGCGCTGATCGTCACTCTCTGCGCTACATACACCTTTGTCCAAGGCGGGCATGTGCGGGTGGACCTGATCTATGCCCCTGTGAGCCATGCCACCAAAAAGATCATCGACATGGCGGGCAGTCTGATTTTCATGATGCCGATGGCGGTGTTGACGTGGATGTATGGCTGGTTCTTCATGTGGCGGCACCTGATCGTGCCGAACCCTTCGGCCAGCGAACCGCTGGAACGTCTTTTGATGAAGTCCCGCGCGTTGCGCTGGAATGTGGAAACCATCGGGTTCAGCCCCAACGGGTTCAACGGGTACTTTCTGTTCAAGGTGTTGCTAGTGCTCTTTGCAGGCATGGTGTTCCTGCATGCCATGGCGTTTTTCTGGCGCTCTTATCTGGAATTCAAGGAAGGCCCCGACAGTCTGGGCAAATACCTCGACCGCGACACGCTGGGCGAGGGTGAAGAAGCCTTTGAAGGCACACATTAAAGGGGCAGGGACCAATGCTATTCGGACTGGACGGCGTCGAGATCGGGCTGATCATCGTATTCTTGTGCCTCTTTGGGGGTATTCTATCAGGCTTTCCCGTGGCCTTTGCCATTGGCGGCGCGGGGGTTGTGGCATTTGGCATTATTGCCGGGTTGGACAGCGCGGGTCTGCTCATCCATCAGGCGATCGACACAACGAGCGAAGCCTATAATTCCGTTCTGGCGAGCGGTGTGCGGCCCGATGCCATTTCGATCTTTCGCTATCCGGATTTGCCGCGCGCGGCGCAGCCGGTATTCCCGCTGGGCTGGGAGGTGGCGCTGGATCGCAATGTGTCCTTTCTTGTGAACCGCATCAACGAGCGGGTACTGGCGGGCGCGTCGATCGAGACGCTGCTGGCGGTTCTGATGTTCGTGATGATGGGGATCACCCTGGAGCGCTCCAAGATCGCCAATGATCTCTTGACCACCATGGCGCGGGTTTTTGGCCCGCTGCCGGGCGGTCTGGCGGTGTCGGTCGTGGTGGTTGGAACCTTCCTTGCGGCCTCGACAGGGATCGTGGGGGCCACGGTGGTAACAATGGGCCTTTTGAGCCTGCCCACGATGCTGCGCGCCGGCTATAGTCCGCAACTGGCGACTGGCGTCATCGCGGCGTCGGGCACGCTAGGCCAGATCATTCCGCCCTCGATTGTGATCGTGCTCTTGGGGACTTTGGCGGGCGATCTCTATTCCGTGGCGCAGGAAAACCGGGCGCTGGCGGTGGGGTGCTCGGACGCACTGACCTATTTGGGAGAGCCGGCGGTGGTGTCGGTGGGCACGCTCTTTCAGGCGGCGCTGTTGCCGGGCGTGATGCTGGCGTTGCTCTATGGGCTTTATGCATTCGGGTATGCCTTGGTGAACCCGTCCAAGGCCCCGGCTGTGCAGATCGCCGGGGGCGGGCGCGGTGAGGTGATCACCCGTGGTGAGGGGTTCACGTGGTTTCTGGGTGTACCGACTGCGCTGATTGCCGGAGTGATGTTGCTCTCGACCTTGGGTATGGTCGGCAGTCAAAACCTGATCGTGGACAGCTTCAGCGATCAGGGTAAATCCGCGTCATTGCGCACCAATGTAAGCGCCGAATGTCAGGCGGCCATGATCGAGTTGCACGGGCAGTCGAAATGGGATGCGGCCGTGGCTGAACAACAGACGATTGACGCAGCAGGTGGCGTCACCGCGAGTGTGCGCCTGACGCCAGAAGAGATCGATGCGTTGCGCCTGCAAAAAGAGGCAGACGCAGCCCCGATCGGCACTGGTGTGGCCACGCTGATGGTGATGCTGGGCATGACGCTGGCCGTGGCGCGGGGCGTTTCCCCGTCCGCAAATCCGGCGCCGCTCTTGATCGGGGCGCTTGGGATCGTGTTGGGGATATTGGTTGATATTACGCTCATCCGTCCCTCAACCTCGTCTGGGGTGACGGTCTTGCTCTTGGCCATACCTCTGGCCATGGCCTGCTATGGCTGCGCCCACGGCGCAGCGCGGATGGCCAAGAACGAACTGATCCGCGTGGTCTTTCCGCCCCTCGTGCTGATTGTCGCGGTCCTGGGGTCGATCCTGGGCGGGATAACCAACCCGACCCCGGCAGCGGCACTGGGCGCTGGTGGGGCCATAATGCTCGCGGCCTATCGCAAGCTGCGCGATCAGGATCGGTCCCCCAAGATCATCATCCTGGCCACGCTGGCGGTGGTGCTGTCGATCCTGATCGGTATCAACTTTGATCTTCGGATCAATCAGGACGGGGTCAGCTTTGAATCCTGGGTTGCGTTCTTCTTTGCCTATGCCGCCTATCTTTACGCTGTTTTTGGCCTCTTGTTTGCGTGTTGGGTGCTTTATTCCGGTGGCGTTCTGACGCCCGTGGTGCGTGAAACGGCAAAGGTCACGAGCATGGTGTTTACCATCCTGATCGGCTCGCAGCTTCTCAACCTCGTGGTCATCAGTTTTGGGGGCGAGCATTACATCCAGGAATTTCTCAAGAGCTTTGACAACGAGCTCAAGGTTTTCCTGATTGTGATGCTGGTGCTTTTCGTGCTGGGTTTCGTGCTCGATTTCCTAGAGATCATCTATATCGTGATCCCCATCGTGGGGCCGGTGATCTATGGCGGAACGTTTGATCCGAAATGGGTGACGATCATGATCGCGGTCAATCTTCAGACCTCGTTTCTGACGCCGCCTTTTGGGTTCGCGCTGTTCTACCTGCGCGGGGTGGCCCCCAAAGAGGTTACAACCGGCCATATCTATCGCGGCGTGATCCCTTTCGTGCTGATCCAGCTTGGGGCACTTGGCCTTTTGTGGTTCGTCCCATCGATTGTCACGATTGTGCCCGCCTTGATGGCAAACTGAGGCTGCGCCGTGCCCTGCGGAGATGATCCGCAGGCCCCGGCGCCGGATGTGCATAGGTCTGGCCGCCCCCGGTTTGGGGCGGCTTTGACCTTTTTCGGTACAGGCACAAAGGATCGGATAAACAGTCGAAATTTTGCCTTGTAACTCTCCCACAGGGGCGGCTATACGCGTCAACGGAGCTGTGGCCGAGTGGTCGAAGGCGCTCCCCTGCTAAGGGAGTAGGCCCGGAAGGGTCTCGTGGGTTCGAATCCCATCGGCTCCGCCACTTGCACATTGCAAACCCGAAAACAGGTCCCTCGCGGGGCCTTTTTCTTTATGTGCCAATGGGGTTTGCGAAGGCCATCCGCGCGTCGGAGACTGGCCAGCTGCGTGAGATCGGTCTCCGAACGCCCACCGTCCCTTTCCACCCGCCCTCAGCTCTCGGCGAGACGGGTTCAAAACCCCCATAGATTTCAAAGAACTGACCGGATCGCGCTGCGCCCGTGTCTCGCTGGTCCCGGCTTGTCTCAAAGCAGATGGAGACGCGACACGGGCGGCGTAGTCGTTGGTATGTCTTGGGAGTTTTGCGCGAAGTCTCTGATGACAAACGAAGTTTCAGCCACTAGCCTGGCGCAATGTCGAACGGGCCTTGGACAGATCACGAGAACGACCTGATCGTCGCGGATTACTTCGCGATGTTGGCCGACGACGTCTCTGGTCGCCGCTACAACAAGGCCGAGCATCGACGGGCGCTACTGCCGTTGTTGAACGATCGGTCCGAGGGATCGGTCGAATTCAAGCACCAGAACATCAGCGCCGTGCTGAAGGGGCTGGGTGAGGACTGGATCTCGGGCTACAAGCCCGCCTTCAATTTTCAGATGACGCTGGTGGATGCCGTGGCACGATGGCTGGCGCTAAACCCGGCATGGCTCGGACGCCATTCGGGTACCAGAACGCCGACAGGCCTCGCGGAGGCGCGGCCGATCTGGATCGGGCCGCCGCCCACGTTGTCGAACCAGCCGCCTCCGCAGGAGCTGGAGCAGATGCAGCATATCGCCCGCAAATTCGATGTCGCGGCGAGAGACGAGCGAAACCGCGCCCTCGGCCGTGCCGGAGAGGAGTGCGTCCTAGCGCATGAGCGTGCATCCCTGAAATCAGCGGGCCGCGACGATCTTGCGCGCAAGGTCAGGTGGGTATCGGAGGAGGACGGCGATGGTGCGGGCTACGATATCGCCAGCTTCGCGCCGGATGGCCGCCCACGTCTGATCGAGGTGAAGACGACGAATGGCTGGGAGCGCACGCCTTTCCATATCAGCCGCAATGAGCTGGCTGTGGCCGAGGAACGGCGTTCGGAATGGTCGCTGTTTAGGCTTTGGAACTTCGCGCGCGAGCCGAAGGCGTTCGAGCTGCATCCGCCGCTGGACGCGCATGTCTCGCTGACCGCGACGTCCTTTCAGGCGAGTTTTCATTGAATACTATAGCAGTTCCTTTGCGCCGCTTGATCGTCTTCAAAGGTTTATAAAGCTTCACGGTCCTATCCATGGCTATTCTTGCCGGAAATCTCGGTTAAGAATCTGCGAGGCAGTAGAGGCAAATCTGCGCCGCGTATTGGTGGCAGCAGGTCACCTCGAACCAGCGAGGTCAGCGTCCATGAGATCGGTGGCAGTATGCTTGCCGGGAAGAGGAGTGTGTCGCGCAGCCAGGGCAGCAGACGGCTCTCACTCTGATAGAGCGGTGTGAACACCCGGCTGGCAAGCTGATAAAGACCCACATGCCGGTGGCGGGAAGCCGCGTAGCGCTCCAATGCGGTCGTGGGCGGTTCGTGCTCAAGCCAATGGGCCAAGGCAAAGGCGTCGAGCAGGGCCATGTTGGCCCCTTGGCCCAACTGTGGGCTCGCGCGATGCGCGGCATCCCCGATAAAGGCTGTGCCGGGCCCAATCGGGCGCGTCAGGGTGCCGTGGCTATAGCGGGCCATTGTCATTCGCTCGGGTGCGTCGATCTGTGCAACAAACGGGGCCAAGGCTGGCCAGAGGTCGCAGGCTTCGGCTTTCCAGGCCGCGAGACCCCGGTCGAGCCATTCGGCGTGCCCATCATGGGGCAAAAGCCAGAACAGCGCGGCCTTGGGGATGTCATCGCCGGGCATGCGCCCGACGGGTAGTATGCCGGTCATGCGATTGGCCTGCCGATAGCGTTGGGTCAGCATGTCGGAGGGCAGAGCGCCGTCAACCCAATCCACGGTTCCCCAAATTGCGCCAAAAGCCAGAGGGCGGGCGGCAAGCGGTGAAAGCAATGAGCCGGCACCGGAGGAATCTATGATGAGATCAAACACCTCCGACCGCCCACCGTTTTCGAAGTGAAGCTGTCCATCCTTCTGCGCGATGACCTTGCGATCCGTATGCAGGGTTGGCCCGCTTGTCATCGCCGCCTTGAACAGCAGGTCGAACACAGCGGCCCGGTGTATTCCGAGCCCGGGTTGCGCGCCGTAGCGTGTGTCAAGCACGCGACGTCCACTGCGCGCAGAATGTCCAAGCAGCCTTGATATCGGGGCGCCCATGTCTCGCGCCGCGTCTCCAAGCCCCATGTGATCGAGAACCGCCAGCCCGACGGGTTGAAGCATGAGCCCAGAGCCGACAGGCGCCGGTTCTGTGAATTGATCAAAGATGGAGACGGAATGATTTTGTCGGCGCAGCAATAGTGTGCATGCCAAACCGCCAATGCCCGCGCCGACGACTGCGATCTGCATAGAGCTTTCTCCTGAATGTCGGGGACACCAATCATTAGAAAGGAAAAGGATCAATGGTTTAACACCAAAAATTCAACTGGCGTGACGTCTGTGGCCCCGCGTTCCGGCACGGCGCGTCGGATCACTACCCGGCAAGCCTCAGGGGCGGTGGTTACGATGGGCTTGCTCTCGCCAAGGGTCTCTGGTGCGAAAGTCCCGCTTGCCCGGAGCATGCCTGATAGTGTCATGCAACAGCGCTGCGCACCTGTGGCAAACGGCGGAATTTTCCCACGCGGTCATCTCACGCGCCGCTTGATTTCACGGTTTCGTGATGTCTATGCTTTTGCATAGTATCAGCCAGCAGAGCACCCGGGTTCTCAGTGAGTGGTTCACATCATCCATCCCACTGTGTGCATTGCATTTTGGCGCGCAGGGGGCGGTGTCGGGTGTTTGTCGGTTGAGTGGTGGAGTGTGTCGGTCCGGCGTGCCTCAGTCATTGGCCTGTGCGGACAAGATTTATGAGAATACCCTATTATTGAAATGGAGCCCTGAATGTTTCCCGACTCATTTGACGTGACCAGCCTCGATGATCTGACCGCACTGAATGGTCAATTGCTGACGGCACTGACCTTTCTCAACGATCAGGATCTGAGCAATGCGCTTGCTGTCGATCCCGAGACCATCACGGTTGGAGAATACCTTGCCTTGCTCGACGCGGCAGAGGCGAGCCTGCTGAACACGGACTTCAGCTTTCTGCTCAGCGTGATCCCCACGATCCGCGCCCAACTCTCGGCGATACTGACGCCGGATCTCATACCGGACGGGCTGAGTGTGCAGGAGGTCATCGATCAGTCGATCGGTGTTCTGGAAGACATTGCCGCGGGCGATGTCAGCATCCTGACCGTTGGTTTTGCCGCGATCCGGGCCGTGTTTGAGGGGGTGCCCGCGGATACCTTGCTGCTGGATGCTTTCGATTTTACAGGGCCGGGCAATCCTGACATCGTCGACGCCTTTCTTGACCTCTTGCCGCAGTTTTCGACCGATGCCCTGCCGGGATGGGTCTCTGGTGATCCGCATCTCAAGACCCTGGATGGGGTGGATTACGATTTCCAGGCGGCGGGTGAGTTCGTTCTGTTGCAATCCACCGATGCGCAGGGCTTTGCCTTGCAGGCGCGGATGGTTCCGGTGGGCGAGAATGTCAGCGTCAATCAGGCGATTGCCACCAATCTCGATGGCACGCCGGTGATGATCGACGCGGCGGATGCGGAACCGCTGCACGTGAATGGCGTGGCGGTTGCTCTGGCGGATGGATCGGCGCTTGATGTGGGCGAGGGGCGCATTTACCGGCGCGGAGATGTTTACACCATTGTCTATCCCGGCGCGGATGGTGTGATCGGCAATGGCGACAGTCAGGTTGTCGTGCGGGTACGGGATGATCGCCTCGACCTCGACGTGCGTCTGAACGCCGAGCTGCTCGGATCGCTTGAGGGGTTGCTTGGCGATGGTGACGGCAACCCCGACAATGACATTGCGCAGGCTGATGGCACCGTTCTCGCACGGCCCTTGGTCTTCTCGGAGCTTTATGGCGCTTATCGCGACGATTGGCGGGTCAGCAATCTTGGGGACAGCCTCTTTACCTACGACGCGGGCGAGAGCCCGGATGGGTTCTTTCAGTCGGATTTCCCCGGTGCGATTGTCTCGCTTGACACGCTTGATCCCGGAGTTCTTGCCGCTGCGCGCGATGCAGCGCTTGCCGCGGGATTGCAAGAGGACAGCGCGGCCTTCGACAATGCGGTGCTGGATTTTGCCCTTACCAATGACGAGAGTTTCCTGACCTCGGCGCTTGAGGTGCCTCTGGCCAGTGTCGGCACCGAATTGGCCGATACATTGATTGGCAACGCAGGCGATGACGTGCTGCGTGGTCTGGGGGGTGATGATGGTGTGTTCGGTCAGTCTGGCAATGATATTCTCGACGGAGGAGATGGGAATGACTCGATTGCCGGGGCGGATGGCAATGACCTGATCTCCGGGGGGACCGGTAACGACAACATCGGCGGCGGTCTGGGGAATGACACCATCGACGGTGGCGATGGGGATGACATCATCGGCGGTGGCTTTGGCGCGGACAGCATCACGGGCGGCGCGGGCAATGACGTGGTGGCAGGCGGCGCCGATAATGACACGCTCTCGGGCGGCGACGGCAATGACAGCATGTCGGGCAGTTTCGGCACTGACCTGATCGACGCGGGCGATGGCAATGACGACATCGGCGGCGGCACCGGGCGCGACACGATTGATGCAGGGGCCGGTAACGATAGCGTCGGTGGCGGCGAAGGCGATGACGATATCTTTGGCGGCGATGGCAATGATTTCCTTGCGGGCGGTGGCCGGGATGACCTGATCGACGGCGGGGCTGGCAATGACACGATCAATGCAGGCGCGGGCAATGACCAGATCACCGGCGGCAGCGGCGCGGATCAATTCGTTTTCGCCTCCTTCTTTGACGGCGAGGCGGATGTCATCACCGATTTCGAGGATGGTATCGACAGCTTCTTCATCCGCCGCGTAGACCCGGATACGGGCGAGACCAATATCACCAACGGTGGCAACGGCCTTGCCGGGTTCGTGGCGGCGATGAACATCATCGACACGGAGGCTGGCGCGCAGATGACCGTGAACGGCAATACGATCCTTGTCGAGGGCATCACGGCGGCGCAGCTGACCGTGGATGATTTCCAGTTCCTGTGAGACCTTTTGAACCCGCCAGCGCAGCCTGGCGGGTTCTTTCTGCAACGGTGGTGGGGGGCAGTTTGAAAGGTGTACTGTCGGAAATCACGTTCCGCTCCAGAGAAAATCTTGGAAAATTGAGTACCTCTTTAAATCGAAATCTTTCTGAATCAAATAGTTGGAGAAGTTTGGCGCTCTGTCCGAAGCGGATAGGTTTCAGGCACTGCTTGGTGCTGTGCGGGCAGGGAATCGACGCTCGATCAAGCAGGCTTGCAAGGGGGGATTCATTTGTGATTTCTATTGAATCTCGTAAAATTCATTTGCTGAGGCCATCATGATCGACAAGCTGGAGATGTTCATCGCGGTGGCGCAAGAGGGGCATTTTGGCCGTGCGGCGGTGCGGGTCGGGATCACGCAACCCTCACTCTCGGCGGGGATCAAACAGCTTGAGGAGCAGTTGGGCGTGCAGCTCATTTTTCGGGGCTCGCGCTATGGTGGCCTGACACCCGAAGGGCAGGCAACACTGGTCTGGGCGCGACGGATCGTCGGGGACGCGCGGCAATTACGGGAGGAAATGCGCGCTAAACGGCATGGCTTGTCCGGCCAGTTGCGCATTGCGGCCATTCCCACTGCGCTGACATGGGCGGCGCGACTCTGCCATCGTTTCAACGCCAAGCATCCCAAGGTGCGGTTCACGATCCTGTCGCGGACCTCTATCGAGATCCTGTCGATGCTCGACAATCTCGAGATTGATGCGGGCATTTCCTATCTCGACAACGAGCCGATGGGTCGCGTCAGCATGGAGCCGCTTTATGAAGAACGTTATATGCTGGTCTGCGCCAAGGGTGCGCGTTTTGCCGGGTGCGAGAGCGTGGGGTGGGATGAACTGTCCGGGGAGCGGCTCTGTTTGCTGACGCCCGACATGCAAAATCGCCGGATCATCAATCGTAATTTTGCTGCCGTCGAGGTGACGCCAGAGGCGTGGATCGAATCGAATTCGACCGTCGTTCTGATGGCCACGGTCGAGGCCGGGGGCTGGGTTACGGTTCTGCCCGAGGATGCCGCTCGGTTCCATGCCAGCGGCAAGAATGTGGACCTGATTCCGTTGATTGGGTCTGAACCCGCGCATTCGGTGGGCTTGGTGGCCCCCTGGCGCGAGCCGCATACGCCTGTGTTGGAGAGCCTCTTGCGCGAGGCGCGGCGACTTGGTGCTGACGTTTGATAGGTGATGCCTATCGAGTGACCGTATTGCGATATTGATAGGACATGATAAACTCTGTTTGACTGGCTGCAGCAACCGCGAGAGGCCAGCCATGACAACACCCACCTCGGATGACATCGACGCTATCCTGAAAGAGCATACCCACCTTGAAGGGCCGCTCTTGCCGATACTGCATGCTTTGCAGGAGACGTTCGGATATGTACCGACGCAGGCGCATGCCCCAATCTGTGAAGCGCTGAACATCAGCCGGGCAGAACTGCATGGTGTCATCACCTTTTACCACGATTTCCGAGCCAATCCCGCTGGTCGCCATGTCCTCAGGATTTGCCGGGCCGAAGCCTGTCAAGCGGTGGGTGGGGCCGCGCTGGCCGAGGCGACGCTAAAGAAATTGGGGCTGGACTGGCACGGCACCACCGCCAATGGCGCGGTGACGGTCGAGCCGGTCTATTGCCTTGGCCTCTGTGCCTGCGCCCCTGCGGCGATGCTGGATGATCGTGTGGTTGGCCGGATGGACGGCGTCCGGATGGACGCTCTCTTGGCGGAGGCGGGCGCATGAAGATTTATGTTCCCATGGACAGCGCCGCCAAAGCGCTAGGCGCTGAAGAGGTCGTGGCTGCGATTCGCGCCGCCGCACCTGCGGCCGAGATCATCCGCACCGGCACGCGCGGCATGATCTGGCTGGAGCCGTTGGTGGAAGTTGAGATTGACGGGGTGCGCCATGGCTATGGTCCGGTGACGGTGGGCGATGTCGCGGAGATTCTCGATGGCAGCAGCGCCAAGGCGCTAGGTCCGGTCGAAGACCTTGACTGGATGAAGCGCCAGACCCGCCTTACCTTTGCGCGCGTCGGCGTGATCGATCCTTTGTCGCTCTCGGACTATTCTGCCCATGGCGGGCTGATCGGCCTGCGCCGGGCCATTGGCATGAGTGGGGCCGAGATCGTCGCAGAAGTCACCAATTCGGGCCTGCGCGGCCGAGGTGGCGCAGGCTTTCCCACCGGCATCAAGTGGAAGACGGTGCATGAGGCTGAGGCCCCGCAAAAATACATCGTCTGCAACGCCGATGAGGGCGACAGCGGCACCTTTGCCGACAGGATGATCATGGAGGGCGATCCCTTTACCCTGATCGAAGGCATGGCGATTGCGGGCCTTGGCGTTGGGGCGACGCGCGGTTATGTCTATCTGCGCTCGGAATATCCTGACGCCATCGCGATAATGCGGCGCGCGGTCGAGATCGCGCGCGGGGCAGGCGTGCTTGGTTCGGATGTGCTCGGTTCCGGTCGCGCGTTTCACATGGAAATCCGCGTGGGTGCGGGGGCCTATGTCTGCGGCGAGGAAACGTCACTTTTGAACTCGCTCGAAGGCAAACGCGGCGTTGTACGTGCCAAGCCGCCGCTGCCCGCGCTCGAAGGGTTTCTCGGGCGCCCGACGGTGGTGAACAACGTAATCAGCCTTGCCACCGTGCCGGTGATTTTCGAGAAGGGCGCGCAGACCTATGCCGATTTCGGTCTTGGCCGGTCGCGCGGCACCGTGACCTTGCAAATTGCGGGCAATGTGGCGCGTGGAGGCCTGTTCGAGACGGCCTTTGGCATCACCTTGGGCGAGGTAGTCAATGATCTGGGTGGCGGTACCTTGACCGGCCGCCCGGTCAAGGCGGTGCAGGTGGGCGGACCCTTGGGGGCCTATGTGCCGGTCGGTAATTTCGATGTGCCGCTTGGCTATGAAGAGCTTGACGCCAAGGGCGGGCTCTTGGGTCATGCCGGGCTGGTGGTCTTTGACGATCATGCCGACATGCTGCAAATGGCGCGCTTCGCGATGGAATTCTGCGCGGTGGAAAGCTGTGGAAAGTGCACACCTTGCCGGATCGGCGCGGTGCGCGGAGTCGAGACAATCGACCGCATCGCGGCAGGCGACGGGGCGGCAATTCCGCTTTTGACGGACCTTTGTGAGACGATGAAAGAGGGCTCGCTCTGTGCTCTTGGCGGGTTCACGCCCTTTCCGGTCATGTCCGCGCTCACCCATTTCCCAAATGATTTCGCCACCCAAAAGGAGGCTGCCGAATGAAAGATTTCATCATTCCCAATGACCGCGACATGGGCACGCCCGCCAAGATAGGCGTGCCGGTGACGCTAGAGATTGATGGTGTCGCGGTGATTGTGCCCGAGGGCACATCGGTGTTGCGTGCGGCGGCGGAGGCGGGGATTTCCATCCCCAAACTTTGCGCCTCCGACAATCTCGAAGCCTTCGGTTCGTGCCGCCTCTGCGTTGTGGAAATCGAGGGGCGGCGCGGCACGCCCGCATCCTGCACCACGCCTGTGACGCCGGGCATGGTTGTGCACACCGGGTCGGCCAAGGTGCGCAAGATCCGCCGCGGCGTGATGGAGCTTTACATCTCCGACCACCCGCTTGATTGCCTGACCTGTTCTGCCAATGGCGATTGCGAGTTGCAGGACATGGCGGGCGCGGTCGGCCTGCGCGATGTGCGCTATGAGGCTCCGATAGATGGCGGCATGGTCAATCATTTCGAGGCCCGCAATACGAGCGGCGAGGCCAATCCGGAATGGTTGCCAAAAGACGACAGCAACCCGTATTTCAGCTATGACCCCAGCAAATGCATTGTCTGCAACCGCTGCGTTCGCGCCTGCGAAGAGGTGCAGGGCACCTTTGCGCTGACGATTCAAGGCCGTGGTTTTGAGAGCCGCGTTGCCGCAGGTGGCCCCGCTGACGATTTCCTGAGTTCCGATTGCGTGAGTTGCGGTGCCTGCGTGCAGGCCTGCCCGACTGCGACCTTGCAAGAAAAGTCGATCATCGAAATGGGCACGCCCGATCGGTCGGTCGTGACCACCTGCGCCTATTGCGGTGTGGGCTGCTCTTTCAAGGCAGAGATGAACGGCGACACGCTGGTGCGTATGGTGCCCTACAAACACGGCAAGGCCAATCGCGGGCATAGCTGCGTCAAGGGCCGGTTCGCTTATGGATATGCGCATCACAAGGACCGCATTCTCAAGCCGATGATCCGCGAGCGCATCTCCGATCCCTGGCGTGAGGTCGACTGGGACGAGGCGCTGAACTTTGCCGCCACCCGGATGCGCGGGCTTCAGGAGAAATACGGTAAGAAATCTATCGGCGTGATTACCTCAAGCCGCTGCACCAACGAAGAAACCTACCTGGTGCAGAAACTGGCGCGCGCAGTTTTTGGCAACAACAACACCGATACCTGCGCGCGCGTTTGTCATTCGCCCACGGGCTATGGTCTGGGTCAGACCTTTGGCACAAGTGCTGGCACGCAGGATTTCGATTCTGTTGAGCATACAGATGTGGTTGTGGTGATCGGGGCCAATCCCACGGATGGCCACCCGGTCTTTGCAAGCCGCCTTAAGAAGCGATTGCGCGCGGGCGCGAAGCTGATCGTGATCGACCCGCGGCGGATTGATCTGGTGAAATCGCCGCATATTGCGGCGGCGCATCATCTGCCCCTGCGCCCCGGCACGAATGTCGCCGTGGTCAGCGCCCTTGCGCATGTGATTGTGACCGAGGGGCTGATGGATGAGGAATTCATACGCGAGCGCTGCGATTGGGACGAATTCCAGCATTACGCTGAATTCATCAGCAACCCCCGCCACTCGCCTGAGGCCACAGCGCTGTTGACCGGCGTCGATCCTGCGGAACTGCGCGCCGCTGCTCGTCTTTTTGCCACGGGCGGCAATGGTGCGATCTATTACGGGCTGGGCGTGACCGAACATTCCCAAGGCTCGACGACCGTGATGGGCATCGCCAACCTCGCTATGCTGACCGGCAATATCGGTCGGCCCGGCGTGGGGGTGAACCCGCTGCGCGGCCAGAACAACGTACAGGGGTCGTGTGATATGGGGTCTTTCCCGCATGAACTGCCAGGTTATCGCCATGTCAAAGGCCCTGAGGTGCGCGCAATCTTTGAAGAGGCCTGGGGCGTCCAGATCGACGCGGAACCGGGCCTGCGCATCCCCAACATGCTGGATGCTGCTGTGGATGGCACGTTCAAGGGGCTCTATTGTCAGGGTGAGGACATTCTGCAATCGGACCCTGATACCAAACATGTGGCGGCAGGCCTAGCCGCGATGGAATGCGTGATCGTGCACGATCTCTTCCTGAACGAGACTGCGAATTACGCCCATGTCTTCCTGCCGGGATCAACCTTCCTCGAGAAGGACGGTACTTTCACCAATGCCGAGCGCCGCATCAACCGTGTGCGCAAGGTGATGCCGCCCCTCAATGGCTATGCGGATTGGGAAATCACCCAGATGCTCGCCAATGCCATGGGGGCGGGGTGGAGTTATAGCCATCCAGCGCGGATCATGGAGGAAATCGCCGCCACCACGCCCTCTTTCGCAGGGGTGGACTATGCACTGCTTGAAGAAAGAGGCAGCGTGCAATGGCCCTGCAACAAAGCGCATCCCGAGGGCACGCCGCTGATGCATGTGGACGGGTTTATGCGCGGCAAGGGGCGGTTCATTGTCACCGAATATGTGGCGACAGATGAAAAGACCGGTCCGCGCTTTCCGCTTTTGCTGACCACAGGACGGATCTTGAGCCAGTATAACGTGGGGGCGCAGACCCGGCGCACCGCGAATGTGGTATGGCATGAGGAGGACCTGTTGGAGATCCATCCGCATGATGCCGAGGTGCGGGGCCTGAAGGAGGGTGACTGGGTGCGGCTGGCCAGCCGTGCTGGCGAAACGACCTTGCGTGCCAAGCTGACCGACCGGGTCAGTCCCGGCGTGGTTTACACCACCTTTCACCACCCCGATACGCAAGCCAATGTGATCACCACCGACTATTCGGACTGGGCCACAAATTGCCCAGAATACAAGGTGACAGCGGTGCAAGTCAGCCTGTCGAACGGGCCGACCGACTGGCAAGAGGATTATGCCGCGCAGGCCGCGCAGGCGCGGCGTATCCTGCCAGCGGCAGAGTGACGGCGATGGGCTTTTCTCCCACCCAGAGTCGTCCGGGCCTCTCGGTGCAGGGCGAGGGGGTGCGCCGCATCACCCGTGCTCTGCCCGATGAGGTGCCGGTGGCCTTTGTCTTTGATGGCACGACGCAGGCGGTGATGATGGCGACGCCCGCTGATATTGGCGATTTTGCGCATGGTTTTGCACTGACGGAGGGAATCGTGACCGATCTGGCACAGATCGAAGGCTTCGAGATCGCGGAACACGGCGAGGGCATCGAGGCGCGGTTCTGGCTGCGGGGCGACCGCCAAGAGGCACTTGTGGCGCGGCGGCGCTATATGGCCGGGCCGGTGGGCTGCGGTCTCTGCGGTATCGACAGTCTGGCAGAGGCAGTGCGTCCGGTGCCCTCCGTGGCCCATGCCGCGCCGGTGTTTGCCGCTCAAGAGATTGCCCGCGCGACCGACGCGCTCAGGACGTGCCAACCGTTACATGATCTGACCCGCGCCACACATGCCGCCGGCTTCATTCTCCCCGGCGCTGGCCTGTTTCTGGCGCGCGAAGATGTCGGGCGGCACAATGCGCTCGACAAGCTTATCGGCGCGCTTTGGCAGGCCGGTATTGATCCGGCGAGCGGTGCCATTGTGATGACCAGCCGCCTCTCGGTCGAACTGGTGCAGAAATGCGCCATGGCGGGCTGCGGCATGCTTGCCGCTGTTTCTGCCCCTACCGCCCATGCGCTCCGCTTGGCCGAGGAGGCGGGCATCACCCTTGCCGCCTTTGCGCGCGGCGGCGGCTTCGATCTCTATTCCCATCCCCATCGCATTCCCCATGAGGTTCCCGATGTCGCCTGAGAAAATGGTCCATATGGCCAACCAGATCGCTACTTTCTTCAAAACCCAGCCCGGCACCAATCAAGCCACCCGCGTTGCAGCACATCTGAGTGATTACTGGGAGCCGAGGATGCGTCAGCAATTGCACGATTTCGTGGATGCAGGGGGGGAGGGGCTCGATGCCCTGGTGATCGCCGCCGAGGCTGAAATCGCGCAAAGCCGCGAGAGCAACTGACAGAGAGGAGTTGCACCGGGCTTTGTGCTGGCGTTAAGGCGTGGCATGGGCTCTGGGGGACAGGGTGTGGTTTCCGTCAAGGGCTGCGAGTTTTTGACGGACCGATACTACGTCATCGATCACCATGTCTGTTATCTGCCGATGTCAGAGGGTCGATCGAGGATCGGTCTGGCGCAGGTTGGTATTGACCACAAGCACCTGAGGGGGGTGGTCCACACCCAGCTCGCCGTGCATGGACTGGGCCAGGCCGATCTGCACCTTAGGCAGAAAGTCTAGGAACCGCAGCGTATCGGGCACGCGGTCTGCCTCGTAAAAGTCAGTCAGCGCTGCCTATAGGCGATCTGGCTGCGGCCATCGGCCAGGGCACCTCGATATCAGGCAGGTCGCGCTTGAGCCGCGCAATGGTGGGTCAGTAGTAGGCACAGGGATTTTCTTGCGTCAGTTCGAGCCGACGGAGCGCAGGAAGCCTTGCAGGCGCCGCGTTTTGGCGTTGCGTCCTGCGCGCTTCGCCCCATTCCTAGGATGGTTTTCGCCCTGCGTGAAGCGGACGAGAGACCTGGCCGGGGGCCGATGGTCCCGGACCTGCCTTGTCGCCGCAACTCACTGCGATATAAGAGCGTTTTTGCGAAGAAGAGGATGACATGCGAGTCTTACACAGAATTGGTGCGATCTGCGCCGCTTTGGTGCTGGCCGGAACAGCCAGTGCTCAAACACTATATTTTTCTGCCATTCCAGACGAGGACGAGACCGCGCTGATGACGCGGTTTTCCAAGGTGGCGGATTATCTGGAGCAGGAGTTGGGGGTCGAGGTGGAATTCGTGCCGGTCAAGAGCTATCCGGCTGCGGTGACCGCGTTCCGTAACGATCAGGTGCAGCTTGCGTGGTTCGGCGGGTTGTCGGGCGTGCAGGCACGGCAATTGGTGCCGGGGGCGCGGGCGATCGCGCAGGGGGCCGAGGACCCGACCTTCATCACCTATTTCATCGCCCACAAGGACACCGGATTGGTACCGGATGAGGCGTTTCCGATGGCCGCCGAGGGGATGAGCTTTACCTTCGGGGCCAAAACTTCGACGTCAGGCCGATTGATGCCAGAGTTCAACATCCGGGAGAACACCGGCAAGGCGCCAGAGGATTTCTTTGGTCGTGTCGGGTATTCGGGTGATCACAGCCAGACCCTGCGGTTGGTAGCCTCTGGGGCTTGGCAATTGGGTGCGCTCAATTACGCCGTCTACGACAAGGCGCTGGCCGAGGGTGCCCCCGAGACCGAGAGCGCCAAGGTGATTTGGCAAACGCCGCCTTATCCCGATTACAACTGGACGATCCGGGGCGATGTTGATGCACGCTTTGGCGAAGGCTTCGCGGACAGGGTGCAGGCGGCACTTGTGGGGATGACCGATCCCGACCTGCTGGCGAGTTTCCCGCGCGATGCCTTCATTCCGGCACAGAACTCCGACTTCGAGCCGATCGCCGAGACCGCGCGCGCACTGGGCCTGATGGAGTGAGCCAGGTGCTGTTGGACCGGCAATCGCTGGGCTATGGGGCCGCGCCTATCCTTACGGGGGTGAGCTTTGCGCTCGCCCCCGGTGAGCGCGTGGCACTTTTGGGTTGTAGCGGTGCGGGAAAAACAACGCTTTTGGGCGCGCTCTACGATGCTCTTCTGGCCGAGGGCAACCGGGTGGCACTGGTGCCGCAAGAGCAGGGATTGGTGCCGCAACTGAGTGTGTTGCGCAATGCGCTGATGGGGCGGCTCGACGATCATGGGGCGCTTTACAACCTGACCAACCTTGTGCGCCCGCGCGCGAAGGATCGCGCCGGGGTGGGCGAGGTTCTGAGCACCTTGGGGCTATCTCCGCAAATGGATCGCACGGTCGAGGGGCTGTCGGGCGGTCAGAAACAACGCGTCGCGCTTGCGCGGGCGCTTTGGCGGGGCGGCGATGTCCTGCTGGGGGACGAGCCGGTCTCGGCGCTGGACGAGACCCAAGGTTCCGAGATTCTGAACCATATCGCCGCACGGTTCGACCGTGTGGTGCTGGCACTGCACGATGTCGATCAGGCGCTTGGGTTTGCGACGCGCGTGGTCGGCCTCAAGGATGGGCGCGTGGTCATGGACGCCGCCCCCGCCGAGATTGAGCGCGCGCGGATCGAGGCCCTTTATGCCTGAGCGCCTGAGCCGCCTGCAGGTCACGGCAGGACTGTTTGTTCTGGCGCTGTTGGTGCTCCCCTTCGCCGATCTCACGCTGGCGGGGCACGATCCGCGCGGCGTGCTCTGGCGCATGGTGCAAGGGTTTCTTGCCCCTGATTTCACAGCGGTAGAGCATATCGGCCGTGCCCTAGTGCTGACAGTGATGTTCGCGGTGGCCGGGGTTGCGGCGGGCGGTGTCGCGGGGCTGATCATGGCACCTTTCTACGATCATCCCTGGCTGCGCGCCTTTTGCATCGCGTTGCGATCGGTGCACGAGCTTTTCTGGGCGCTATTGCTGTTGCAGGTGTTGGGCGTCAGTGCGCTGACCGGTGTTCTGGCCATCGCGCTGCCCTATGCCGGTATCTTCGCCAAGGTGTTCGCCGAGCATCTCGAGGAGGCTGATCAGCGCCCCTCCCGCGCCTTGCCAAGGGGGACGGACGGGCTGTCGCGGTTCCTTTATTCCCGTGCGCCGCTGGCGCTGGCGCCGATGCGAATCTATGCGCTCTACCGGCTCGAATGTGGGTTGCGGTCCTCGGCCGTGCTGGGGTTCATCGGCTTGCCGACCCTGGGCTTCCAACTCGACAGTTTTTTTCGTCAGGGCGAGTATGACGCGGCCTCGGCGATCATGATCCTCTATGTGGCGCTTATTGCGTCCATTCGGCTCTGGATGCGCTGGCGGCTGGTGCCGGTCTGGATCTTGGCTGCGGTGGTGGTGCTGACGACGTTGCAAAGCCCACCGATGGGGCAGGGCGCGCTTTGGCGTTTTCTGAGTGAAGACATCGTGCCCGCACCGTTGCGCGATGGCTGGGACGGCGCAGCACTGGCCGAGTGGCTGGGGCACATCCTCTCAGCCGAGGCGCTGCCGGGCCTCATCGCCACCTTGATTTGCGCGCAGATTGCACTGGTGCTGACCGGCGCCGTCGCGTTCTTCAGCTTCGGCTTGATCGTGCCACGGGTGAGCGGGCGCTTCGGTGCGGTTGCGGGTCATTTTATGCTGGTGGTCTTGCGATCTTTTCCCGAATACATGCTGGCTTATCTCTTCGTGCAGGTCTTCGGCCCTTCGATGCTGCCCGCAATCCTTGCCTTGTCGTTGCACAACGGCGCGATCATCGGTCATCTGCTGGGGCGGCAGGCCGAGGCGCTTTGCCCCGAGTTGCGTGCGGATGCGCCGCGAGGTGTCACGCTCTGGGCATGGGAACTGATGCCGCGGCTATACGGTTCGTTTCTGGCGCTTTGCCTTTATCGCTGGGAGATCATCTTGAGGGAAACGGCGGTCATGGGTCTGCTCGGAGTGATGACGCTGGGGTTTTACATCGACAGTGCCATGGCCGAGTTGCGGCTCGACCGTGCGGTCGTTCTGCTGGTCATGGCCGGAGGGTTGACGGCAGCCATCGATTCGATGTCGCGTGCAATTCGGCGACGTCTCGGGACGGGGGCGCTGCGGCGGATGCCGCAAGAGACCTTGCTTGGAGAGCGCGCATGACCTTTGGTCCGAAACGAACAACGGCGGATTTTCTGGTTTTGCATCCGTAGTGCCTCTGATTTCAAAGGGTAAATCAGATCACACGATGCGGATGCTTGCACGCAGCCGATGGTGCCCTTGCGGGGACCGCGATCGCCACAAGGCGGTTTAAAGGTGCCGTAGAGACGTTTGCCCCTGAAGGGCGACCGCGATACCAATTTCATCGAGCGCGATGGCGATGGCACGACGGTCAATCGCTGGCTTTCAACCGGCTTTCATGCCGCTGTGCGACCTAGAATGAAACCGGCTGGTTGACTTGGAAATCAGGGCGCGGTCTGGGCCTTGTTCAAGTCGATAACCAAGCGCGTATTTGACACGTCCCCATCATTCAAGTCACCGAACGTGGAGAGACAACGGCCATGTCAAAACCTCCTGAATTAGAGACAGCGCTACAGTCGCATTCAGGATGGAGACCCTGTTTGACGTTTCAGGCCCGGAGCAGCTGGAGGATGCGGGAGTTGAGGCAGTAGAACACCGTCAAGTGTCGTTACCCCGCAAACAGGCCGCTTGGATGAGCCTGGGAATGGCTGTATCGGTCGCTTCTTTTGGTTGTGCGAATCGGCGCGAAAGACTACTCTAGATTGATAATTTTTCGGCAACTTCCGGTTTTTTTGGGGGGTAACTGCGCTTTCACAATGAAGACTTTCCCGTAAATACGTGAATTTTGCAGTCCCCTGCCATTTGCAGGCATGGGGTTAATGTTACGAAGAATAATACATAGTCAGACAGCCACAGCAGCTGTTCGCATGATCGCGGTGCTTGCCGCGATGGTGCTGACAACGATCTGGTCAGATCGGGCGATGGCGCAGGCCTTTTGTGGGCCGTCGATCACCGCTTGCGATCTCCAACAGGATCAGCTGTGCCTCGAACGGGTGCTGGCCTGTGGAGAGTACGACACGATCATCGCGACTCTTTTCGCAGAGGATGTCGCGCCGAGTCTGGACCAGAAATTTGCTCTCGGCGCGGCGTATTTTGGCAACCATGTTCGCGCAAGGGCGACGGGCGTGCAGTGCCGGGCCGTCGTGAAAGGGCGTGAATGGCTGCGTGATTACCTAGGCACGGTGGACACCGAGTTCAGGCAAAGCGCCAGTTTTGGCACCTTGGCGCAGATGCGCCAGATTTACCACGCGACGCAAATGCTGGGCGAACTCGACCAGGTGGGCGGCTGCCCGGAAAGTGCGCTGACCCGGGCAAGGGTGCAGGCCATCGCAGCGGCGGAGGCGACGCAGTTCGCAAGGGCGATCTTTCTGACGCCACCTGATGCCGTGGCCGATGTCATGGGTACCCTCAACATCGCGCTGCGGACCTTCGTGTCCCAAGCCTCGGATCTGGAGACAGGGATCGCATTGCGCCGGATCGAAATCGAGGCGGCAGGCCGAGTGCTGGGCAATGTGCGCGGCCTTTTCGATGAGGTGTTCGGCGGGGTGTCTGGCGAGGGCGCGGCGTTGCGTGTCGATAGCGCGGTTCTGGAGCAGCTCATGGCCGATGGACGCCCAAGGCTACGCCGGGTGGAGAACCGTGAGGATGCTTTTCGGGTGGCGCTAGGGGGATTCGGGCCTGCGGATTATGCGGAGGTCAGGACCGAGACGGTACGCACGGCGCAGGGATTCCTGAAAGAATCTGCGTTTCACATCAACATGATCGGAGTGCTGATGCCGACCGATCCGGCGCGGCCGTTTCCACAGCTTGAGGGAATATTAGGTGCGGACAGCCCCGCCAATGCAGCGCGCGATGCGCTGTCGTTGATCCGGGCGGATTGGCGGGCGTTGGGGGATGCGAATGGCAATTGCATGCTGCCAAACGCCACGGAACGGGTGTGGTACTGCAGATGAGACAGCTTTTGTGGATCACGCTCTTAGGAAGCCTTTCGGCGCCGGTGGAGGCGCAGAACGCGGTGCTAGACCGTGCCTATGGCATCAACAAGCTCGACGGGTTCTGGCGGGCGACGTTGGGACGCGAAGCGCCTGACACGGCCGCGTTCGCGATGTTTGAAACTGCGGCAGCTGTGCCCGAGCCGGTGCGCGAGCCGGCAGTTGATTTCGGCGTGCCGATCATTGGCGAGGTGGTTGGAGAGACCGCTCCCGGCACGGGTGGCCAAGGGGCCAGGCTGGCCTTTCCGGTGATCCCCTTAAGAGAGGAAGAGGCGGGGCCGCTGATGCGGCGGCTGGCCTGGGCAGAACTCTATCTGACGCGTGTGGGTTATTACGCGGAGGACCAAGAGGACCCATCGGAGATGGTGGCGGCGCTGGCAGCAAGGCAGAAGGCGGCGGCGCTCGAGGCTTATCTCATCACTGCGCGTCTCTACTTTGCAGCGCCGGATCTGACTGAGAAATGCACAAGACTTACCCGGATGGCGGCGCTCGAGGACAGCGCGCTGGACACGGGCGTGGAGGTCACACCGGCAGAGGGCTGGGCGGTGCTGGAGCCGTTGAGAGCGGCGGCGGCGGAGCGGCTGGGGGGATCGGCGCTTTCCGATCTGGTCTGCGCGTTCGAGCCGGTGCGGGGACGGGCCGAAACCGTTCGGCTGATCGAGGTGCAGGTAAGGGAACGGATCGCACTGGAGGCGCGGGCAAAGGTGGAGGACAGCCTGACGCTGCTCAACGCTGCGGCAGAAGAATTTCAGAGCCTCGTCAACGCGATGGACGTAGAGATCCTGACCGCGGAGATCCTCGAATTGGAGCGTGTTTTCGGCAATGCGGCGGCGAATATCCGTTTGGTGCAGAACGACCAGTTGAAGGCTGAAGAGACCATTTCAGAGCTTGAGGCAGTGGACCTTTCGGCTTTGAACCAGCCGGGCGAGATGTCGGAATACCAGGCGGCTCAGGGTCAGATGGCGGCGATGGTCGCGCTCATGGACGGAGTGCTGACGGAGCTGGCAGCGCTGGCCGAACTACGACCGGATGACGGATTGGCGGATTGCAGGGGACTCGGGTCAGTCTATGACGCGTTGGATATGAACCGCGATTCCTTCGTATTGACGACCGAAATCGAAGGACCTTATGTCGCCTGCCTCGCCCGCGCCCGGGCGTTGGTGGAAGCGGGCACCACCCCAAGCCTTGAGACAGAATTGATGGCCGAACTTGCCCGGCATGTCGGCCAGATCAGCGCCAATTTGCTGGAGGAATTGCAATGATCCGGCGCTTCTTCCTGATCCTTGTCCTGGCTCTCGCCGCCGCCCTGCCGGGGCGGGGGGCAGAGGCGCAGCAATGCCTCGACGTGTCGGCGGAGGAGGCGCAGCTGCACGCGGCCGAACTGGTCACTTTGCTCCAGATCGCCACGTTCCGGGGTGACCTGAAATATATGTCAGACGTGGCGCCGGAGTTGGAATCCTATCTTGATAGCTGCGGGTCCGATCCAGGCGGGCGGCTGGCGCAGGTCTGTGGGTTTGACTGCCATCTGCAACTGGCGCGCTACCGACTTTTTCTGGCCTCTGACCTGCCATTCCTTTCCACCGCAGGTGTTCTGAGCCGCGATAGCACGCTGCTGTCGCCACAGAACGCGCAACAACATGCGGAAGACGGGATTGCAGTGGTCGAAAGGGGGCTGAAACTTCTTGCCCGGCAACAAGGGAGTGGTGAGGAGGAAGACGCGTTTCGCACCTATACGCGGCAGCTCGTGGGGCTGAGCAGCGTCAAGATCAGGCTGCGCATGACCGTGGGCGATACGTGGTACCAGACGATGAGCGAAGCGCGCGTCAAATCGTTGGGTTTTGCCGTCAGCGAGGCGTTAGAGGTAATCCCGGGCGCGGCGCTGGAGGATCAGCCAAACCTGCACAAGGCGCACACGCAATATGAGTTTGCGCTCTGGACCCTGATCGAGACCAAGACCGACATCCCTGCGGAACAGTCCTATGATGATCTGCGCGCCGATCTCGCGATCCTCGAAGGCGAATTGCAGGCAAGAATGGAGAGCCTGCGGCGGGGGATGATCTTTCTCAATATCGACCCGGTGGCGTTTACCACGATCCCCTTCGAGGAACTGCAACAGGCGCTCGACCGGACAAAACGCGATCTGGAGGCGGTCGAGGCGCGGATGGAGGCCATTGTGCGCGAATGGTCGGCTGCTTCCGAGGGGCAGGCGACGCGCGCCATTGATGAACGCCGCGTGGTACGGGGGCAAAAGGTCAATCTTCTTGCGCACCAGATCGGCAAACTGGAAACCGAGGCGCAGATTCTGACCGGCGAAGTGCAGCAAGAGATAAGCGCGCTGGACGCGGAGCTGGACACGTTCAGCCGACGGCAACAAATCAGAAATCTGGAGATCGCGCTGTCCACCAAAATTGCGGAATTTGAGAACCGCCGCCAGCAATTGCAGGAGCGTCAGGCGCTCGATCTTATCGCGATTACAAAGGAAGCAGAGATCGAGCGACGAGCGGAACTGCGTTGGATGCTGAGTTTCGAGATGACGCGAATGAACCTCGATCTACAGGTGTCGTCGCTGGAAAGTCAGATCGGGGAGTATGACCGGCAGCTGGCGCGCAACCGGACGCAGTTGGAAACGTTGGCGCGGCAGCGGGCGATTTTGGAAACGCGGATTGTCGATGCGCAGAATTCCATCGAGGGCGCGCAGCAACGGATCGAACGGATCGACCTGACACAGGTGGAGGTGCACGCGCTGCGCCGTAGTGTGATCCGGGAGGACATTTGCGGCGTTGAAAACCAGCTCGCCTTCATTGGTGAAACGCTGGACTCGCCCTTTACCCCCGCTTTGCCAGGCGAGGAACCCTGCGACGTGGTCAGCCCGTCTTTCACTCGTGTGGAATACCAAGAAACGATGTGCGGCACTGACAGCGAGCCGGGACTGCGAGCCAAGCTTAACGATGCTAGGATTCTTGGCCGAGCCTTCGTGCTGAAATGTGTGATCGGCGACCCGGTGGAACTGGCCGAGCTTGAGCCGATGGCTGAGGCCTCGACCCTGATCGACAGCGGGATGAGCCTTGAGGACGAGCTGGACACCGTGTCTTGCAATGGCTTTTCGCAAACCGAGGTGGATTTCGCCAAGGGCATCTATGACGCCGAAAAGGCGCTGTTGGAGAAACAGCGGTTTGGGCTGGAGCAACAACGCGACAAGGTGAACGAGCAGCTTGATTTCGTGTCGGGCTGGGCGAGTGATTTTCAGAACACGATCCTGGGCCTGCAGACTGGTTTGGCCGTCGTGCAAGGTGCCTATGCGGCACTTGCCGGGGTGCCGGAAACCACGGTTGCCGCTGCCGGCATGGCGAGCGGCGTCTACACCACGATCAAGGTGGACAAGCCCGCCTATGCGGTGATGGAAGCCGCGCGCGTGGCGCTCAATACCGCGCTGGCATTCGGCAAGATCAACATCCAGACCGAAAGTCAGGTCCGTGCCTTTGCCACGCAGCTGACCAATATCCGTGAGGCAAATGAGCGGATCGATTTCGAGAAGGCCGTGAAGGCACTGGCGCTTCATCGCGCACATTTCCAGTTGGCCGGGAAGCGGGCCGAGGGGCTGCAGGCCATCAAGGACCTGGAGCTTCAGGGCTCGATGGCTGCGGTGGATTGCGACAATGCCCAGCTTGGCATTGATGAACAGGTCGCAAGGCTCACGGCGCAGCACACCCGGATGTTGGCGACGATGGAGTTGCAGGCGGAGGAAAATGCGCTTCTGGATTTCGATCGGTTGCAGCAGGAGGGGCTCATCGAGCGGTATTTCAACGAAATCGACATTCTGCGGCTTGAGTTGGAAAAGCTGGCGCTGAACGAGGCGCAACTGACTGAGGATAACGCGCAGCTGGGCGCGCTTGTGGGTGCCGCTCAGGGACGGATCAATCGGATCGAGTTGACCCGTGCGACAGTCGAGGGGTTGGCCGAGGAAAGCCAGCAGGTGACAACAGTGATTGCCGAACTGCGGCAGAGACAAGCTGATCAACAGTTGGCGATTTCCAATTCCGAACTGGCCTTTGTCGAGGCACGCATTCGTGGCGAAGAGGGCAATACCGAGCAATTGGTGAACGCACTTCAGGGTTCCATTGAGCTTGTGGGCCAGCGGGCAGAGCTCAAGGCGCAGATCGAGCAGGTGCAGGCGGATATGCTGGGGCAGGTGGCCGAGCAGCGCGAGCAGATGGTCAACCTTGCCAGTGAGATCGACGATCCGGACGAGCGCAGGCAGCTCTTCATCGCGAGCCAAGAGACGCTGAGCGAACTCTTGCGTGGGATTCCCGATTACATCTCGGCCAAGCGAACCAGCCTGACCACGGCGAACCGGCTGCTACACCTGATGCGTCAACGGTATTCATTGGTGTTGGGCATCACCGGTCGACGCGAGGATTACCCGCTGACCTACGTCAAGGATGCGGCGCAATTGACGGCACTGGTCTCAGAGATCGAAGGGCAGAGGTTCTTTGACGAAACCGAGATCCCGATCGAGGTGGCGCGTGTGGTGGTGCCGTCGCAATCGGGATTCGTCAAGAAACTTGCGCTCGACGAGGAAGTGACCTTTGAAATCTCGCCCTTTGCAGGCAGTGACGACGCCATGCGCGAAGCCGGGTTCTTTGTTATCTGGGACGACAAGTTTCGCGAACGCAAGACGATGACGCTGATCGATGTGCTGATCGGGGCGCAATACACATGCACCGGTGCGCAGTGGAATACCTATACGCTGAGACATCTGGGGTCCGGCACGGTGTTCCGACCGCTGGCCGAAGGATCCCCCGTGACGGTGCCGGAACGGATCATCGGGCCAAGCAGGGGGGGCCAGCACACCTTCTACAACATGGCCGCAAACGAGGCCGATCTGAACAGGGTACTGAGCTACTGGCAGTTCAACCGCTTTGCCGCGCGGAAGTTCCCGCGCATGCCCGGGCCGCCGAACGATCAGGACGCGATTCTGCCGTTCCTCGGCGCGCCAGTTTACGGGACCTACAAGCTGGCCGTGAACCCATCCGATTGCCCGTTTGAAGGCGCGGTTTTCACGCTTCTCTTTCTGTTTGCGAGCACGCCATGAGCCGGATTGCCCCCCTGACGGCCCTGGCCGTTTTGATCGCTGCACCAGTTGCCGAGGCAAGGGATACCGCACGCAATTCGATCGACGACTATGTGATCGAACGTGCCGTGATTGAGGCACCGAATTGTGAGGGTCCTGCGTTTGACGATGTGCGGATCGAGGCGTTTGAAAAAGGCGTCTGTCAGTTCCATCAGCCCGCCCGGTCGGGAGCACAGCTGGACCGCGTCCTGAAGCTTCTCAACCGGGCGCAGGTGCAGGGATTGCCGGTGGTGCATCAGCAATTGGCGGGGTTGCTGACCGGGCTGGCGCATTGCGCGAATGCAGAACGCCACCTCGAGACTTTTCGTGGATCAGGCAATGCCGACCTGACCGCGCGGGACAATTTCTGCGCTGCGAGGATGCAGAGTCAGGCCGAGTTGAACGCGATGCGCTGGGACTTTGCGCTCTTTGACTATGCCGAGGATCTAAGCGTGCCCAATACGCTGGACACGCGGCTGGGCGAAATGGCTTCGTGCTATTCCGGCGTCCTTGCGCCTGGGTTCGACGCGGAATGCGGGCTGATCACCAACATCACGGAAACCGAGCTGAACGTTTTTGTCGATGAAGCCACTGACGCCGTTGTCCAGACCTATTTCACCGGCGTCGAAAGCCCCATCACGGCCATGTTCCAACGCAAGCGCGAGCGTGCCGAAGGCGTGCTCGAAATGGCGGAGGCGTCAATCGAGGGGCTCAAGGACGGCGCATCTGCGGTGAATGCGGAATACACGGCCTACCTCAGCGCCTACGAGACAGAGCGTGACGCCAAGATGACGCCAATCTACGAGAATTACCGCGAAAGCATCCTGCGGGCGACGGCCATCCTTGATGAGTTCAACCGCTGGAAAGAAGGGCTCTTCATGACCAGCGACAACGTCAACTTGTTACCCAAGATCGTGGAACGAGGCGTGGAACTGACCGAAGAACTGGCCCGCGTCGAGACCGATGATTATGCGGCCCGGGCGGGAAAACTGGTGAACGATGTGCGCGCGGTCGTGCAGTCCGAGGAAGAGCATCGGGCGCTGATAGGCCAGCTTTGCCGCGTGTATTTCTGCGAACTTGCCAGCCGCCGCCGGATGATTGCGACCCAGCATGTCTGCCGCCAGCCTGCGCTGACCAATAATCCCCTCTGCCTGAATGCGCAGGGCCAGATGAAGAGCGGCGATTTACAAGTGAACTTTGACGGCGAGCAGAGGATCGGAGTTGCCGATTTCTGCCGCGCTGCAGGGATTGACGATGTGTTCCTGACAGTGGGCTTGTCGCCGTCGACGGCCCTGACCTGCATGGGCCAGATGCCATGAGACGGGGGATGCTCATCATGCTGCTCGGCCTTGTGGCAGGTGCCGCGCGGGCAGAGGAGCCGGCGCTAGCGCGATATGTGACCGACGACAATGTGGATGTTTACGTGGCGCTTTTTGACGGGCAGGCGGTGGAACTTGCCGGTTGCGCAAACGAGGGCGCAGCGAGAGCGCTGATCGAGATGCCGAATGACCGGCCCATTTCGGACCGAACGCAGGTCGATCTGACGGACAGCGCGGCACTTGGCGCTCATCCCTCTATTCCCTGCAACCCGCCGCCTTTGGCCGAGGCCGCCTGGCCCGAGACCGTACCGATTTGGGCCGATCTGGCGGCGAACGGGCGTTATCTGCTGGCCGCGCCGAACGGGGCGGGGTTCTACGCGTTGGATGCGAAATGCGAGGCGATCAAGACCGCTTTGAGCATTCGCAAACGCACACAAGGCCCTGGGTTTCAAGGCTTCGGCCAGCCTGATCCACTTGAGCTACGTTTGACGATCAATTGCGGGCCGGGGGCGGATGCTGAGGGCCCGCTGATCACCGATCCCGAGAGCGGTGAAGAGGGCTGGACCTTGCATAGTGCAGAGCTTTTCATGAGCGAGGCGGGGCTGCCCGATACGCTCTTGGTTGCCAGCGCTCCGATGGGCGAGGGACGGGGATACTTGCCAATCCGGAGACTCGATGGGGTCGAGATTGCGCCCGTCTTCCTCGAAGGTGGCGCGAGGTTGGAGGCCGCAAAAACCGCATTGCGGGAGCTCTTTTCGGTGCCAGAAGATGCCGAGGTGTCGCCGTTGGGTTTCGAGGCGCTGGAGGCGGTGCAATCGGCGCTCTTTGCCGACATTTGCACGATGGATTGTGATGGATATGACCACGCGCATGGCTTCTTTGCCGTTCCGGGGATTGACGTCGCGCTCAGCTTTGAGGGCGTGGAACAGACGCCTGCCGCGCTAGACATTCTGGGACGAGACCTGTCTGGCCTGCGTTTTGGTGACGGGCGGGCGCTGTGGCTGCAGGGCTGTGCAGCGGTGGCCAGTGCTCTGGGTATCGTTCCGGGCGAGGGCGATTGGAAATTCATGGTCCGAGCGGCACACTCGGGGTCCAGTCAGGCCGAGGCGATGCGTTGTAGCGCGGCACGCGCGGCGACCTGCATTCGGGTGATCGGGCCAGACCTGCCGCTGGTGCCGGAAGTATTCGAGGCCAGCGGATCCTGTGTTGGCAAGACGCGGCTCGTTGTGCGTCTGCCCGAGGCGGTAACAGCGACAGCACCATTACTGATCGACGCTGAACAGGGTTTTGCCGAGGTCGAGATTGCCCCGATGCCGGGGCTTGAGCGGGCTGTCTTGACGGTTCCCGCGGACGCTTCCGGGGCGGCGTCGCCCTGCCTTTTGTCCTCGCCTCGGGTGATGATCCATGGCCGAGGCGATCTCAGGTTGATGCTGCGCGACGTCACGCTCCGACGGCGCGTGGCAGAGGTGCCACAAGAGGCGATCGGACTACATGTCGATACCGGCACACTGGTCACCGATGGGGTGATCATGGTGGCCGATGGCGATGCCGGGCTGCCGCCGGAACGCGGAATTTCACTCTGTTCCGGCGAATATTTCGCGCGCGCAACGCGGGTTCAGGCGGGCACCATCGCGGTGCAGGGGTCCAACAGTCGGCTGGCGATCAGTGGGGCACCGGGCGCGCCAACAACGCTGGGATCGACAAGGTATGCGATTTCGGTCTCTGCCAAGACGGAAATGATTTTGAGCAATGTAACACTGACCGGCCGGGTGGGCGCGTCGCTTTTCAATGCGAGCCTCGACGCCACGAACGTGAGGCTGGTCAGTACCGATGCGCAAAGCGGGTCATCCACAGCGCTGCAGTTCCGCGGCATCTCGGAGGCGCAGCTGATGCAATCGACGGCGCAGGGATTTGCCTGTGTCGGCACATTTTGGACCGCGGGCAGCGCAGCCGTATTCACTCTGCCTGGTAACGATCTGGTCGCGGATAATACCCGACCCTCCTGCGGAGCGGGAGTCGTTCAGATCATTGAATAGAATGAAGGGATTAGGACCATGACGCTACGCTTTATCGCCCCTGTACTCATCGTGTTGGCGCTGGCCCTTCCCGCAAAGGCGCAAGACGTCAGCGTGGTGTTGGTCACGGATATTCTGGGCGATCGACTGCATTACCCAGTGGTGATTTCTGAAGGGCGGGGATACCGGGTGCGCTGCGAGAGCCAGTCCGATGAAGAGACGATAATTGCCGCGTTGGGGTTCCTGATCCCTTCCAGCCAGATCGTCGATCCGTCCGAGCAAAGCATCGTCGATGCGGCCCCGGCGGAGAATCCGCTGCTTTGCCCAAGCTCGGAGAATTACCCAATCACGGTCTTTGCCGCGAACACGTCGCAGGGGCTGATCCATTACCTGCAATTCAAGGCTGATATCGGCAGTGAGGCGGCGCATGACCGGATCTATATCCCCGGCTGTGCGGCGTTGGTGGAGGCACTGAACCTTGATCTCGCCAATGCCACGCCGGGCGACCCGACATTGTTTTTTGCGGGCCGGATTCATGAGATTGCATGCCGGCCGGGGTCTGCCCCGATTGAGACGGCACCCCAGACCTTTGCCGCCTGGTGCACCAAGGGAGACCTGACGCCGGAAGAGGAGGCGACAATGCGCGCGATCCTCAATGGCACACCGGGTGGACCTGGCGCGTTGGGCAATGCGGTGGCCTGCAGGCAAGCGCAGGACTTCCTGACCGCGGTGACAAGCCGGAACCTCGACAATAGCGGCGCTCAGTCGCTGGCACCGCTAGCGACACTGTCGCATCTGAACTCGCTGTCGCTCGCTGGCAACCAGATTTCGGATGTTTCGCCACTGGCGGGGCTGACGGCATTGCAGTTCCTGGATCTCAGCAACAACCGGATCGAAAACGTGGCCGCGCTGGCCACTTTGGTGAACCTCACCTCGCTCAATTTGGGCGGCAATGCTATCGGGGACCTGCGGCCGATTTCGTCGCTGCCGCTGCTGCAACAACTGTCACTACCGGGTAATGTACCCGACACCATTGCGCCGCTGCAATTTCTGACTCAGCTGACCGAGTTGAATTTGGCGCGGAACGAGCTGACCTCGGACGATATAGGTGTGCTGATTGGGCTGTCGCAGCTAACGCTGCTTGACCTTTCCAACAACGAGATCGACGACTTCAGCGCGTTGGCCAATTTCGGAAGCGAGGTGGAATTCAAGCTCTCGGGCAATCCGGCTTCCACGGGCGGACCCACAGATTTCATCACCTTCTGCGTGCAGCTGCGCGATGAGCCCACCCAGACCGGCGCCACAATCCGCGCGATGATCGAAGTCACCGGACAAAGCACCTGTTCGGGCGCGGCAACCGCGCTTAATTCCTCGAACGCGCTGACCATCACTGGCAAGACCCTGTCGGAGCTTGGACCACTCGCGACGCTCAGCCATCTGACATCGCTGAACCTTGCCGACAACACGATCACCGATGTCTCGGCGCTCGCCGCGCTGACGCAAATCATCACGCTTGATTTATCGAACAACGCGATCACCGATGTGCGGCCCTTGGCTGCGCTGGAACGGCTGACCACTCTGAGCATGGCGGGAAATCCGGTGACCTTCGGCGACTACCTTTCGGCCTGTATCCTGCGCAATGAGCCGGAAACGCTGAGTGAGGCGCATCGCGCCGAGATCGGCGCGCTTTTGACAGTATCGCAGGCGCAAACATGCAAGTCGTCGGAAAGTCGGCTGAAGACTATGTCGACAATCAACCTGCGCGACCGCGGACTGAGCACGCTGGATTACATACGCGTGGCTGAAAGCGCGACGAACGTTCTGTTGGACAACAACCCCGTTGGCGAAGTGAGTAGCCTGCGGTTTCTGCAACGACTGCAATTTCTCGATGCCTCAAACACCGGGCTGGATGATGACGACAGCCTGTTGAATTTGCGCGCGCTGCGCAATCTCGACATCTCTTCGAACCCGATTCAAGAGCTTTGGGCCCTGCGCAACATGTCGGAGTTGCAATCGGTCAATTTTCGCGACACCCAGATTCGCGACATCCGCGTTCTCGACGAATTGCCAAACCTGCAAAACGCGACGATGTGGAACGCGCCGGTCGTGATGAATTCGATGCTCACCTACTGCCTCGTGCACCGGTTTCAGATCGGGATGCTAGGCGACGCAAGGCGTACGGTGGATGCGATCATGGCGGTGGCCGAGGGCGCAGGCCAGAGCAGCCAGAATTGCCGGGGTGTCAACGATTGGGCGCGTAGCGTCACATCCTTGAACCTCAATGCCAAGCAGATCACCAACGTCACTCCCATCGCCGGGATGCCGGAACTGACAAGCCTGCTTCTCTACAACAACAACATCAGGGATGTGCAGCCGATGCGGAACCTGCGCAAGCTCAAGACGCTGAACCTGGGCAAGAACCAGCTCAGCAGCATTCCGATCGTCTTTTCGCAGGACCTCGAGAACCTCTATGTGACGGAAAACCAGATCGTGAACCCAAGCGCGGTCACCCGGTACTCCAAACTCAAGAGTCTCAATCTTCGCAAGAATCGCCTGACCGTGACCAGCGGGATTTCCGGGCTGCCGCAACTGACGTTCCTCGACCTGCGGGACAACAGGATCGCGCAGGTCAATCAGGTCACCCCGGTGTTGGGCAAGAACCCCTACATCAAGGGCAACCCGGTCTGTGGGTTGCAAAACACCATTTTGTTATTGGTGCAGCCCTGCCAGCGAGAGCCGCAATTCATCGTCAATTCGAATTTGTTCGATCCCAACTTGGTGATCCGACGCGAACTATTACAGCCGGTGCCGATCATCATCACGCCGTCAAACCCCTGATTGTCGATCCTACGTCCCAACCGAAAGGACCATGTCATGACACGATTTTCCACAGCGATTTCTGTCGCCGCCATGTTCGCAATCCTACCTGCGGGCGGGTTCGCCGCTGATGACAAATCGGCCTCTTCGGTGATCCAGCTTCCATCTGCGGGCGGTACGGTCAGTCAGGAGGAAGGGGCTTTCCAGCTCAATGCCAATACCGGGTCGGCCAACTTCTCGTTGCCGCTGCCGGAGCTGCCGCAGCGCGGCAAGTTCGGTCCGGGCCTGTTCCTGAGCTACAACCAGTTCGCGGGGGACAGCGGGTCGGGGCTGGGGGTGGGATGGTCCTTTACCGCGTCGTCAGTGATCGTGAACCAGGATTTCGGCACCGCGATTCCGGGCAAGAAACCGGATGGCGATTTCTTTCACAGGCTGAGCTATCAGGGCGCGCGGCTGGTCTATCTGGGCGAAGTGGACGGATTGCCGACCTATCGCCCGGAAGTGGCCGAGGAACAAATGGTTTTCGTACGCCGTGATTCACCTTTCGAGGTGGTCGTGCTGGATCGCACCGGCGCGCAGGAGGTAATGACGCTCCCCGCCGGGTTCGAGCTGCGCATGGCGGATGGCAGCCGGATGTATTTCTCTGGGGCCGAGGGTGTGGCCGAGGGCAATTTTGAAATTGCCGAGCCCACAATAACCCGCTGGCCGCTGGTGATGAGCGTCAACACCAACCGCAACGCAGTGCACTATGAATATGAAAAGCACGCAGAACGGTCTTACCTGACCGGGGTGGCCTTTGCCGGGGGGCAAAGCCGCTATGATTTCGATCTGATCGACACGCGCGCGAGCCTTGTCAGCCATGTTGCCGGGGTACGGCAGCAGAACCCAAAGCTCTATGGCAAAGTGACAGCCAGTTTCGCGGGTGATGTCTATGACCAGTGGTGCATGGCCTTTATCGGCCGGTCGCTGAATGACAATACCGAATTTACAGTGCGCACCCATCCCGATTGCCAGGCTGTGGCCGAGGCTGACCTTGCAGGCGAGATCGATCCCAATTCGGTCAATGTGCTCGATCAGCTGCGGGCGGTCTATCGCTTTGGCAATACTGATGGTGCTGTGCTTGCCGAAGATACGCTGCGCTACCCCGACCTGCGGTTCGACTATTCGAACTGGACGGCGGCGGAACTTGCTGAGCGGGAGCTTGTCTTTCCCGCGCCAAATCTGGCCTTTGCGGGCGATATTTCGCCGCAAAACTTGGAACTTGCCGATCTGAACATGGATGCGCTGCTCGACGTGGTGCAGACCAGCGATACCGAAGTGACCCAGGTGCACCTCGGCGACGGGGCACTGGAATCGGCGTTCGAGACCTCGATCCCGCTGGAGTTGACGCGGACGACAGCCTCTGGCCTGACGCGCGAGATCACTCCGAGGTTGGTTGAAAACAGGTTCCATTTCGCCGACATAACCGGTGACACCTATGCCGATATTCTGGAGATCGAGGACGGTCTGCTTCATGTCTTCAACGGCAATGCGGCGGGCGATTTCCCTTATATCGGGCGGGCCGTTCCAATTGACGGGATTTCGCCGTCTCTGTTCTCGGACGGCAATGGTCGGTTCGTGGATGTGAACCTTGATGGTCTCAGCGACATTGTTGCGACACGGCTCGATGCCAATGGCCGGACCGAGGCGCTGATTTATCTCAACCTCACCCGACGCCAGCCAGACGGGGGCCATGCGATCAACTTCGCCCGGGTTTCCAAGGTGTTGCCGATGGACAGCCAGGATGGGGGCCTCTTGGGCCGCCAGTCGACACGGCTGACGGATGTGAATGGCGACCGATTGCCCGATCTGGTGACGATCAACGTCGCCGATCAGGGTTTTTGCATCTACGAGAACCAGGGCAACATTTTCAGCCGTGAGACGGGTGCGCTGCTCTGGGGGGATGCGCGCTTGACTGACCCAAAATGCGGGGCAGGGCGGTTCACCGCGATTCAGGGCATGAGCCCGTCCGACAACGTTCAGTCGATGTGGTACGTGGATGCCAATGGCGATGGGGTGCGCGATTTTGCCTCGATGGGAAGCCGCACCGACGAGATTCAGATCTGGCTTGGCTTCGGTGACGGCACTTTTGCGGATGAGAGCCTGCGGCTGTCGCTCAACGCCCGGGTGCAGGTGGGCAATGCGCCGAATTCCTTTCGCTCGCGCGTGGCCGATCTGGATGCGGACGGGCAGGCGGAAATTATCGTGTTCCAACAGGCCAGTGGACCTGAGATCGCGCCGGTCGTTGTGATCGATTTCAACCGCACCACAGAGCTGCAACTGGTCAAGGCCAACCTGCTGACGGTGGTGAGTTTCGAGAGTGGGCGGCGGCACGACATCCGCTACGCGACATCCACAGACGAGATGCTGCGCGACCGCGCAGCGGGACGCGAAACCGCGACGCTGCACTTTCCGGTGGTGGTGGCAAAACAGATGGTCACTTCGGAAGGTGTGGCAAACGCAGCACGGCGGGATGTGCAGGTGGAGGAGTATTTCTACCACAAGCCATTTTATGACGTGATCAACCGTCGCTTCATCGGTTTTTCCGAGGTCGAGCGCGTCACCTATGGCGACGAATTCGCGGGCGGGGCAGATACTCAGAAATCTTCGATCGCTTTCGAGCAATACTACGCCTTTGCTGATGTAACAGCCGATCTGCACCTCGCTGGCAAGCTGCGTATCCGTCAGACATACGCAGTCGATGCCGATCCCGTGCTGCTTGCCGCAGCCGCCGGGTCCGCATCGCTTGATCCGAGTGCGGTGGGGCTGCATTCGCTGTCCACCGCGACGCGGGCACAGAAATTGCCCACACCCGGCGCGATGCTGTCGTGTGAAAGCAATACATGGAAGACAGCGCCGACCGGGATTGCCAATGTCAGCTGGCTGCGCAAGACCGAGGAAAGGCTGACCGCCGCAGCGGGGCCACAGCACGTCCAGGATCCGAGCGACACGGAGTGCGTGAACCCAGTTAAGACGCGCAGCTTCGCGGAATTCGACGAATTCAACTATGCGGGCCGCGAAACGGAAATCGTGGTCGAATTGACCGGCCCAGAGGGCCAGGTCATGCCCGGCTATGCCCGAGTGACGGAAACCGATTACTCAGAGGCGCGCGCAACGCTGGCGACACTTGGCATCGTGAACGCCGCATCGGCGCGGCGAACCGTGGCGGGCACGCGCCTTCTGTCGCGGGAGCGCTTCTCCTATCTTCCGGAAAATGGCGGGCGGCTCGGGATGCGGGCAATCGACGTATTTTCCAGCCTGTCGGATGTTCCGGCAGAGATCGCCGACCGGCACAGCGCCACCCATACGCTGCTAAAGAACATGGCCTATGACAGGTTTGGCAATGTCGTGGAAATGTCCGACAATCTGTCGAAAATCGAAAGCGTGACCTTTGACGAAACCGGCACCTTGCCAACGGCGCATACCAAGTTCCACGGATCAGACGACAACCTCAACCAGATTACCACGATGGCCTATGATGGCGGGGTTGCCGGACGGTTGTCTGGGCAGACCACGCCGATGGGCATGGAAATCAACTACGACTATGACTCGCTGGGCCGCAAGCTGCGCGAAGTGAGCGCAGATGGTTCGGAAAAACGTTATGCCTACCGTTTTGGGTTGGATGGCGCGCCTTCGATGATCCTGACCTCGCTGCGGCGTTACCCCTCGGCCGCCGACACGCCGGAGGGCGAAAGCGAATTCGTGCGCTCACTGGCCGCGTATAACGCGCGTGGCAACCAGTTGGCCGAGATGGAGGATGTAGCCGAAGGCGGTGTTCGGGTTTTCAAATACTCGGAATTCAACCGCAATGAGCTGCTGACCTTCCGCTGGACGCCTTACCTGACAGAATCCATGCCGGATGTCGAAGCAGCCTTTGCCTCTGAACAGGTGCCGGAACCCGAACGTCGTCACGGCAATGCCTATCGCTATGACGGGCTGGGCCGGATGATCGAGGAGACGCACCCGTCAGGCAAACATTCCACCCAGAGTTATGCGCCTTGGGGCATGACGACCATCACCACCTACGAGGACCAGCACCGGGGAGCCATGGAGATAAGAGAGCACCGGCTGTTCAACGATGTTGGCGTCCACGCAGTGATGATCGGCGATGCACATGGCACCACGCTTGTAACCCGGTTCGACCGCGATGGCTTTGGCTATCTGACCGCGATCCGGCTGGCAGGAGAGGAAACGCCGCGGCGGTTCCGCTTCAATTCCGTGGGAGATATGGAATTCCAGCAGATCCCGGGGCTAGGTACGCATTACTACTTCTACGATGAGCGAGGCAGACAATGGTCCAAGGCACGGATAGCCGAAGATGGCACCACTGATGTGATCGTCTTTGAGTACGACCTTATGAACCGCAAGTTGGTTGAGAAGGTCAATGGCGAGGACCGAATTCGGTACGCCTATGACATAACCGAGCCGTTGCAGGTTGCGGCGGTCTTCGAAACGCCGATCCCGTTGCCTCTGGGTAAACACACCCGGATTGAGGTCATCGACCCCAACGGGCGCCATGACAGCGTCCAGCGCTTTGGCTGGGATGCCAATGGCCGCATGGTCCAGAACGAGATCGAGATCGCGGGCGAGGTGTTTGCCGAAAGCTTTCACCAGACGCTTGACGGGCGGATCAATCGGGCCACGGGACCTGGCGGTCTGGGCTATGACTTTGCCCTTGGGCCGGACCGGAACCTGCGGCGGGTTGCAATCACCCATCCCGATTTCAACGGGCCGGAAACGGTGATCGAGGAAATCACTTACAATCCCGAGAGTCGGATTGACCAGATTGCCTATCGCGCCGGGGCAGTGACCGAGCTGACCTATAACCGCGAAACGCTCTTCCTCGAAGAAATCGTGACTAGGACAGGTGACGGCGCCGCGTTGCAGGACATCTCCATGACCTTCAACGGCAATGGCTCGATTACCGAGATCGTGGATCGCCTGGCGGCTGGGCCTGCGCCCGCACATGGCCATGTCGACCGGTCGGGCACTTTCCACTACGACTTTCGAAACCAACTGGTGCGGTATGTGCGTTACGGCGAGGATGCGGCGTTTGAATACACCGATGCCGGGGCCTTTTCGCGGAATGACGAAATGGCGGCGGGAGAAACCTTGGTGCCGCCCTCGGACGCCGATACGGACCTGATCCCGATCGGTGCCTCTGCTGCGCCCTACAGCTTTGACGGTTTTGGCCAGCTGGCCGCGAGTCCGAAGGTGACCGCGACGGTATTCGATGCCTACGGGCGGCTGATCCGGGCGCAGACCTTGGAGCATGACGTGTTCTTTGGCTACGACCAGACTGGACGGAGAACGTACAAGGAGGTGGTGCCGCTCGACGAAGTGGGGACCGGAGAGCTTTACCTCTTTCCCACAGAGACATTCCATCGCGGGCCTAAGGGGGACGAGAGCTTTGTCAATATCGGCTCCACCCGTTTGGTTCGGATGGAACACGAGACGGGGCGCTGGTTCTACTACCTCAAGGACCATCTGGATTCCTCGGATTACGTCATGACGAGTGCTGGCGTTCCTGTGGAACAGATGCTCTACCGCGCCTATGGCACAGAGCATCAGCCCCAGATTCTGTCATCCGATTGGGCCAGCCACGAAGAGACCGTCGCCGACCAAAAGCCGCGTGAAAAGACACATCACCGCTTTACGGGCAAATATCTCGATGATGCGACGGGGCTCTATTACTACGGGGCGCGCTACTATGATCCGACGCTGGGGCGTTTCATCTCTCCCGATCCGCTCTATCTTAGCGACCCCGAACGCTGCGTAGGCAACACCATCGGCTGCACTCTTTTTGCATATGCCAACAACAACCCGATGTCGTTCATCGATCCCACAGGGCTGGAAGGCATCGTGCAGGGGGATGAGGCCTATAGGCGACAAGTTGAGGAAAGCCTGCAGCGCGTCGATCCCACTGCGCGGGTGGATATGGAGACTGGTGAGATCAGCCAAAGCTGGCTCCACGGGCTTTGGCTCGACATAAAGAGCTTTTTTACTGGTGAAACCAATTTCGACACCGGCCGAGAGCTTGTGAGCCGGATCGTAGAGGACCCGCAGACCACCACCATCAGCTTTCAGGCCAATGCGGCTGGGGGGCAGCGAGCAGATGGTCAGCCCTTCACGTCGAGCACGCCGGGTGATATAAACTTGGTGTATGATCCATCCTATCTGCCTGCGTTGCCAGAGTATGACGCGGCCACCGGCACAGTGTCTTACGAGACGCCCGATCCGGGCGTGGTGTTGGGCCATGAGTTGATCCACGCCACTCATGGGATGCGCGGCGATGTCGGGTCGGCAATCGTGAACTACACTGGTCTGGACGGATCGCCGCAGACTGAATGGCACGAGGAGATCCGGACCACAGGTGTGGGCGGCGTGAACAGCCCTGACGACATCACCGAAAATGACCTGCGCGAGATGCTTGGGATCAACCCGCGCAATCACTACTAGCAGGCCGGGCGCCGGAATTGGAGGAGCGGCGCTTGTGCCTCTCCCGGAAAAGGAGTTAGACGATGTCGAGAACCTCAACCAAAGGTCGAAATTGGGCCGCGGCGGCACTGATCGGCGCGCTCGCGCTCGGGCCTGGCACGGGAGGCATGGTCATGGCGACCCCACTTGCCGAACCATTGGACATTTCCGCGGAATTTCTGTCGGACATCGAAGGTGCGCCTGATTGGCTCCGCGGTGCGATGGCGGGCCTGGGGGCGCCCGAGGGCTGGTCGATGACCCGAGACGCCATCGTCGTGAGCGAGGTCGAGGCGCTGCGCGCCCTTAACCGCATCCGTGCGTTTCGCAAGGCAGTCAGGGGCGGCACCGGAGCGATCTGGCTGTCACTGCCGGTGGCCGACGAGATGGGCGCAATGCGTGACTGCGTGACGCCTTGGGCGACGCAACTGATCCCCGACCTAGATGCCAATGACTTCGGCCAGAGCTTTGCCCTGTCGATGCTGCGCACTGATCAACCCGAAGCTTGTCTGATCGACCTGGGTGCCGATAATCCTTGGACAGGGTTAGATCGCGCCGCTCTGCGTGGCTATTTCGATGATTCCGGCGATCTCGCGGTCGACCATGTGAACCTCAACGAAAACGCGGTGTTCGTCCGCGCCCTGATCGAGGCAGGCTATCTCGTCACAAAAGGCAGCGTGTCTGGACGGCTGCGCGTGGAATAGCGCGCAGCATAATGGAGGCGAGTAGGAGAATCGAACTCCTGTACACGGATTTGCAAAACTCTGTATGTTTATGATTTCAAATATATTTATGCTTAGAAATCGACCTTTTTAGGACGGAACATAGCAGGAATGTTTAGACGCTGTTCGCACGGTTTGACCTTAGCTTAAGCTGGGCTTTAACGCGCGCGGAATGCTGTAGCTTTCGCGTGCTGCTATTGACCTGATTGTCATCAGGCACTCGCCATATAATTGACCAATTTTGAAGCGAACAACGTTGTGTTGTTCAGCTTTGAGGTATTAAATTTGCTCAGATTGATTTTACGGGCTTTGTTTTTCAGCCGTCCTGCGACACGGCGGCGCAAATCGCGATCTGTCGGTATTGCCACTCCTGTTACGCGACCCGCGTTTAGGCTGATAACGCCACCGCCTTCTGTGCCTCAAACTGAGGTGGCAGAAGAGGAGGTCATGCCGGGCGAGGTGCTGATCGTTCCGTGCGAGACCACGCTCACAGGCCCCTGCTATGTGGTCGATGGCGACACGATCCGGATCGGGAAGGTTAGTATACGCTTGGCGGGAATTGATGCGCCAGAGCTTGAGCATCCTTGGGGTATCAAGGCGAAATGGGCGTTGGTCAACCTATGCAAAGGCCAGACCATCACCGCCGAGATCGAGCCGGAACTGTCCTATGACCGGCTTGTCGCAACGTGCTTTCTGCCGGACGGTCGCGATTTGGGCGCGGAGATGGTCAGTCAGGGAATGGCGCTGGACTGGCCGAAGTTTTCCGGTGGCAAGTACAAACATTTAGAGCCGGAAGGTGCGCGCAAGAAGCACTGGAAAGCGGCTGCTAGGCAGCGCGGACATATGCACGTTTTCAATAAGTGAGGGGGGGCTCTAAGCGGACAGTCAGGCCGAGGAAGACGAATGGCCGCTCTCAGAACTCCTACAGTTCGCGCTCCCACAACAGCACCGCCATTTTCTCAGGTTGCGAAGAAACCAGTAGTTGCTTTTCTTCGTATACCTTGTCGTAATCCAGAGCTTAGCCCTTGCCACAACAATGCTTATATTTCTTGCCGCTGCCGCAAGGACATTTCTCGTTACGCCCAACTTTTCGTTGTGCGGACCGCCGCAAGAAATCCTCGATTTTGACCATAGGTGGCGCTGAAGCCATCAGTGCTTCAAGCTCATAGTCAAAAACATGTTTCTGCCGAACATATGCGCCGAAACGGACCAACTTGGTCGAAGGGTCAACGTTCAGACCCAACCATTTGTCAGCCCTCTGAGAATACTTGCGACGTATCATGTGCTGTCGCAAGGACGGCTCTGCAAGGAACTGGGGATCAGAGTTGCAGTGGATAGTCAGACCGGAAGAGCGATTTTCCATAGGTAGAGTGACGTCACCTCTTCCTTTCGCGGCCATTCGTGAGACCAACGTCTCAATTTGGTTGATACCGTCTTCTCCCATTTCCAGAAAAGACAGCCCTAATTCAACGCAGAGAGCGTTGGGGTCTCGATCGATATCGTCGATTACACGACCGACGAATGTACCTTTGAAACGCGTCAGAAGCCCGTCCGGAGTATCTTTTCCCGGAAGACCTTCCCTACGCACAATCATGGCGGCATCGATATCGCTGGCCAGGCTGTCATCAAGATTTAAGAAGTCATTTTCGCCTTCAAGCCAGAGGTTTGCTTTCAGGAAATAACCAAGAACGCCCAATTCGTTTGTCGTCATAATCCTATCATAGTAAAGAGCGCGGCGTTCTAAGTAGGCTAGGACCCGAATAGGAGAGGGAACCAGTTCCGTGAGAACATCTAAGGTAAATAGATCGACACAAAGCGGGTTTTGAAATCCTTCAGCAGAATCGGTCTTCAGGAATTGTCGAACTTGAATGCTCAGTGCTGGATAGTGATCCGAGATAACCGTAATCGGAAACACTCGTTCGGGCTTTTTCAACTCCACCGCATTTCCGGCTGCGTCCCGTGCAACTACGTTCTCAGTTTTCAACCCATCAAAACACGCACGGCACTGATTGTACGCCTCCTGAATTGCTAGTTGGAAGTCTTCCTGAATTTTCACCAAATTTCCGCTCCGAGAAGCCACAGTCAGCTTTTGTGACTTGCACTGAAAAACGATCCCAATTTCACCAAAAGAAACGTAGACATCAATTTCACCTATTTTTTTTCGGCCATCAAAAAGGTCCAAATTTTGGAAGACGTGTTCGTCACCGAAGACCCTTTTTAAGAAGTGAAAGGTCATTGCCTCTGTGAAGTGGCCTTTGTTAGTGGATGCAGTCGCTCTGTATGCCGTGTTTTGGTACATCCAATGGGCTGGAGACTCATAAATAGCTTCCGTCAAGCTGACGTATTGAAATAAAAAGTGCCGCCCCTCCAAGAGGACGATGGGTCTTGCGGAGGTAACATTGAAGTCTGTTACCGATTTGAAAGACGCATTCTCGGAACTGACTTCACAGGTGAAAGCATCGAAGAAAGCCTCAACTGTTTTCTCTGGCAAACCTGAAGCACTGACTATCTCTCCTTGCTCTAGCTCGAACGCGGGAAGCATTGTCCAAAGTGTTGGGTCAGTCGCCCTCAGACTTTCAAGTTGTCGCATCGCCTTTTGGGACTGGATATCAACAATCGCGCCTAAAATGATTTTGGAATCTTTGGGAGTGAATCCCACGTTTTCTGCAAGCCATTGCTCATCTCGCTGGTAACGCAATTCCGCAAACTCAATGTATTGAAACGCGTAAGCGCTTTCTGTCGCATAAAAGGCTGCTTCTCTTATCGCCTCGCCTGTGGAAAGAGGGGAGGTATCTGCATCCCAATCGAAGAAGGCGTCTTTGATCATGCATTCATGAATTTCTTCAAGAGTGCGCTCTGCTCGCTCTAGATACTTCGCGATCACGCCTTGATCGGGAAGTTCAATCGACCCGCTGCCTCCAAGCAACCCACCGATCAACGATGCAATCTCGGTACGTATAAGGCGTTGCGGTGTTTTCTTGTCCGCAATTAGCTTGCCTGTCATTTGATCTTTGAAGCCGATCCAATTGTCTCGAAAGCAGAACATCGCGATTGCGTGTGCAAAACCCGGGCTTCGGCATAGTTCGATAAGTTCCTGAAAGCACTTTTCCTCAGTTCGCACTCGCGACAACTCCTTGCAGACAACTCACCAACAATAAAATTACAATGAATAGTAATCACGCTGTTACGGTGTGATGCTCTTGCAACCATAATCCAGCGTTTTGCTTTACAGCACAACTGCAAGATTGCAGCCCAGCGAGATCAGATTATCCCAGCGACCGATCGCTGACATTCGCGTCCAGCGCAGAGAACGACCGTTTTCGGCCCATCAAGACGAATGCTGCGCATTACGCATCTGCTGCGCCTGAACCGCCCGAATGCGCTGACGGACCTTCTTTGTGTAGTGCTGGACCATCGCGGGGCTTTGGCCGGTCACAGCTGCGATCAGGTCGTCACCGCAGCCCGCTTCTAGAAGCTCACAGGCGGCGTTGTAGCGCCAGCTGTGAATATCGTAGGCAACGGCTCCGATTTGCTCTCTGACCTTCCTGACTGCGGCTGACGCGCCTCTGTAGGACCAGCGGTTGGTGCCTTGCTCGTTTGTCAGGATATATACCGAGTGGCGGCTGGCCACGTCGAGCGCGGCCTGTAGCTCTGGCTAGATCGGCACCCAAAGCTCTTTTGAGGTTTTGCTTTGCCGGACCCAGACAGCGCCGTTCTCGATGTTCGACCAGCGCATTGTGAGGACGTCGCCGATCCTCTGGCCCGTGCCAACGCATAATTCCATAACAAGGCGTTCTCGCGTGCCAAGAGCGCAGTGCGCCCGGTAGACGTCGAGAAGCTCGCGCGGCCAAGGCTCGCGCTCTGTCTTGGCCGTTTTGATTTCTGGCACACCCCGCGCCGGGTTGGTTTCCCGCCAGCCCAAGTCAACGCAATGTTCCATGAGAACACGCAACACGCGGAGCGAATAGTTGGCGAAATAGGCTTTCTCGGCGTTTGCATCGCGAAGGCGGATCACGTCCTTGCGCTGCATCTTGGCGGGGTTTGCCTCGCCCATAATCTCGCGGAAGAAATCGAGATACTTGTCGTAATCCAGACCAGTGCGCGGCTTGAGGTTCTTGTATCGTGGCGACTTTCTATAGTGGTCGATCAAAGCGCCGAAATTGCGCGCGACGACTTTGCGGGGCGCGTCCTTTTGAGAGAGGATGCCAGCGTATTCGGTCCAGAATTCCGCCGTTCCAAAGTCATTCTGGAACTTTTGCGAGGGCCAGCCGCGACGCTGGAAGTAAATTCCATTGCTTTGCCTGTAGACGTGCTTTGGAAGCTCACGTTTTGCCATGGCGCATGTCTATCCTGTCGAAATCATCGGAATCATGCTCTGTGGAAAGAACAATCTCAATCCTTTTTCCTTCCACGATGACCCGGCTGACGGACTTGCCCGCATTCTCGAAGGCAGCGAGCAGGCTAAGAGCCGATTGTTCAAACTTGTTGTGGGCCATGGTCATAGCCCCTTTGAGCCGCGCAGCGCTGTCGCGGTGCGCATGAACAAGTTGATGATCCAGTCAAAGCCCATAGCCGTTACCCTTCACGTTCAGTTCGCGCGCCGGTTCCGGACGAATGGGAAACCCATGCAAACTGTTCTGAGGTTCAAGCTATGATGGAAAGGGCAGGGGCGGCAAATCAGTGATCACGACTTGGGACCACTAGAGGTATATAGAAACCTGTAACAATTGAAACATTTTGTTACCAAATTCTCGTGTTCTTAGCCAGCCCGGTAGATCTGAAGGCCTACGCCTAATCCCTTACATCAGGTCGCTTTTCGCTTTGGGACCACTAAAAGGATATACGATCAAGAATGTATAACCAGCCACGCCCCCCTTAAAAATGATGGGGCGTGGCACGTCAATAGCCTTGGGACATGCTCGCAAGCTGCGCGTGTCCCAGGGCGATTGCCTGATGCGAGTTTGTGTGACGCTGGGAGAGCGATTTGACCGACACCCCCGCGCAAGCGCGGAGACCCCCGTCAGTCAAGCGCCTCTGGCGCGGCTCTTACCGTCAGAGGTCGAGCAGCCGCCAGCGGCCTTCGACGTGGTGCCAGTTTCCGCCCTGCAATTGCTTAGAGTGGTAGCGCGCGCAAGCGAACGCCGAGGCGTGCTAACTACCCATGACCAGCTAATTTCAGAGCTACCAACATGGCTGTTCCCCTGCTTTCTGAGGAAGCATTTGAGAACGGAACAAAAACAGAATGTTTAGACAAATGTTTAGACGCGCTTGCGCGCGTTGACTGTAACTTCGCTAAGTGATTGATTTTAAATGGAGGCGAGTAGGAGAATCGAACTCCTGTACACGGATTTGCAA
>NZ_CAXAUM010000010.1:0-121849 GCF_963972555.1 uncultured Roseovarius sp.
CTCAAGTTGGGTCGGACTCTAATCGATGGTGGAGGAAAAATCCCGTGGCAGGTCACTATCCAAATCGTCCTTCGAATCAGAAACAGCAGTCGAAAAATCTCCAAAATCGACGTAGTCACCCCACCACAAGATTGGAGCACTGCTTCGAGTTTCAATTGACTGCCGGATTAGGGGCATTGACCGAAGATAAGTACTCTTTCCGGCACTATTCCTACCAACCAGGATAGTTATTGGTCTAATTTCAATAGGCGGCGTTTTTTTTAGACGCCGGAGATTCTCTACCGCATATGATATTTGCAAAATTTAGCACTTTCTGTACCGGTATGAGCCCTACTTTTAGCAACCCTAGTTCAAAGCTGTGGTTAGCACTGAATGAACCGTTCTTGGCATCGTCTAAACGAAACTGCAAAAAGATGCTAGAAAGGTTTCAATGCGCACGCAAGCCAGTTGTCACTGGCATGGCGACCACGCGAACGCACTCGGCTTTGACCTACAGCAGCGGACTATGTTTAGCTTGGGAAATGTGAGGGTCCGTTTCACCCCCTCTTTAACACCCCCCTAAACACCCCTTTCACTCCACATACCGAAACCCCTGCACGGCGCGGAAATGCCCGCCGTAGCCGGTCCCGGCGGGCTTGAGGCCTTTGCGCGCCCGTGCGGCGGCGAGGGTCTTCATGCTGCGCTCCTTGGATTCGGCGTAGAGGATGGCTGAGACCTGCGCCCAGAGGGGGTCGCGGCGGAGGGCTGCGGCGAGGCCGGGGTGCGAGGTGTGAAAGAGCATCGGCATGGGCCGCTCGTAGCGGTTCACGCCGCGCCGCCAGAGGGCGCAGACCTCGTTGAGAAAGCGCAGGCCCAGCCCCGCGCCCTGCCATTCGGGCATGACGACAAGGCGACAGGCGCGGCCCTCAACCAGCCCCGGCCGGGTCGAGACGGCGAGATGCGCCACGGGCGCGCCGTCGACGAAACCCACGTAGTAATTGGCCGCGATCATGCGGGGCAGCTTCAGGTAGTGATGCGGCTCAAAGGCGGGCCAGAAGGAGCCGTCTGTCTGGTGAATGTCCATGGCAATGCGCGGTGCCCGTCGAAGACGCCTCCAGCGGAACTCGGCCCGGCGGGTGTCGATCACCCAGTCGGGCTGCAACCAGGACACCACGTCCTCGTGACAGGTGACGGCGACGAACTGGCCTTTGCCGCGCCGCCACGCCTTGGCAAAGGCGGCCGCGCCGATCTGCGCCACGCGCCGGTCGATGGTCGAGGTGAACTCGTCGAGAATGGCAAAGCTCGGCCGCTCAGCCAGAATGCGCGCCAACTCAGCCCGGAACTGCTCGCCGGTGGAAAGGTGGCGGTAGGGGCGCAGCCAGCTCGGGACGGTGCCGAGGCCCACGGCCGAGAGTGCTGACGCGACCGCGTCGAACTCGCCGTCGGGATCAATCGCGTCGATCAGCGCGCCCTCGGGCCACGGGCGCGGATCAAGCTCAGCGCCAAAGGCCGCACGGGCGAGCGAGGATTTCCCGCTGCCCGAGGGGCCGACGATGAGGCCGATCTGCCATGGGCGGGCGGCGAGATCAGCCTCGACCTCGATGCGGAAATCCGCGTCGCCTTCGACGTTGAAGAGGCTAGAGACCCGGGCCGCGCGGTAGGTGTCGGGGATGGGGCTGGCGTGATGAATGGTGAGCTTCATGTCACCACCACGCGGCATTTGAAGCCTTGGCGGCGCAGGCGGCCGAAGGCGTCGATCTGAGCGGCCTCGTCTTCGAGCAGGACAATGACGCCATATTGCCGCCGGTAGCGGGTGCCCTTGGGCAGGCCCGGCGCACCGGGCGGCAGCTCAGGTTTCGGGAGGGTGGTCGATCTGGCCAAGTTTGGCTCCTTCTCTTAGCGCATCGCGCTTTGGGGGAAGGGCTCTTGGCCTCGGTGTGTTCATGGCCCGGCATCTTGGGCACTTGATCGAGATGCCGGATATCCGCGCGCCTCTCGAAAACTTGAATAACAAACGGCCGCATGCGCAGCAACGAGCATCTCGATCTTCCACTTAGAATCACCTCATAAGATCACCGCCCCCTTGGGGCAGGGAGCGGCCATGAGGTCTGTATGGTCGGCGGGGTCCCGTTTGGTGACTGGCCCCGTGCCCTAGGGCGCGTTCCAGAAGCGCGCGCCCTAGGGTCTCTCTCTAGCGCCACAGTGGGGCCAGCGGCCGGTGTGGTTCGCCAGTTTCGCGCGGTGCAATCGGCCATTCCAGATGAAGGATTTCCGAGGGTCCCACGGCCCCTTGCGCTGTTTGAACCCTTTGGCGCTGCCAATCTCTGAGCGGGCCGCCGGAGATACGCGTATCTCGCCGGGATGTGAACGGGAGTGAGGCCTTATGCAGCCCCGCAGATCTCGACCCTGACCACAGAATCGCCCATTGGTGCCGCCGCTCTCCTCCGAGCTTGGGGCGACGATTTGTTGTGCTGGTCGGCGGGGCCATGCGTTTTGCATCCTCGTGCCTCGGGACGTGCCCTCCCTGCGTCCCGAGGCCCCCAATAGAGGCTGGCCTATAAGGGCCACCAGTGGTCTGCGGCATAATCTGGCGGGACCGGGTCCATGGCCAGCAGCGCAGTCAGGATTTAGCTCTCGAACGCTGCTATTTCAGCCTCGAACTGCCCGAGCGCATCGTCAGTATCCGTTGCAGATTGTGCCAGGCTGATGGCCTGAATTGTTTCGATCCGCACCTTTTCCAACTGAGCGCCAATGCCTCTCCACTGGGCCGCCAGATTCAGAAACACTTGGGCAACTTCGTATGCGCTGCTGCCTGTAGATCCCACTTCTCCGGCGATGAACGGATATTGAGTTTCCCAGCCGGTCACCGTGCTTGGCTCTGGTGTCGCTGCGACATACGCCAAGGCCTCGGTTTCCTTGGCCATGTAGATCATGGATTGACCCGCAATCGGCGTGATGAACCTCGACCTGATCTGATCCATTCTCTTGTTGACGGCATCCTTGGCTTTAGCCTTGCAAACATTCAGTTCGCGCGCTTTGCTCACTTCGGAGCGGGACAATATGCGTGTCATTCAATTACCACCTCGGCAAATGTTGGAAGATGGGGAAATGGTGCTTCGACCTCGACCCGGTATGTTCCGGGGTCAATAAATTCAAATGTCTCCTCGTGGTCATCGGTTTCGGCAATGATGGTTGCCATGACTTCTTGACCAGTTTGATCAAATACATTGATCGTCGTCCCTTCGGAGCATGGCGGAACAATTATCTTGCCATCGCTTGAATAAGGTTGGGGCGACTTTGGTCTTGAAACAAGGATACCTTCGACAAGCATCATGTTACTCAGCTCATAGAGAGTCACCGGAACGGGTGTTTGAATCTCGCCGTCCCCTGGCTGATCGACCACAACCCTCATAAATCCCTCGGGTTGACCGCTGGTAGAAACTGCTTCCTGGACAATGCCCTGTTCGTTCAATTTCACAAAATATCCCATGTTACCTCCTTACTGCCCTTAGACTAATGGCTGCGTTTCTCAGGCAGTTTTGGGTTGTTGACAAACCTCCAGCCGAAAAATCATAGACCGTCAAAAGACGAAACTGGACGCTGTCCGCATTGTAAATTCGATTGGTTACAAGGTGTCTTTGAGTGTAAGTCGCCCCGATACCGCCGACAGCATAACCACTATTGTAAAGGTTCGCCCAAGCGCTCCAAGAGCCCGCAAAGTTGATCCGTTCTTGTAACAGGAATGCGGTGTTCACAACTCGGCCATCAAAAGCCGATGTTCCCGCTGGCCTATGTTCAAAGAAGGTACCAATTGTGTACATTGACTCTGGTGTGGCGTCTCCGGACGAAAGTGTGGTCAGGCAGTGAACTGAGTTATGTGCAACGTGCTGAGCGGCCGTGCTAAGTGCAGTTCCCCCATCAGAAACAGAACCTTCGACAAGCGAAGATCGAACGATCAAACTGTTGAATTCGGCGCTGCCGTTTTTGTTGATCTGCCATCCAATAGAACCGGCAGAAAAATCATCAGATTGAAGAGCATCACCAAAGAGAGCCAGACCAGCGGCCGCGAAACTTCCAGTGTTGATATGATTGGATTGAATCTCACCATCAACAATCAGCTTTCCAGTATTCATACGGCGCACCATGACGCCACCTATGTAGCAGTTGGTGGTGCCGTTGTTGCCTTTGATCAGACGAATGCGCGCGAACTTGAAGCCCGCCGGAACATTGATTGCGCCCTCGACCTTCGTGATAGAGGTAGAGGAGACGGTGCCAATATTCGCGAAGATATAATCGGTTCCGTTCACGCCGGAAAAGGTCGGGTTTCTGGACAACTGCAGGTCCGCATAAACGTTGCCTGTTCCGGCGACGATCCGTGCGAAATAACGGAAATAGAGGGTTTCCCCTTCACCGTTCAACTCAATCGTAAAGAGGCCATTGGATACGGTGTAGGACGTGCCCACCCCTTGCAAGCGCGCAAGGTTGGTGGACCCCCAGCTCGTGATGGCAGCGGTCGTGATCCAGTCGACGCCAGCAGGGTTGGACCATGCGGAATGATCATCAAAGTTGGCGTCGATATTCAGGTTGTCGAAGGACCCGATGGCCATATTCCGTGCGCGCACGGCGTTGACCGCCAATTGATCCGCGCCAATTGCCCCGGCTGCGATAGACGCCGCCGTGAATTGCCCCACCACGTCGGTGCTGGCGACCGAGGAGACGTAGGCCGTGCCATTCCAGCGATAGATTTTGCCGCCAAACGCGACCAGCTCAGTCGATTTGACCGTGGGCAGAGACCCCACAACCGTCACCGGCTCCAGACCCGCCGCAAAGCTCGTCGCGTCAATCAGCCCTTGAAGTGCCTCCTGATTGATCACGTCGCCCGTCGCGCGCGCGGTGGCCGTGACCCTCGCAGACCAGCCTGATTTGTTGCCCGAGGTGTCGACCGCGCGCACCCAATAGTTCAGGGTCTGGCCTCCTGTCAGGTTCTGGCTGATAAACTGCGGCGTGGTGGTGATATAGGTCGGCACAGTGCTGACGCCCGGAGCCGTGGCCGACACCCGCTCGACGATCTCATAGCGCGACAGATCGCTTTCGGTGTTGGCGGTCCACTTGACCCAGATGCCCTCGAACATCCCCTCGGCGGTGATGCCGCTCGGGACGGCGGGCGGTATCGTATCGACCGCCGCCGTGATGCCAACCGCCGCCGACCAAGCCGACTTGGTGCCAATCGCCGACACCGCACGCACGCGGATTGAGATCACCGTGCCCGGCACCCCATCGCGAGACCACGCAGGCCCTCCGGCCGGAAAGATCGTCTCGGTCCCGCCCGTGGTGACCCCCACCTCGTAACTGACCGCATTCGCAACAGCACCCCAGACGGCGGAGACCCGCGAGAGGGCGTCGGCGACCAGCACCGTTGCCAGTGCCAGCCCCGTCGGCACGGTCACGGTGGTGAATGCCGGATCAAGATCAGCGCCGGTCATGCGCAGGTCGGGCGTGGTCACGCTCAGCCATGGCGACCAGGCGGTCGGGGCATCCGCCACGTAGCGGGCGCGCACCTCGTATTCCGTGGCGGCGATCAGATCGCCGCGCACCAGCACGCGGCCACCGTCCACCGGCTTGATCCCCTCGGCGACGATCTCCTGCGTTGCTCGGACGCGGACCTCATAGCGCAGGTTTCGGATCGACGGGAACGCATCGTCGACCGTCCAGGTCAGCAGGATTGCCGGGCGGCGAGCATTGCCCGCATCGTCAGACAGATCAAAGGCCGCAACAGACAGCGCCACGACCGCCGGAGTGGGCGGCGTTTGCCCGTTGGTGGGCAGGGGGGCCGCGACTTCAAGCTCCGGCTTGATCGCAACGTCCCCCGCTTCGCGCTCGCGCACAGTCACGACCTGCAAGAGCGTGTCGGTGCGGTCCTCGACCTCGATCACCTCGAACACTTTGCTCGTGTAACCAAAGGCCTCGGAGGTGAAGCTGATGGAATCCAGCGGCTCGACCAGGGCAAAGGACGGCGGCAGCGTCATCTGATGCGTGCGAAACCGTCGCCCGTCCAGCAGATAGGCGTTCAAGAGTTGCTGCGCCTGCGCCTTGACGCTTACGGCTGGCAGGCCAAGGCTCGAGACGCGCTGACGGCCATCCTCGGCCACCCAATCCTCATTGAGGATCAGATCGGCGTCCCGACCCTCCCAAATGTCGTTTGGCTCAACATAGGTGCCGGTGATGCCGTTGGTCACGGTGTCGAACGCCGGGAACGGTGTCAGCACAGACCCTTCCGTAATCACGAAATCCGCGTCGGTCACATGCAGGACCGGGGCGGCGGGCGCACCCACGCGCACCCGGAACACACCGCCAAACTCGCTCATCTGGGCAAAGCTGGCGCGGTTCATTTCCTCGATCACATCGACGGGCTCCATTTCCTCGACGTTGATCTCGAACCCGGCCACGTATTGCTTGCGATCCCCCACGAGCACGTCGCACTCGTTCATGGCGGCGAACCAGTTATCGAGGGGCAAATCCTCTGCATCGACCCGCCCGCCCCAGATATCGCCGGTGGGCAGGGTGATGCCGCGCAGGATGTTGTAGTTGATCACTTGCGGATTGTCGGACCACTCCCACGTTGCGGGATCATCCCAGCGATGCGGCCCGGAGCCGCCCACGGTCGTATCCTTGCGCGGGTCATAGAGCTTGATGCCCTGCACCTCGAAACGCACCGAGGGCAGGCCCTGATAAATCTCGGGATCAAGCGCGAACTCCAGCACAGCGTAGGCCGTGCCGTGCAAGACGTGATCGGTTGTCCAAGGGCGGTCAACGTGGTGTTCGTAATAGCGCACCAGAGGCTCGGCGGCGGTGGTCTGGGTGCCGTCATAAAACCACAGCCACGCGGTTGGATCGGTATCATCCTGCCGGAACGCTGTCAGGATGCGGCGGCCAGACCCGGTAAACACTTCATTGAACGGCCCCGCGCTATCGGAGGGCGCTTCGATGTCGGAGTATTTCCCGTTGATCACGATCCGCCCGGTCAGGCCGCTGACAGGGACATTCGAGACCTCCAGAATATAGGTCAGGATGCCGTTGTTCTTGAACCGGGAATAGGCGGGTGCGACCGCGTGACCCTCGACGGCGTAGGTGCCAACGACGAACTTGGCGGGTGTCACATCGCCGGTGGTGGTCTGCTCTGTCTGGATGCCCTGGCCGTTCACCTTCGGCTTCTTGGCGAAGGCTTGGCTCAGCAGCGACAGGCCCGCGCCGACGATGATCCGCGTCGCAAAAGCCCCGAGCGCGCCGAACCCGGCCGCGATTGCGGCAAAGGTGCCGGCCCCCGCGCTCGATGCGGCCAGAGCGATGGCAATCGCAGACGAAATCGGCTCGGCCAAAGCTCCGGTGGGCGCTGCGATGAATGCCGCGAGGATCGCAAAGAAGAGGATCATATCTGGAAGGCCCTCGCCGCTTTGAGGCGGGACAGATGCCCAAGCCCGTCAGGCCGCAGCACGAACACGCGGTCACTGGCAAAGATGCCCATGGCGTTGCCCTCGCACACCGCCAGATCGCCCAACTGTGCGACGGCGGGCGGGATTTCCGGGAACAGGCTCGCGATGTAATCGACATGGCTGGCAAAGCCGTCCTCAGCCATCACGCGAGCGAGGCCTGCCATGCTGCGATAGCGCCCGCGCCACCGCTCGCCGTGATCGACGCCCGTCGCCACCTTCACCCATCCGGCCACATACATGCCGCAGTCGTGCGAGCCGGGCCGAAACCGCATGGCCCGCACGGCGTCGAGATAGTTGATCAGTAGCATTGCCCGGCTCATCCGCGATTGTCTCCGCTGCCCGAAAAGCCGCCTGTGCGGTCGTCTGCCGTTGGCGTGGCAGGCGCGGTTGCCGTCGGCGGCGGTGTGCCGTTCTGCGACTTGCCAGCCCCCCAGAACACCGGCACCGCACCGGAGACAGCCGCATATTCCCGGCCCCGATCCGCCGGGTTGATGCGTCGTTGTGCGGAGTCCGATTTCTTGAGGGCCACGGTGCGGGTCAGGGAGCGGGCGGCGCTGGCCACGGTCATTTCGATTTCGGCGCTCTGGCCCTCCGCCGCGCGCGGCAAGGGCATCTCCTCGACCGACCCCTTGATCACGCGCACCGGCTGGCCCACCTGCACGGCCTTGACCGGATCGAAAAACACGCGATGCACCTCAACGGGTGCGCCAAGCAGATGATAACTGTTCAACAGGTTCAGAACCGTGGCCGGGATGCCCGAAAACCGGATCGTGTGCATGCGCACGTTCAGGCCCACCTCGCCCCGGATCGGATCAAGCCCCAGCAGCGACCCGGCCGCGGCATAGCTGCGCGCCTCTGCGCCCACCGTGAACTGGCGCACATCGAGGCCATTCCAAAACCCGGCCGCCTCAATCAATCCGGTGTCGCGTCGCCGGGGCCGGACCCAGACCAGATGCCGGGTAATGACGCCGGTGAGGTTGGCCAGCATGGTCTCAGCGGCGCTGCCATAGTCGCGCATCTCAGACCCCCACGATCTGCACGAAAGAAAACTGTGCGCCTTCGGCCCTGCCTGAGCGATGCGCGCCGTAGGCCGGATTTGGTTCAAGCCGCGCCTTGATCACCGGCTTGATCAGCGTCACGGGGTCACCGACGACAACGCCGGGCTGGATGGGCGGCGTCACCTGAAACCACTCGGTCGTGCCGAGCGCTCCTGATTGAATATCGCTCACAACGCGGTGCAGGGCGTAGCGGGTGGGGCTGCTGCCATATTGCCAGCCAATGAAATCCCCTCCGCGCAGCCAGTATTGGCCCGGCAGGCCTTGCAGCTTGACCATCCGCGCATCGTCCGCGTCGAGTTGCGCAATCGTCGGTGTGGCCGCGCCCAGGATCGTCCCGGCCGGATCATCGGCCGGGTGCGTCTTGACCGGATCATAAACGAGAAACGATGCGCCCGGGGTGTTGAGCACGGACAAGAGCGCGTCGATCCGGGCCGCGTCCGAGCGGTTGTTGGTGGGGGGAAGAGAAAACGATCCGCGCCAGTTGCTTTCGCCTGTCTGGGCAGGGAGTGGCACACCGCCCGCCGTGCGGTCGATCTGCATGGGCGTGTTGATATAAAATTCCGAGACCGAGATTTTCAATCTGGCCTGAAACTCCGCGAATGAAAGCGGGAATGCGAGCGGGTCTGCCATTAGCCGCGCCTCTTGGGGTCTTTGTTGATCCTGTCGACGGCCTGCGGCAGGCCGTCGCGCATGAATTGCTTGATGCCCATCTTCGTGACTTCAATCGCCATGTCGCGCGCGCGCTCTTCGATCACGGCGTGGAATAGCTCGGATGGCTCGATGCGCAGGCGCGTGACGCCATTGCCCTGCGCGCCCGCACCGCCCGCCGCCCCGGCGCCACCCCCAGCCTGCGCGGGCAGGGGCAGGCCGCCCCCGGCAAAGCCCGGAATAATGGCCCCTGCATTCATGGCCTCGAGCAGCGTGCGGTTGCGGGCCGTGGCCTCGGCCGTCATGATGAATTCCCCGGCGCTGACCAGCGCGGGAATCTTGTCGCCCCGGCCCGTGCCCGCGCCCAAAAGGATGCCAGGGCGGGTGACAAGAGGATCGCCGCCGGTGGCGAAGCCGGGCAGGGCGGCGGCGGGCAGGCCGCCGTTTGCGAAGGGCAGAGACGAGCCGCCGGAGAACAGACCAAAGAGACCGCCGAGCGCGCCGCCACTGCCGCCGCCGAAGATCCCGCTCAGGAAGCCTCCACCGCCGCCAAAGAGGCCCGAGAGTGGACCGGTACCGAGGATCAGTGCCTCCTTGGCTGCGCGAATGATCATGTCGCCAATGCCTTCCCAGACATCCCGCAGGCTTTCGGCCTCGAGCAGCACGTCATCCACGGCGCGGCCGAACTCCTCCTTGCGCTCCAAGGCCACGCGCTCGGTCTCATGGGCCGCGATGAGGGCCTCGATCTCTTCGCGCTGCTTTGGGGTCGCGGCGGTCAGGCGCTCGCGCAGGCGGATCAATTCACGCTGGACCGGATCGCTCTCGCGCAGGGCCTCGATCTCGCGCCGCTTGCTTTCGATCAGCCGGTCGAGCGCCTGCTGTTCGCGCAGGGTCTCGTTGGTCGATCCGCCGCGCGCGCCGCTGGTGGAGCGCGCAGGCCGGGCGAGTTCATTGAGACGCGCGGTTTCCCGGGCCAGTTCAACCACAGCGTCCCGGCGCGCGTTGAGGGCGTCGACCGTTGCCAGATCACCGCTGGCCTCGCCTCTGATGACGGCGGTTTCCCGGTCGAACCGCGCCCCTGCCAAGGCCCCGGCGCGGCCCACTGGATCATCGCGGAACTCTGCCCGGATGCGGGCATTCTCCAGCCCCACTTCGCCTTGGGCCTGCAAGTCAGCTACCGCGTCGACCGCGCCGCGCACTTCGGCCGCAAGGCGCGAGGCCTCGTCGGCGGCCGCGCGGATGCCGCCGGAAATGTCGCTCGTGGCGATCTCGAATGCGGCTTGTGCCGCCTCGCGCAGGGCGTTTTTGGTCTCCACGCTTGCGTCCGAGGCATCGGCCTCCGCAAGTGCGGCATTGAGGGCGAACTGGGCGCGCAGGCGTGTCACGGCGGCGCTGTCCGCGCCATGCTGTGCGATGGCCTCTGCAATCGCATTCTGCTCAAGCATCGTCGAGAGCAAGGCCTGCGCGGCGGCCTCGGCCTTCAATTGCTCGCCGGTGGCCTTGGTTACCAGTTCGAGGAAGGCAAGCATTTCCTCATTCTGGCGGTTTTGCGCCGGGTCTTGGGATTGAAGCTCGGCCACCTCGGCCAGCCGAAGGCGCATCTGATCCAGCGTATCAAGCCGGGCCTGCTCCGCCGCCGAGATCTCGCCCGAAGCCTCTGCCGCGCGCGTGTAGCTTTCGATCAGCGCGTCAACGGCGGCGGCTTGTTCTTCGACCGTGCCTTGGGCCGCTTCTTGTAACCCGACGAGGTCGGCCAGAACGTCATTGATCAGGCTTCGGCTCTCTCGGCGCGCACGGCCGAAGAAGATGTTACCCAGGTCGAATTCCTGCGCAAGCCGCACCTGGTCGCCGCTGTCCGGGCGGGGCAGGTTGATATTGCCCTCTTCCAGAAAGCTGGTGATCCCAGCCGCCGCCTCACGCTGCGCCGTGCGCTTTTCGGCCTCGACGATCCGGTCGAGGATGTTTTGCGCGCGCTCGACGAAGCCTTCGCCGAAGCGCTCGGCCAATTCGAGCCGCGTGGCCGAGGCCTCCGTGATCTTGTCGCGCAGGCTGTCGATGCGGGTCTCTAACGCCTCGACGGTATCGGCAAAGCTCTCGCCCTCGTCAGTGGCGGAGGTGAACCAGTTGACCAACGCCGCCGTTGCCGCCAGCGCGCCGATGGTGATCAGATTGATCGGGCTCAGCATCGACAAGACAGCGCCGCGTAAGGCGCGAAACGCTCCCGCCGCCCCGAGAGGGCCGATCACCTGAGTGATTTGCGTGCCCTGCTGAATGGCGAGCTGAAACGGGTTTTGCCCCGCAGCCAGCATGACAAGCACATCATTGCCCTGCGATACGAGATTGCCCATCGATCCGGCGGCGAGGCGGGTTGCGCCGGACAATTTCTGGGTTGCAGCAGCGTTGACATCCGCGGCGGCGCTGGCCGTCGTAAGACCCGTCGCCGAGGTCCGCGCTGCGGTCCCGAGTTGCCCCACGCCGCGCGCGGCCGCAGCCCCTTGGGTGCCCACGCCGCGAATGTCTTGAGCCGCCCCTTTGGCGGCGGTGCCCGTGGCCTGCAGCTCCGCCTTCGCCTGATCGGCGTCCATCAGGATCTCGCCCTGGACACGCAATGTCATCTCAGCTCTCCCGCATCGCGGCCACGGCCGCGCCTTCGATCACCTGCACCTCGGCCCAAAGCTCGGGCGTGATCCGGACCCCGCTCATGCGCAGCCCCGCCCGCGCGGCCGTGTAATCGAGGCCCACCACGCGGAACCCTGCGAGCCCGGCCGAGACGGTGCGCCACTGGTTGCAGACCGCGAGGAAGGCGCGCACGGCAGGGACATTCTGCGGCCAGACACCAGAGCCGGGGCCGGACGGATCACGACTGAGCTGGCCCGGGTCGATCCCCCAGAAGGCCGCCTCGTCGTCATGGTCGCGCCCCTCGTCATCGCCGATCAGGTCGCCGCGCGCCCATGCCCGCCCGGCCCATTTCAGTTTTTTACCCGCTTCCCCATGATCGCCGCGTAATAGGCGTTGATCATCGCCACGCGGACGTAAGCCAGACCAATCAGCCGGTCGCGCAGGGCGTGGCTATAAGGCAGCTTCGCGCCTTTCTCGTCCTCGACGTCGTCAAAGTCTTGAACCACGGCCCCCAGAAACTCCCGCTCGCCGCGCGCGGTGCGCATGTCGAACGCCTCGACCTCCGCGTCGGGCAGCACACGGAACGTGACCAGCATGTCCTGCACCTCGTGGCCGCCGTCGGAGGGCACCTTGATCTCGACGCGGTGGGTGAAGGTGGGGGTGGGGTCGATCTTGAACATGTGTGTGATCTCTCTTTCAAAGGGGTGTTGAAGGGGGCGTTGAACCGGCTCAGGTGAGGGTCATCATCCACTGGTCGGCAGCGGTGGAAGTGGTGGGCAGCGGCACGAGACGCAGCGGCCATTCTTTGCGACCCTGTCCATCCTCGAGACCTTCAGGGCGCTGCATCTGCGCATTGGGGGCCGCGATGTTGACGATGTTTCCGGCGGTCTTGCCGTGCTCGATCTCGACCGGCACCTTGGCTTGGGTCGCGGCCATGACGAAGGGGTCGAAGGCGGCCAGCGCCACGGCGCGCACCCGCGCCTCGATGGTGTTTTCATGCCCGTCGAGGATTACTTCCTCCTCGCCGATCAGAAACTGCGGCTCGATGCGGTTGGCGAGCGTCAGCTTGAAATTGCGCATTACCAGCGCGGTGCCATCAATTGTGAAGACCGGTGTGTTGGTGTCGGAAGCGGCCAGCGGATCGGGAATGCCGGTGAAGTCCGCCGTGGGAACGGCCACGTCGGCCGGGGCCACGTAGAGCGCGGTGAACTCGAACTCGATATAGGGAATGCCCGAGGCCGAGACGTCAAAGGCGGCGGTCCCGCGCACGCCCACCATCGCATAGAGCGTGCCGTCGATATTGAGATGCAGCGTGACGCTCTCGAGGTTCGAATAGACCCGGTTGTAAACCACGGAGGTGGCGGCCGTTACGGTCTCGGCGCAGCCACAGGCGCGCAAGAGGCATCCCCAACGGGGCGCTGTCCCGGCGGTACCGGAGCCAGCCAGCTCGACCTTGAAGGAAATCGTGCGGTGCAGGTCAACCGGGATCGTGCCCGTGGGGCCGCCATGCGGCGTGTCGAGATTGCGGTCGAGGTCCTGACCCTGCATGGGCGACAGGCGCACGTCGGTGGCAAGAATGGCGTCGCCTCCCGTGGGGGCGGCGTCGGTGCCATAGGTGGTCTCGAGCTTTGCGAGCAGGACCTTGCGTCTCCAGAGGCGGCTCATTTCTCGGCATCCTTCTTGTCGGATTTGGGGGCAGGCGCGGGCTTGGGCGCGGCCTCGGCGCGTTTCAACGCGCCTTTGTCGTCGCGGGTGTAAGACCCGCCGGAGGTGGGGAGATTGGTCATGACAGGATCCTCAGTTGATCGTCGATGGAAAAATCGAGCTGATAGGCAAGCACACCGGCCCCGCTGGATACGAGATGCCCGCGCTCGAACCGGAAGACGCCGACCTCGTCGCCCGGTGCCCAACCCGCCAAGGCGCGCACCACGCGCATGAGGAACTGGTCGATCTTGTCGAGGGAGGCGGCCCCGGTGCGGTCAAAGCTCTGTGCGAAGATCACCACGCTCGTGCGATAGGTCAGCATCTGGCTGAAGACGCCCGAGGCGGCGTCGGGGCGGCTGCCCTGAATGCCGGAGGGAAAGACATAGGCCGCGACCGATTGCGCGGGCAGCTTCTTGGAGCGGATCAGATCGACAAAGGCGCGCCCGCCGTCGATCCGGCCTGCAAGCTCGGGCACCTGCGCCTCGATCCGGGTCATGACATCGGTGATGGTCATGCGAAGACCTCGCGCAGATAGGCCTCGACGGTGCCCGCGATGTCGGTCTCGTCCTTGTCGTCAAAGCCCAGAAAAGGCCGGGCCGGGATCTCGACCTGGTCGACCATGATGAATTGGCCGTTTGGCAGGGTGAAGGCCAGCTTTGCGGCGGCGTCCGTGCCGGTCGGCTCGATGAAGGCTCCGAATTGATGCGTGGCGGCATAGGGTACATTGGTGCCGATGCGCGCGGAAAAGCTGTCGGCCTCTGTCACGATGCTGTCGCGCAGGCGTGTGCTGTCGACCAGCGTCTTGCCGCCGAATTCGCGCGCGCGGTGCGAGACCGGCCAAACGATGCCGCCCGGGCCTTCACTCTTCTCGAACCGCTCGGAGACGGAGGTTTCCAGAACGGTGCCGATGCGGCGCATCAAAGGGGTGAGGTCGGACAACTGGCGCAGGCCATTGGCGATGGCGCTGTCAAAGTCGAGACTGTCGAGGCTGACGGTGAGGGTGACCATCTCAGAACCCCTTGAGGCTGTCGCGGCTGAAGGTGGCCTGCGGCGCGCTGATCTGTGGCAGCTGGGGATTGCCGGGGCCGGTATCGGCGGGCGTCTCGTCGCCGAGCGAGGCCTCGCCCCGGCGCACCTCGCGCAAGAAGCTGAGGGCGGCCTCATAGCCTTCCTTGGCCCCGTCATAGGCGGCGGCCCGCGCGCCCAAGAGGCGATGCCAGGCAATCGCGGCGGCGTGCATCGTGAGCGCGCGCGGCGGGGTGTCGGCGTTATAGAGCCCCGCGACATAGCTTTCGGTGACCGACACGGCATCGTCGATGGCCGCTTGCAGAACGCCCATATCCACGACGCCGGGGGCTGCGTCCCGCGCTGTGACCTCAGCGAGGAAGCTTGCGCCGTAGCGGTCGATCATATCCTGTGCGGTGAGGTAGGGCATGTCCGTCTCCGGCTTGGGTGTTTGGCTGCCGGTCTCTCCCGGCTGTCACGCCCGATCCTTGGCGGCGTCCCCTAGGGGGTATTCTCAGGAAGCTGCGCCAGCGGCGGCCTGCATCTCGGCCCAAACCGCATCCCGCACACCGGCGGTGATCTGGTCGCCGAGGCCCGGGGCAGCGTCCTGCAGCGCCTTGACCTTGGGCTTGCCGCCTTTGTCGAAGGCGTCGCCGGGCAGGGCGTTGATGGCATTGGTCAAGGCCACGCGCAGCGCATCGTCGAGGACGGGCGGCGGCGCGGTGTCAGCCCCGCCGTCGGCCTCCTCGATTGCGCCCAAGGCCAGAAGGCGCGCGATCTGCGCCGCGCTGCCGATCTCTTGCGCGGGGTAGGTCGATCCCGCCTCCAGCCGCGAGGCTGCGATGACGGTGCGTTTGATGCGGTAGCTCATGCTGCGTCCTCAATCAGATAGCCGGTGGCGGGGGCCGCGATGACTTCGCGGAGCTGCTCGCCCACGCGCAGGGTGGTGGCGCCTTTGAGGCCGACCTTGGGATCGAAGAAACGCCCCGAGACGCGGCCGTCGAATTGCGCGGTCCAGCCCCATGCGGGGGCGGTGCCATCGGGACCGGCCTGTGTGTTGCGGTGAAGGAGGGCGATATTGCCGCCCCAGACCTTCTCGAAGGCGGCCGTCTGACCTTTGCGGGCCGAGTTGATGTAGCTGTCGCCCACGAGGATTTCTGACAGCTCGAAGAGCTCGGCCACCGCCTCGCGGCTGGCGCGGCCTTTGTCGCCCGAAGTCCGGTTGATCGCCTTGAGGATATCGGGATGAGTCGAGAGCGCCGTCCAGGCCTTGCGCCCCATCGCGGCCACATTGGGGCGCATGATGAACGTGGCATCAAGAGCGGCAGAGATCACGCCGATAGGGTCAGAGGTGGGATCGGTGAACTGGCCCGCGCCCGACAGCACCACCCGCTTGTCGGCGTCATAATTGGCCGCGTCCTGCACCATGGCGGCCACGCGCTTTTCGCGGTCGAGCTGGATCAGATGGGTGAGGCCTTCGACGGCACGCGCCTCGGGATCGAAGGCCGAGTTGCCAGCGGCGCGGAGTGCCCGGGCGGCGTCGATGTCGCGCTGCGGCACCACGTCGTCGAGACCGTAGTCCTTGACCGAGGAGGTGCGTTCTTCGCCGGTGAACTCGACCTGTTGGACCAGACCTTTGCGGCCCACTTCCGTGTCGGGCACGGTGAACATCTGTTCGGGCGGATAATAGGTCCATTTGAAATCCATCCCCATGACCGGCACGCGGGGCATGACCTGGTCGGCAATGAAGAAGATATCGGGGTTGCGGTAGTTGACGGCGATGGCGGTCAGGACCGGATCGACGACAAAGGGGGTGGGGGTGCTCATGGATCAGCTCCTCAGGATCAGGTGACAGAGTGACGGGCAATGGCCACGTCGATGATGTCGCCAGCCACGCCCGCCTGCAGCGCGTAGCCGATGGCGATGTTTCCGGCCCCGGCAGCGGCGGCGACGCCAAGGCCCGAGGCGTCCGACGCGATGGGCACACCGGCGGCGACCGCGCCCGCGAGCTCAAGCTCGGCGGAGCCAGACATGATCACGTCCTGAAGGTCGCCCAGTTTCGCGTCGAGCTGGTCCGAGATGCCAATCGCGAGATCGGTCGCGGCAGCGGCCGCAAGGATGCCGCCCGCAGCACCAAACTTGACGATCCGGCGGCCGGGCAGGGCGGCCTCGGCGGTGTAGGATTTGATGAATGCTCCGGGATTAGCCATTGTCGCTCTCCATGGTGTCCTCGATCTGGCGCGCGGCCTCGGCAAAGCTCAGCGTGCGGCCCTCGGCCTCTGCGTCCTTGATGAGGCGCTTGGCGGCGGCGGTGATGTCGTCTGGCCCCTTGACCTGCGGCAGGGCATCCCCGCCCGCCCGCTCGCTGAAATCGATCAGCGGCTTGGTCTGCTTTGAGAGCAGGTCACGGAACCATTCGCGCGGGCTGGCGCTCTTGCCTTCGGCAAAGGCCACCTCGTCTTGCGCGTCGAGGCTTTCCATGAACGCGGCCATCTCCTCCTTGAGACCCGGCGCGATGCGCCCGTTCTTGGCAAGGGTGTTGAGAAGGGCCGCGTCTTCGGCGCGGCGCGTCTTGGTCAGGGCCTCGGCGAAGGCGGCTTCCTTCGCGTCAAGTTCGGCCGCGCGCGCATCGAGCGCGGCTTGGCGGTCTTCGGGGGTTTGCGTGTCCGTGCCGGACATGTCGGGGTCTCCTTTTTGGGGTTCGGCGAATGGGGTTTGCGTGGTCTCGGGTGCGCCTGCGGCGTCGCGGAGCGCCTCCTGACCTGCGGGGGTGCGTGCCCAGGACAGGACGGCGGCAATCGCGCCTTTCAGGGCGTCCGCGAAACTGGCGGCGGGCGCGTCTTCTTCCGAAAAGGCGATCTCGAGGGTCACGGCCTCGGCGTCCTCGGCGAACTCGGCCGCCTTGAGGCCTTTGACCGCAGGGGGCTGTGCGCCCAGAAACCCCACGTGCTTCAGGTAATAGGTGCCGGGGGTCGGGTTCGCGGCGGATTGAGGAGGGTAGAAGGAGGCGCTGATCCGCTTGAAGCGGCCCGCGCGCACCATCTCGGCGAAGGCAGGCTCCACCTGGTCAGGCTCGGCAAAAAGCTCAGCCCCTTCGGCGCGCAAGCGTTTGACCCAGCCGTAAGCCGGGGCATCGGTGCGAGGATGGCCCACGACGATGGGGGCCTCATGGAGGGCGGGATCATAGGCGGCGGCAATGCCCTCGACCTCGGCTTCGGAAAACTCGAAGCTCTGCCCGGATTGGGCGGTGTGGCGGCCAGCGCGGAAGATGTGCAGCGGTTTTGTCATGACCCGACATTAAGCCGGGGCGACGGGCCAGATCAGATGAAGGGCTTCAGGGGAAAGGGTGGCGTGCTGCGCGCGCCACCTTGGGTCAGACTAGCGCCCTCTGAGGGCAGGCGGCAAGCCCGGAATGCAAACGGCCCCAGAACGGCCCGCTGAGTGCGCTTCCGGCTCTGGCGGGGGTTGGGTCGCAAAATCGCCGAGGGGGGTATTAAATGGGTATTTAATGAGGCGCTGAGAGGCCATTGCGTCTGGTGGGGTCGATTGCAGTTGCGCCTGCGGGGTCAACTAGCCCCAAATTGCCTCAGGAGGCCGATTTGTCGATGAAGGACCGGAGGAGTGCGCGGCGCTCTTCGGGCGTCCTCTTGGGGCGGTCGAAATAGACCCGAAGGTCTTCGCGGCGGACCGCGACCAGCTCTTCCTTGTCCGGATCATCGTCGGGCAATGCTTCGGCTTCACGCAACGCGGCCTCATAGGCCTCGCGGCTCCATTCGTCGGGGGGCTCAACCAGCAACGTTCGCATCACGCGTCTCCGTTCATGGCCCTGACAATGGCGGCGGCGACTGCCCGGGCGGTCTCTTCTATGCTTTGGCGGATTGCTCGTGACCGCGCGCCAAGGCTTTCTTGATATAAGAGCAGGCCCTGAGACTGCAAGACGTCGAGGACCGCGAGGCGCACCGCATGGTCGCGCTCTGTGTTGGTCAAGCCCGGGGCAAACTCGTCAATGAGTTCGGCCGCGACCTCCGCAAGCTCGCGCATGTCGCCACGGCTGGGCCTCAGCATCTGCGCCCGGTAGAGCGAGCCGTCGTGACCAACGGCAAAGATTGACCGAACTTGGCGCTGGAACATGACCGCCATGTCATCCGGGCTGAGCGGGGCGGAACTGGGGTGATTGTGCACGAGGCCGACACCCGTGCCGCTCTCCAGCCGCCCGATTATGGAGGGGGTCAGTTTGACGCGCTTAGGCTTGCCCACGTTCCAGTCGATTTCTTCGCCGGTCCCCAGGTCGAACGCGCCAAGATGCTCGCGCCCGTCGCCCAGGCCCATGAGCCGGGCGCGCATGGCAAAGCCCAGCTCGGTCGCCGCCGCCGGGGCGGAAAGCCCGGTCGATATCCCTGCATGGCGCGCTCGCAAGTCAAGCCATGCATGGCCCGCGTTGCCATCCCATGCCGGATCGACCCCGAGCGCCGTGGGTTCGATCTCGCCGGTGCGACGGTTCAAGACCCCGCGCTCCTCCAGCTCGAAATCCTCCGTCACCTTGAGGCCGCGTCGCTCCAGCATGCCTTGCGAGAGTTGCTGGACCGTGCAGCCGCAGCGCCAGCCGTTGGGGGGAAAGATACGAAGCCATGCCGGGTGATCGACGGGCAGGATCAGGTCGTGATAGCGCGCGTGGTCCTCGCGCTTGGTGTCGCGCTGGATCTGGACGTAGCGCAGGAAGGGGAAGGCATTCTTGGTGCGCTGAATGCGTGCCCATTTGCCCGCAGCGTGGGCTGCGCGCATATTGGCGTCGAAGATCACCCGCAGGCGGCGGGGCGAGCCAAGCTGGACGTTCTTCAACTCGCCGGTCAGGGGATCGCGCTCCGTGGCGCTGCCCCACCAGCCGAGCCGTTTCAACTCGGGCTCGAGGTCATCCATGAAGCTGCTGAGCGTTCCGCCATTGGCCAGCGCACGGTCGAGCGCCCCACGGATCGTCTCGAGCACGTCAGTCCGCATGGCCTTGGCGACAACGAAATTGCTGGCGTGCTCATTGCGCCAGACGTCGCGGAAATCGAAGCGCGCATCGGGCGGGGCGAGGCCCTTGGAGCGAAAGAAGGACAGCGCATCCTCGGGGCGCAGGCGCTGCAGGTCAATCATGGGGCCACGGAGCCAGGCAGGGTGTCCGACCCGTCGGCAGCCTCGCTGTCATCCACCACGGCCCCCAGCTCACCCGCCAGACGCGCGGCGAAACTGGCCTCGGTCAGCAGATCAGTCATCGCTTGTCCGTCGCTCGGTGCGGCCGCCAAGGCGTCGAGACGGGCGCGCAGCGCCTCAAGCGTGGTGCCCGGTGCGATGCCGCCCAGAAGGGCCGCGATATCTGCGAATAGCGGCTCGACGGCCGTCTCGGCATGACCCTCTGCGATGATCTCGGCCGCAAGCCTGTCGAGCGCGCTCTCATGGCGATGCTCGGCGAAACCAGCCTCGGGCGCGTCTTCTCCCGGTGGGGTAGGGTCGGGGGGTGCTGTGCGCTCATAGCCGTCGCCATAGATTTCCTTGACGCGATCCTCCGTCATCTGCCAGCCGATGCGATGCAGCTTTTCATCGCGGTCGACGGCGGCGGTTGTATCCTCCGGGTCTTCCATTTTGCGCCAAACCCGTGGCGGCGCAACACCGGGAAAGTTGAATTCACACAATCGTGCGACAGGCCCCTCGTTGAAGGACTGGCAGACGAGATCGGCGTCGGATTTCTTGACCGCGTCGCCCACGTCGTCATGCACCTCGGCCTGCGACCGGCTGGAGCCGTTGTCGGTGGTCATGGTTTGCGACAGCACGATTTTCGAGATGGCGGCATCCATCGTGTCGTGCAGCTTCTGGTAATCAAGAGAGCTGGCACCTGCGGGTGCAGACAAAAGCTCGATATCCATGCCGTCGGGAATGATGATCCCGGCCTCCGACCGGATCGCCATCACGGCCTCGAGCAGCGTCTGTTGCTCCTCCTTCGTGGCCTGCGCGGGGTATTTGCCGCGCGCGGTCGGCATGCCGAACTTGTCGAGCGCAATGAGCCAGAGCTTCAACCCGTTGCGCTTGAACCAGACCGGCCAATAAAGCCAATGCGCGAGGCCCAGACCATAAGGCTCGTCGTCGTGGTCCGCGCCGGTCGAGAACACCCAGAACTTCTCGGGGGGCATTTCCTCGCCGGTCAGCATGTTGGACAGGGTCAAAAGGCGCAGGCCGCAATTCTCGTCAAAGCGAAACCGCACCCGGTCGCGCACGCGGATTTCCTCCCAGCCCCAGAGCCGTCCATCGCGGCGATACATCTGTTCGGCGACGGAATAGCCATAAAAGAGCCCCCAGAGCATTTTCTCGGTCAGGCGGTCGAACTTCAGGGCCGCAAGTTCGTCGCGCAGCCAGTCGGCCGCGCGTTTGCCCGCCGCCGTATCCTCGCCCGGTACCACCTCCCATTCCCGGCTGGTGACGGCCGAGATGCGCTGCGTCATCACCGATTTGACCTGCGGGTCTGTCAGGATGGGCTTGTAGATGTCGAAACTGCCGCCGCCCCGGGTGCGCAGGATCGGGTCCGTCGGCTCGAGGAGCGGGCCAATCCACGGCCGGGTGATGTCACGCCCGCCCTGAATGCCCGCGAGCTCCATCGGGTTGCGCAGCCGTACCGAGCGCAGCCGCATGGTGCTGGTCTTTCTCGCCATCTCAGAACCCTCCGAAATCCAAGCCGCCCCGGCCCCGGGCAAAGCCCATGCGCCGCCCGCCCAAGGGGCTGGTGAAGTCCTGGGCCGTCAAAGCGGTGCGCGGCCCGGTCGATTGAAACTCCATCGGCACCATGTCCTGATTGCCCGCATACCAGGCGAGCGCGCCTGCAATGGCGCTGTCGCCGTGCCGGTCGAGCCCGTCTGAGCCCTTGAAGCGGAAATTCTCGGGCACACGGATGATGCCGTTTGTGTATTGCAGCGCCTGGTGGTCGCGCAGCACGTCCTCATGCGCGGGCAGAACAATGGTGCGATCCGAGAAGGCCTCGATATAGGGGGGCATCTCGAGCTCGTACCATTGCCGCGTGAATGAGACTTCGACGATCCGCGCGCCGTAGCGTTGGGCCGCGACCTCGGCGAGATAGGCCCCGTTCCCGGTGCGGTCCATCGCGCCCTTGTAGAACTTGGGCAGCCGATCGAGCAGCCAGAAGAGCACGTCGCGCTGCTGGTCAAAGGGGATGTTGCGCAGCTCGACAATGAGCTTGGTGCGCCGCGTGAGATCGACGCCCTGCTCGAGAATGATGATGTCGGTGGCATCGCCCGAGCGCGCAAAGTCCTCGCCCATGAAATGCGGGCGTGTTGGATCGAGGGTTTTTAGGACCGGTTCAAGGTGGGTTTTACACCAGGCTTCAGCGGCGGCCTTGCGGACAGGTTCGTCGGCATTCTTGAAGCTGTCGGGCTGCGTCCAGCGGTGGAACGGGATACCCTTGGCCATGCAGGCCTCGATCTGCACGCGGGTGAGGGCTGCGCCTTCCATCTCGGCGGGTTCGGCATCAAGCTCCTGGCGCATGGCGGCCTCGCGCGCGCCGTAAGCGCGGCGCACGGTGGCCTCCCACGCGGCCTCTGCCTCCGGCGTCCAGGTCTTGCCCTGCATCATGCAGACGCGGGCATAAAGCCCGTTGGCGACCGCGTCGCTGAATGTGTAGCGATGCACCGCAAAGCCGTTCTTGCCTGCGCGGGCTTCGCGGATCAGCTCGTTGAAGGCGTTGAGATAGCCGTTGTGGGTCGAGATGATCCGGACCTTGCCGCCCCAGATCAGCATCGCATTCACGGCGTCGATCACCTCGCGCACGTCCTTGTGGAACGCGGCCTCGTCGATCACCACGGTGCCCTGAAGGCCCCGAATATTGGCGGGGTTGGAGCTCAGCGCCTCGACCCGGAAGCCGGAGGCGAAGCGCACGCGGTAGGCCGAGATGAATTTGGTGGTGCCGTCGGGCTGCTGATCCTCGAAGAGGAACTCCTCGATAGGGTGGGCCGCCCCCGCAATCACCCGCGCGAAATGCGCCACATAGCCGATGGCCTCGCGGCCTTTGTCCTTGGTGTCGCCGATGTAAAAGCAGTTCTGCCCGCCCGCACCGCGCGCGGCGGCGGCAATGAGCGCGCATCCCAGCATCTCCGCAAAGGTGATGCCGGTGCGGCGGCCCTTCTCGCAGACCTTGAGGTCGCTTTCGTCAGCCAGCCAAGAGCGTTGATGCGCCATCAGGATGCCGTCGGCGAGCGGGTCGAGGCTCTCGGGGATCTCCGAGCCGCGTGGCAGTTCTTCGGGCAGGGCGTCGGGGTCGCGGGTGAGGACGGGGGCGGTCACGCGCGCACCCCCAGAAACTCGCGGCGCAGTTTGCCGATGACGTCGCTAGACAGCCCCAACTCATCGCGGGCGCTGTCCAGTGCCTCGACGGCATTGGCGCGTTCTTCGGCCGCGATGCGGGCGCGTTCCTTGACCATCAGCTGCTCGCGAATGCCCGCGCTCGACATGATGTCCTTCATCATCTTGCCCAAGAAATGCAGCTCGCGCGGGTCGATATCCTCGCCCTCTTTGCTCATCTGCGATTTTAGAACCTTGAAGGCCACGCTCGTCATCATCTGGAAAAGAACGCGGTGCCGGTCGGCCTCCTCCGAGAGGTCATTGTCGGCCAGCCATTGTTGCGCCCAAGCGCCGGCCTCGTCCTGGAGCTTGACGAACTGCTCGTATTCCTGACCGTAGGCATGCAATGCGCTCTTGCCGATGCGCAACTCGAGCCCGTCTTCCGCAAGGCGGAAGTTCAATTCTTCGGCCAGCTCCTCGTAGCCGTGAAAACCCTTGGCTTTCCACCAGTCATGCAGCCACTGGCGCAGCTCGGGCGGCAACAGCTCGACCTTGCGGGGTGGGGGCATGTCAGAGCCTCCGCGCGCTTGGACGCTGGATCTCCGGATGCACGGCCTCGCCGCGCGCGACCTCGATGCCGCGCCGGGTGGCCTCGGCAATGACGAAGTCGCCGTGATCGGCGACGGTGACCATGCCCACCTCCTGCAGCCATGCCAGTTCGGTGGTCACCTGGTCAAAGGTGGAGCCGACGCCCACGCCATTGAGGACGTCGCGCAGGATCGACGCATTGGCGGTATAGCCCGAGACCTGTTCGAGATGCCGCAGGATCGCGAGGCGGCGGTGTTTGCGCAGGGTTGCATGATAATCGCTCACTTCTTGCCTCCATCGAGCAGGTGTTGTTCGTGGCGGGACACGATGGCCTCCAGCCGCGCGGTGATCATCGCATTGCCCTCCATGACGGCGGCCATCTTCTCCATCGACCCGGTCTGTCGGACCAGCTCGAGCTGAAGCGCGTGCATGTCATCCTTGCCCGGCATGTTCTGCACCGCCTGTTCGAGCCGGGAAATCCGGGCCTCGTGCCGGTCCATCCGCTCGTGGCCTTCCGCGAGGGTCTGGTCGAGGTCTTTGCGGCGCGTGGCGATGAATGTGTAAAGCGCCACCAGCATCGGGAAGATGACGCCCAGCCCTTTCCAGAAGAGGTCCCAATCCATCATGCCGTGCGCTTCCAGTCGTCGAGCGCCGGGTTGTCGGTCACGTCCACGGCGGCCAAGGTGATCTCGGCATCCGGCCCTGTATCGGCAGCACCCGGACTGTCGGGACGCAGCGCCCTCAACTGGGTGACGCTGCGCGCGACTTGCGGGGCCTGTGCGATGATCCGCGCGGCCTCCTTTTGCATCGCGGTTCCCCGGAACTTATGCAGCTCGCGCGCGCCGAAATAGAAGGCAACAATGGCCCCCATCAGCGCCCAGAGCGGTTCGGGCACGAGGGCGAGGCCGGTCATCCGCTCCGCAAACCAGATCGGGTCGGACATGGCCGACCAGAAGAGGAAAAGGCAGCCAAAGGCCATGGCCGGGCGCGGCAGGCGGTTGAGGCCGTCCACGAACTGCCCCCAGAGGCCCTGCGCGCCGGTGAACTCCGCCGCCATTTGGGAAAGGGCCGCTTGCTGAAACGCGGCCTCGCGCATATCCGCCTTTTCGGCATTGGGCCGAAAGACCTCGGCCGTCTCGGCGATCACATTGCGGCCTCCGCCAAAGAGCGCCCCCAGAAACTTGATCAGCCCCATGATGCCACCCTCTCTTTGAAATCTGCGTCCGTCATGCGGTAGCGCGCTGACATGAATTCCTCGGCGCGCCGTATCCAGCCGCCTTTGACGCCCGCGCGCGAGCGTGCGAACTTGCGGCTTGCGGGCCGGGCATCGGCGAGGCGGAGGTAGTAGTTGCGCCGGGCGATGGCATAGGCGTCGGCGATATGGGCCGGGGCCGCGTCATGGGCGGCGTGCACCGCGCGCAAAGTGGCCGGGCCGATCACTCCGTCGACCGTCGCGGGAAACCCCATGTCTGTGACGAGGCGCTGCAGGATTTTCACGGCATTGGAGCCTGCGTTGACCTGCATGTCGAAGACGCTCGCCTGCAGCGCCTCGGGCAGTTCCGCGATGCGTGGCCGCACGAAGTAATGCTCGATGAAGATGTCGACGGCGCGGGCACGGGTCATGAGGCGTACATCGGCCACGTCCACGTCACCGTCGCGGTCGAGATCAAGACCGAGGCTGCGCATGGTGTGGATCGTGACGCCAAAGTTGGTGGCCCCGCCGGGATCGGCCGGGTCATTCACGAAGCCGCCTTCGCGGGCGACAATCTCTTCGGCAATGGTTCGGACTGTTTGCATGGATGCCCCCTTTCCCATCAGGATAAAGGGGGACGCACAGCTTATTCAGATGAAGCCCTTCGCATGACCTTGAGGAGGGGTGGTTCTTCCTCCTCTGCCAGCGCTGCCTTGACCTGCAAAACACGGCGGGCGGTCACGCCAAAGCGGTTGGCCAGTTCATTGACCGGCGTATCCGGGGCCTCGCGCAGCGCGTGTCTCAGACCGTCTCGGGTCTGCGCCCGGATGGAGGGCACGTCAACGTAGTCACCAGCGTAGCGGTCGGAAATCCATCTGGCAATATCCGGCCCTCCAAGCGCCGTCAGTTGGCTTTTGGTCTTTGGCGTGCCGGGCACATAAAGGCGCATGCCACCTGCACGGAGCAAGAAACGCTCGACCGGGGCGTCGCCCAGATCGGCGCGCATCTCATCGACCCAGAGAGGATCATTCTCCATCGGGCTTTTTCACCGGCGGTGATCCTCCCAGTCGAAGTCGATGCTCTGCCGATGGCCCCATGTTTTGAGGGCCTGAATGACGGCGTCGATCTGTTGCCACTCGCGCAGCATGTCGACGTCAGCCGGGACCGATCCCCAGACTGTGCCGAACCGGGCGCGGATGAACTTGTTGAGCCCGGCGCGGGAGGGATCGCGCAGTGCGCCGGATTGCCCGAGCTTGCGCCAAAGCACATGGATCATGCGCAGGTCGGCACGGGGTGCGGGCTTGTGGCGCGGGTTGCGGGGTTTGTCCTCGAACCCGGCCTGCTTCAGCCGGTTGACGACGAGCTTTAGCTCGCCGTCGTTCATGTCGCGCAAAGATGCCTTGCCCGTGACGCTGACCTGCAAATCCCGGCGCGCGTCCTCGTCGAGGCCCAACTGGCGGCAGGCCGCGAAGATCAGCTGTTGCAGGGCGCGGTTCATCGGCTCAGACTTTCGCCAGATCGATGGTGATCGGCTCCCATGGGGCGTCATGCGTTGCCCGGTGCCAGCACCGCACATAGGTCTTGGAGCCGACCGTGCGCATTGCATCACGGATCGCATCCTGCCCGCGTTTCCAGCGCGGATCTGTGCTGTCGCGGCGCAGGAGCATGAAGATCAGCGCACGGTTGATCTGCCCCTGCTTGTCGGTGTTGAAGGCGTCGGTCACGAGGCCGCGCAGCTCGGCGCGCGCCTCGGCTGACCACTCATTCAGGCATTCGTCAAAGAGCTGCTTTGCCGTCTGCAACTCGGGACCGAAGTCAATCCGGTCCGACACGCGCACTTCGACCTTGTAGAGCTGGTCGACGCTCATCAGCGTCTTGTTGCCTTTCTTGCCGCCGATCCTGGCATCATATTCCTGCGCAAGGATCGCCTCGAATGCACCGATATCGTCGAAGGTATGTGCCTTGAAACGCTTGACCTGTTCGGAAAGCGGCAGGCCGTAGCTGACAATTTTGCGCACGGTCTCATCCTCGAGCATGTGCTGCGGCTTGATGGTCTCGAGCGGCTGCCAGCCGCCTCGGCCGTCGCCCATATAGATGTTGCCGTCGATCTCGCGGCGTCCGTCCGGGATGGAAAGGGGGGTGAATTCAGACATTTTACTCTCCTGTTGAAGGGGGTGTTGAAAGCAGACGCGGACCCACGCCATGCAGCGCGCAGACGGCGGCCATGGCGGCGATTTCGTCCATCGAGCAAAGCGTGCTGCCGCGCGGGCCAAGCAGGTCGACCTTGGTCACGCCCGAGGCGGCGAGGCGCAGCATCTCGTCGGGGCTCCAGCGGGCGATTTCGGGGGCGTTCATGGGTTGGTCTCCTTGTCGTCGAGAATGGCGTCGACCAGATTGTCGCGGATCACGACGTCGAGGATGCGGACGGCGAGCGCCTTGGTTTCCATCCCGCGCGCGATGGCATGCGGCGCGAGCGCGGCGCGGGTCTCGGCGTTGAGCCGGGTCAGCTGTGCGCCTTGAGGCCCGCAGGGTTTGCCTGGTCGAACCGGTGGAAAAGCGGCCCCGTGACGGCGCAGGTAGTGCAGCACCGAGTGGACTCGCTGCGTCGTGACCCCGAGGCGGCGCGCGATCTCTGAGGCGGGCACCGCCTGCGCCGCAAGCTCCGTCACAGGCGCATCAAGGCCGTCGTCATGCCGCGTCATCGTCGGCCCCCTTGTGGATCGGACACCGATTGCAGGCGCGGTACATGGAGACGCTGAGCGAGTTCACATTCTCGAACTGCGCGGCCTTCCCACGCCAGCGGCGGCAGACCTGTTTGCCGATCTCGCCCAAGGCGGGGCAGTCGACCACCTCGCGCATGAAATGCCCGCGCACGAGGTCCTCGACGATGCTGGTGTCGGCGGGGTAGCGGTTGCGTAGGATGTTCGACACGAGCGTCGCGCTGCGTTCCATCTTGACCGCGACCTTGTTCTGGCTGGTCTCGTCGCAGGCGCGCGCCAAAGCGGCCACCCAATCGGGCAAGGCGTCGCCCCAGAATTCCCGGGCGGTGTCACGCGCACTCATGCTGCGCCGCCTTTCGCCGGGCTGAAACCGCCCGTGTTGGGGTCGAGGATGCCCGCCAGACGCACCGGCTTGGGCGCGCGCGGGCCTGTATCCTCGATCAGGCGATAGACCGCCTCGCGGCGACCGGGGATGGCCATTTCGACGACGCGCAGATGTTCGGAGGCCAAAAGCTGGCGGCAATAGGCGCGTGCTTTCTCGACGGTCACTTCGACGCCTCCTGCATTGGCATGCGCGGCAACGTCTGTTGGGTTGAAGTGGCGCAGCGTGCGCATGGCGCGCCACATATTGCCCTCAGGCGTGGCCTCGCCAGAAACCGGCTGCGGGCCGGGCAGGGGGCGGTCTGTGGGGGCATACCAGCGTTTGCCATTGCGGGTGACGCGGCTCACGCGGATCTTGCCCGCGTCCCGCCAATGGCGCAGGTAACGCACGGCGGTCTCGCGGCTGCAGCCGAGCAGGGACACGGCCTGCCAGTCAAACTCCTCGAGTTCGCGGACCTGCGTCCAAAGGCGATCAAAGAGGTCACTCATGCCCGGCCTGCCTTTTTCTCAGCCGCGAGCGGCACGATCTTTTCGGGCACGCGCGGGGCGACGGGGCGGAAGTCGTCGACCCGGCGCACCGCTGGAGGTTGCCCGGTCTCGAAGGCCCGGTTGCCCCAAAGCTCGAGGTCGGCCAAACGCCGCCCCCGGCCCATGGCCAGCTCCTTGGCGCGTGCCAGATTGATCGCCACCCGGCGGATCGAGCCGCCCGAGGCGTCGACGATGGCAGCTAGCAGGTCAGCGCCGACGTCGATGCCTGCCGCGTAGATCGGCGCGAGCTTCTCTGCGTCCGGCAGGTTGCAGGCGAGGGCGGGTTCCCATGCGAGTTGGCGGTTGTGGATGTTCTCCCAGCGGGTCAGATCCTGCGGCAGCTTTTCTTCGCCCACAAGAATGACTGGGGCCTGACAGCTCTCGTAAATGTCGCGGGCCAGCTCGATCATCCGCTTGCGCAGGAGGTATTGCGCGTCGTCGATGATGAGCGGGCGGTCGTTGCGCGCAAGCTGTGCGCCGATGGCATCGACCATGGCAGCCACGCCGCGTTGGGGCGGCAGGCCGATTTCACGCAGGATCGCCTGCGCCAGATAGGTCGGCGTCCAGCAATCTTTGACCTGGACGACATGGGCCTGATATTCATTGGCCGCGACCGTCACGGCCGTCGTCTTGCCCCAGCCGGAGGGACCGTAGAACGTGGCCATGCCGGGCAGGCCAAAGGCGCGGGACTGGACGCGCTCGACGAGGCCGATCAGCGCTGCGACGTTTCGCAGGGGCGCAATGGAAAGGGTCATGCTGCTCTCCTTTTCTTGTTACTCTTGGGCACCAAAGCGGCGCTCCATGCGCAGCTGGGCGCGGTAGTCGGAACTTTGTTGGTAGTCGGCCAGCCAATCGGCTTGTGCCTGCGTCAGCATCTCGCCCTCCGCCTGTGCGGTCTCGAGGGCGCGGGCACGCAGAAACAGGGCCTTTGGATCGTCTTCATCGACCTCGACGGGGCGGGCACGATGCTCGGCGAGGCGCGTCACACGGGCCTCAAGTGCGGCTTCGCGCTCTATCTCCTCGACGCTTTGCGCGCGCCGCCGTTTGGGGGCGGCCTTATGCGGCGTCACCAGCTGATGCACCTGCGCCTCGGGCAGGGGGTCGTCTGCCGCCAGCCCCGAGGCCGCGCGCACTCGGGCGGCCACCTCTGCTGCTGAGAATTCGCGTGCCGCCTTGGCCTCATCACGCTGCGCACGGATCCAAGCTTTGCGCTTGCGGTTGTGGTCCCTCGCGGCATCGACATCGAAGAACCGCGCCGCCTCGCGGCACTCCGCATGCCCAAGATAGTGACCGGCCAGATCATAAACCTCGAGCCCGGCCGTCAAGTTGTCCGCGTCGAACCGGATAACCACCTTTTCCCCTGCGATCCGATACATCCACTCGGACCAGTACTCGGTGTCATAGAGCTTCAGTGCGCCATTGCCGCGCTTGGCCCGCCCGCCCTCTGCCCGCAGGAGCCAGAGGCGGTATTGTTCATCTGTCGCGCGTTTGATTGTCGCCTTGGCATAACCCTCGTTGAACACCTCGTTGAACGACCGCCCCATGGCCACTTCGCTGCGTCGCCCGGGGCGGGCGTTGTGATGCGCAAGCTCCTCCTCCAACACGAGGCGGAACTCTTCGAGTGGGATGGCGCGGGAGCCGTAATCTTCAGGCTTTGCGGTTGGCTTGTTGCCGGTATAGGCCCCGTCAAAGGCGGGGTGTTTGGCCACCCGGTCGCAGAGGTCGCGAAAGGCGCGCTCGATAGGTTTGGATTGCCCCGAATAGGGCGTCGCCCAATGGATGCGTACACCCAAGAGCGGCAAGAGCCCGGGAATATCTTCATCTGTGACCTTGAACGTGTTCCGCTTGTCGTCCCCGCCGGTCATTGCCTTGTTGGCGAACTCCTTGCCGTTGTCCATCAAGACGGATTGCGGAATGCCCCATTTGCGGATCAAGTCGCCCGTGACCAGTTGCACGGTGTGGCTGTTTGCCGTCGGCGATAGACGCCACGCCAAGAGCTTGCCGGAATAGACATCTGACCAAGCCATCATCTGTGGCCGCACGGGTTTGTCATAGCCCGGCCAGTGAACAAAGTTATCAAACTGGTGGAAATCGCCCACAACGCATTCCAGCGGCACCATGAAAGCCTTGCTGCGGACTTGGGCGGGATAAAAGCGACGCAGAGCCTCCGCGCCCTTGCGTAGGTAGATTTCAGTCGGGACCGAGACGTTGGCCTTGATCCAGCGTCGCACCTGATGAAGGGGTGGCACGGGGCTGTTGCGCCGCTCGGAGGTCCAGACGCGCACGGCGCGGTCATAGCAACTGGTGAGTGAGGGTTGCGACAGGCGCAGCCAATCGCTGCGCACCAGTGCCAGAAAGGCCGGGTCGATGTCGCCCCGCTGGGCGGGGGCACGCCGCACCGCGCGCCCGTCGATCAAGTAGGCCAGCCGGTCGGCGGGGGCCACGCCCTCGACCTGCGCGAGGTAATTCCAGAGAGATTTCTCGGACCGCCCCAATTTGCGCGCGATCTCGCGCACGGCCGCAGAGCGGGTCAATCCGGCCCCTTCCAACAACTCGATCTCACCAATGGCCTCCAGCCGCGCCTCAGCCTCAGTGCGGGCCTTGTCGCCCGCCGCTGCAAAGCGCTCCCAAGCCTCATCCTTGCCGGGCCGGGCCGAAGGGGCGTTGACCAAATCCGCGCTCAAATGCATGCGGGCGCGGATGGGCAGGAGGCTCCAGTGATATTCAAGGCCGCCACCGGCCCCTTTGCGCCGCCGCACCTTGCCCGCGTGCCGCACCCAGCCCTCGCGCTGTGCCAACTGGTTGATCTTGCGCTTGGTGCCGGGCAGGTCGGGCAATCCGGCCTCCGCCAGATCGGCAGCACTCCACCATTCCTGCGCGGGGGCTGGGCCAGTCATTCCGCATCCCCTTGGTCAAGCGCGCCAAGGAGCGCCGCAACCTCTGCGCCGCGCTCTTCAAGGAATGCCCGGCGTTCGCGCTTTCCCGCGCGGTCCCAAGCGTCCAAGAGGCGCGACAGTTTCTGGTCTCTATCGCTGATCGGGGCAGGGGCCTCGCCGCGCGCGGCGCGGTAGGCTTTGCGGGCGGCGGACACTTTCTTTGCCTCACCGGATGCGAGCGCTTTGACCACGAATTCGCGTTCTTCGACCTCGCCAAGCTTTCCGATTTCCATGAGGTCTACCACTCCAACTTGACGTGGAGCTTGGCGTAGTGCCTCTACTTCGGACCGTTTTAAAACCATCCCGGCATTTACAAAGCGTCGGATATGCCGCTCCGACATATTCAGATGCTCTTGAACGCTGGCCACAAATGATACGACGGACATCATGTCCGCCGTATCCCACCGCTTTGACACGAGGTCCGCGCCGGTCGCCGCCTTGGCTTCCGGGTGCAGCGTTTCGTAGGCGCGCTTGCGCTCTGCCAGAAACATTGCCAGATCAACCGGGATCAGCGGTGCACCTGCAAGATTGGCGTCGATCTCGATCAGCCGAGCCTCGGCGTCGTTGCAGCGGACGAGCCGCACTGGGATGGACTTTCGACCAATCTCTCGCAGCGCGGTCAGGCGGTGCATTCCGTCGAGGAGGTAGTCGCCGTCGCGCTTGCGCCGCACGGTTATGTTCTGCAACAGGCCGCTCTGCTCGATTGACTGCTTGAGCCCGTCTAGCGTGGCGGTGTTCACGTCGCGCAGCCGGTCCTCGATGATGATCGCATCGACAGGAAGTTCGGTGACGGTCGAAAGATGCTCAATCATTCCGGGGCCTCATGCGCAAAAACTTGCGAGAACGAAGAGCATGGCGAACAACGCCAAAGCCCCCACCACATCCCCGATGACAGAAAAGACGCCCCGACCGGAGCAAGCAGACTGGGCACAGCCGGGGCGCAAGGACCGCGCAGCGCACAGGCCAGCACGCGCGCGGAGACGAAACTCATGGGCAAATCGGCGGATCATCGGGCACGCTCCCGAACGAACGCTTCCTTGCGGATTGACAGATGATGGTCCTCGGCCAAACGGCTCAGGCGCATCAGCGGCAGCGCGCAACACGGCTCGTCGATGTCGCGGACCAATTGCAGGGCCAACGCAACGCGTTGCGCCTGCGGGATGGCCGCGATCTCAGCCTGCAACCGGCCCGCATTGGGGATCAGATCGGAAAGCCGCATCACATTAAATCCTGTGTTGAAGGGGGTGTTTCAGGGGCGGCACCTTGTCGCAGCACTGCGACGGAAAGACCTGTGGCGACCACGGCCCAAAAAACGAGGGCTAAAAGGAAGGCTATGGCAAAACCGCTTCCGGGAGGAAGGTTGCGTTCTGGCTCGGTGCGTGGGTTCATGCTGCATGGCCCCGCTTGGAAGAGGGGCGCGAAATGTGGTTGGGCCACTCAAGGTCTTTGGGCCAGTTGCGGTCGAACCACGCGACGGAAGCTTCAACTCTGTCGGTGGATATACGATGCCGACGCGACCCGTTTGCCTCACGCAACTTGAGCCTCCGGTAAGTGTCTCCGCTTCCGGTGCTAAGGCGGGACACAGTCGAGAATGCTCGATTTGTGTGAGCTGCCAGCACCTCAATTAGGGTGCATATTGTGTCGGGTGTGTTCATCATAACACGTATATTAGTGTCACAACAAACACAGTGCGTCAAGCAAAGTTACGTGCTATGTGTCACACATGACACGATTCGGAGCGCATATTGAAGAACAGCCCCTTTTCTCAATGATTAGGGCTGGAATTGAAGAGAAAGGGTTGCGTCCCTACGCTCGTGAATTAGGCGTGCCAGTTGGCGTCTTGCGAAGCGTGCAAGCTGGCCGTGACGCTCCATATTCAAGCCTAAAGGCCCTGAGTGAGGCGCTAGGCTTAGACTTTTATATTGGACCACCGCGTGAGGCTGCCCCAGTCTACACACCCCAAGTCGGCCACGATGATTTCGACGTGATCCTACGCCTGGATGCCCGCCTTGCTGCCGGGGCAGGGGTGGAGAATGGCGAGGTCTCCTATGAGGGCGCACTTGCTTTCTGCCGCAAGTGGTTGAATGAGCATAATATTTCGCCGTCCCAAGCCTGTCTGATGCGCGTCTCTGGCGACAGCATGTGCCCAATGCTTCGTGACGACGACGTGGTCATGATCGACCAACGCAAAACCACGATCCGTAATCGCCACGTCTATGCGTTGGTCGACATCGACGGTTCCTCGAGGGTGAAGCGTGTCGAACTGGTTGATAATGAGATGATCATTCTCAGCTCTGACAACCCGGATTACCCCACCGAAACGCGCCGAGGTCCAGATATGAACCGCATTCGTATTCTAGGTGAGATCGTGTGGTCATCGCATGCGTGGTGAGGGCCGGCGACAGCAAGTCTTAGCTTCGGCTCGATGGTAACAAGGGCGGAAATCGACATTCGCCGCAGTTCGCATTTACAACCGCTATGCTGACGAAGGTGACGTTCGCTTGGATACCTAAACCTTGATCGCTGTTGTTGCCCTGTAACCAAAGAAAGCATAGCTTGAGCAAACGCTTAGATAACTGCTAGCCGGAGTTCGACTGCGCGATCCAGCCAGTGAGCATTTCTTTTTTTTGATAAGTTAGGTGGAAAAATTGACAAATTTTCTCAACGAGTGCACTTTTGGCTCCGCTTCCGAATTCTTGGCAGCGCTTTCACCTTTGACGTCGTCGCATGACTTCGAAGGTTACATTTTTCGCGGTCACTCAGACGATACGTACGAACTCGTCCCATCATCTATTCGCCGCGCGGAAAAAGATAAGCTATGGCGCATTTGCGGGCTCGGTAAGCCAATTGAGGATCAGTCAGAGTGGGAGTTATGGCAATCAAGAGCTGAATACAATCTATTACGAGAATTCTATAAAATTGCAGATCGGAGAGGGCTTTATGTGCCGAAATCTGACCGGGTTCGAGCGCGATTGGCAAGCACTTTCGACATGTTTAACAATGTGAGACTCCATCCAGAAAAATGGTTGCCAAATGATCTGCTCGAACTTGCCGGCTTGGCTCAACATTATGGTTTACCAACTAGACTTTTGGATTGGAGTTATGATCCTCTGATTGCAGCTTATTTTGCGGCTGCATCCGCTAAACCGGACAAATATCTCTCGGTTTGGGCACTTGATGCTGACGCAATGATCTACATGAACGAAACTGTTCATCGTTCGCCGCTAAACATCGTGACGCCGCCATACCATGGAAATCCAAATCTTGCAGCGCAATCGGGTATTTTCACCAGTTGGTCGGTCGTAGTTCGTAATCCACTAGTGCTTGATGGAAATAGTCCATTTGTTGAACGGAGATCATTGGATACGCTCATCAAAACGCACACAAGTAATAACTCGTGGAATTTTCATCGTAGCGCTTTCATGAAATTCAGGCTCCCGTCAACGCACGCAACGGATGTATTGAAAATTTTGGAGAGAGCAGGATATGGTCCCTCACGTATTTTTCCAGGGTATGGTGGGGTTGCGAAAGAAGTTTCCCGACAATGTCGATCAGAGGCATAGGCACAGCCTTTCTTCAACCAATGCAGCAATACTGTTGAAATAGTAATGGCTGGGAAACTTCGGTGTTACAACAGGGGTAAGACAAAAAGGCTGCCATTGCCTCGATTCTGCCGATCGCTGCGGTCGGCCCGAGTGACTGAGCTACTCCCATTCCTTGGGCCGGTTTAGGCTGAAATTAGGGGGTTTTATACTTAACTAGCCAAAAGTAACTTGCGTCGCGTGGCTAGTTAGGTTATGAATGATGCAGGAGGAGCCTGTGTCATGTCGAACCCCAAGCCTGAAACCCTCTCCACCTTTGAGTTCTTCCGTAAGTTCCCGGATGAAGATGCGGCGCGCAAGTTCTTTGAAGTCGAGCGGTGGAGCAATGAGCCGGTTTGTGGTCACTGCGGTTCGGTTGATGTGGCAGAGTGCAAAGACCACAAGCCTATGCCTTACCGTTGCAAAGACTGCCGCAAGCATTTCAGCGTCCGCACAGGCACAGTTCTGGCCGAAAGCCGCCTTCCCCTGCAAAAGTGGCTTTTGGCGATCTACATACTCACCAGTACCCGTGAGGGTATTCCTAGCACCCAGATGGCGCTGGAACTTGGAGTCACCCAGAAAACCGCGAGATTCCTTGCGCAGCGCATCCGCGAAACTTGGCTCAAGAACCGTGACGACCACATGGACGGGCAAATGCACGTTGATGAAACCTATGTTGATCGTGTTGAAAAGAACAAACACGCTAAGGACAAGATACGCGCTGGTCGCGGCACGGTTGGCAAGAATGCCGTTGTTGGCGTTCGTGATGAGCATGGGGAAATCCGCGCCGTTGTGCTCGAGAACACCAGGGCCGCAACCCTTGAGAAATTCGTCCGTGAATACTGCAAAGTGGGCGCAACCATCGTGACCGATACCCACGGCGGATACATCAATCTGAATGCCCGTGGCTACAACCACATCACCATCAACCACTGTGCTGGCGAATACGTCCGCTACATGGCGCACACCAACGGCATTGAAAGCTTCTGGTCACTGCTTAAGCGCGGCTACATCTGCATCTATCACTACATGAGCGCCAAGCGCCTGCACCGCTACGTGAAAGGGTTTTCATTCCGTCACAACACTTCCCATTTTGGCACAACGGACTTCATCGGACTGGCAATCGAGCGAATGGACGCAAAGCGTCTGACATACAAAGGGCTGATCAATGGCTGAAAAGAAAGACGATGTAATTGAACCTATAGACGCGACATTTGATCAGGTCGCCAGCAAGATGATTGGCGCCAAAAGCGATAGCGCTGTCTTAGATGCGATCTACTCCGGCAAACTTCCAATCGGGGACATTGAACTAGATTGCGCGGTCTTAGACGGTGGGGTGCGCGTTCTGTCTGAAAGAGCCGTTCATAGAGCATTTGGAAGCAAAAGGGGTGGCTCTCACTGGAAGCGCATGAGGGAAAAGGAGGGTGGCGCCAACTTACCCTCTTTTCTTTCCGCAAAGAACTATAAGCCCTTTATTTCTAAAGATTTAGAGATGGCGCTGAAAAGCCCCGTTGTTTACCGTATTAATCAAGGCGCCACCCCTGCAAACGGTATTCGCGCGGAATTGCTGCCGGAAATTTGCGGCGTTTTTCTCTCTGCACGGCGCAAAGGTGAACTTCACCAATCTCAAGAGCATCTAGCGATACAAGCTGAAATACTTATGGAGGCCTTCGCCAAGGTCGGCATTGTTGCTCTAGTTGATGAGGCTACTGGCTATCAGCTTGATAGATCGCACGACGCATTGCGGCTTTTGCTTTCCAAATACATTGCAGAAGGTTTGCAAAAATGGCTTAAGACATTTCCCGACGCTTTCTTTGCGGAATTGGATCGTCTCTATGACACAGACACGAGCCACGGAAAGCGCCCGCAATACTACGGCAAGTTCATCAACAAGTATGTCTATGAACCATTAGAAAATGGTTACGTTAAGAAAGAATTGGACAAGCTGAACATCACTGACGAAGGAAAACGCCGCGCACGCTTTCACCAATGGCTCAATGAGGAAGGGCGCAATATGCTTATCCATCAACTAGGGCGGGTTCAGGGACTGATGGAAATGTGCTCTGACATTGATCACTTCAAAGCCGCAGCCAAAAAGCAAAGGACCGTATCTATCGCGCCTTACTTGTTTGACGAAATGAACCGCATAATTGAGTGAAGAACTTCCGAGCAACATTTTACCTAGACTCACATCAGAACAAGCCTGTATGAATTCATAGACGGCTATGCATGTTTGAGATCAAGATCTGCGACGACTCACTAGAGGTGCCGCGAGTGGCGCGCGATCACTGGACCTTCATGGTGGAAAGCCCTTCATTGAAAGAAGTGATAGTTTTTGCCTGGGACGCTGAATTTTATCGGCCGACTATCCTCTAACAGGGGCGTTTCTAAAGTGAACGATCTTAACACCCGAGAAGATGAATGGTCCTTTCAGGTCACATCGGATGCCTCCAAACGTTTTTTTATAAGGTTGTTGATGCCAAAGGCGGCCAGGACATCATTAATATTCTCAGACTTTATTCTAGGCACGAATGACAATGCCCGTGCGTTGATGGCGCTGCACGTAATAAAAGATCGGTTCAATCTCCCAACGCCTAGAATGAAAATTATCTTCAGGAACATCTACCCTTCGTACAAAAATGAAGGCGATTATGCCGAACTTGTCAAACGTCACGATCAGATCGTAGCTATTGCAAACGACTACTTAGCACAGGCTGGGTTGACGCTTGAGAATGTAATTCTTCAACCCAAAGAGGGGCAATTTCAAACTGAGGTATTGATTGCATGACCGAAACAAATGCGAGGAAAAATCGTGGCCGAAGTCGGGATATACGGCTCTACACCGTTTTTTGGTGGGCAGTGCTGGCGTCGAGCGTTACCTCGCTAATATTGATGGCCGTGTCAGGAATTATCTTTGATCAGGCGAACGCATCCTCAATGGCCGAGCAGTTACGGTCTATTGTCGATCATTTAGGGTTGTCATGGCTTTTTAAAGAAATTGGCAGTCTGGTTAGCAATGGCGTCGTGTCTAGTGTTCTTTTTGGATTAACATCTGCCGCAATAACCATGTCATTAATATACATCTATAAAATACCTTCTATCCGGCGAATCTCCATCCAGATTCTTGTGGCAGGATATTATGAAAACTTTCTGCATGGCGTGATTCAAAAGGTATATTCTCAAGTAGGCAGTACAGAAAACAGTGTCATTATCATTCTGCCGGGTTTTGCTCTGGTCGAGAACAAGTCGATCTACTGGAAGAGTTTCCAGTCCTTCGCCGAGAAGCATGGCTTCACGTTTGTGCAAGAAACGACGGATAGTGATTTTGGGCGAAATGTCTTCACTATTCAGAAGAGTGACAAATCTCCCATTCCAATATTCATCGACATGCCGACGACCCTCACAAATCTCAAGAAGATAATTGAGCTTGAAGAGCATTCGCCAGTGGGGACAATATCCAGTCGCAAACGGATCAAGGAGAGATTTTATTTCCTACGCGATGCCTTCGAGGAAGAGCTCAGAACTTACGTCAATGAGCATGACTGGGGGAATGTTCGGATCGTCGATGGGCGTTCGTTGAGGGAGTTTGAGCAGGAAATAAGCGAAATTCTTGAGAGTATCTCAGAGCAGATAGTCTCATAGTTAATTTCCCATTCTGGGCTGGGCACCTCTCCTAACAGCAAAGCGGCAAGCGGTCCCATGTTTCACTACAGAAAACAGTTTTTCCTTAACATATGATCCATTATGAGACACTTGGACCGAACGCCCGACCGGCGGTGAGCGGAGGAAGACGGCTTTAGCTGCGTCTGCGCCAAGGTTTGCTTTAGCCATGTAAGGCTCCACTGACGCCACGCAAATCCGTCCGAACGAGCATCACCATGGATAAAAGACCGAGGAGTGCAAATGGGAGACAGGCAGCAAATATCCATCCGGCAGTTTTCACCGCCTGTGCCGCCGTATCCATCGTTGCGAAACCAGCCGCATTCGCGACAATCCCAATGTAGGCAGCGCCCAGGGCATAGCCGAGGCGCTGAATGGTAGGGATCGCCCCGGAGATCCGCTGCACTTCTTCCGGATCAGCAAGGGCGGTGGTTCGTCTGAGGATGAATGTCCACGCCATCCCGAATCCCGCACCTTCCAGCGCTGAGAACACGGAGATGAGCCAGACCGGCCCGTTAGGAACGGCGTAGAGAAACCCGACGATGCTCGCGGCCACGAGCGCCATCCCGATTGCGATCATCAGACGGTCCAGTCTTTCAGGCGATCCACTGAAGAGCACCGCCGTCACAGTCCACCCAATCGAGGAACACGCGACAATGTAACCTGCGGTCAAAGCTGATGTATTGTGAATTACGACGACAAGAAGAGGGCCAAAGGCGGTGATGGCAATCGTGGCAAGCGAGAGCGACAGGATCATCAGCAGGGCCGATCCGGTCGGCTTCGTTAAGTCAAACGGTCGTAACGGAAGGAGACGGTCGTCCTGAGCGCGATGGTCCAGCCGAAGGAACAAGATCAGGCAGGAGCCCCCGGAAAGAACGCACAGGGTGGTCTGCATCGGTTTGATCTCCACACCCCCATAGGAGACCAGAAGCACAGACAGACAGAGCAATGCCAGACGCCTCCATGGGAAGACAGTTCTGACTCTGGCATCAGATGGTGCGTGATCCGGGCGCAGCGCAATCCAGAGGGCGAGGGCGATGGCCTGCCCGCCGAAGAATGCAAAGCCCCACCGCCAGGTTGCAAACTCTACAAAAAATCCGCCGATCAACGGCCCGAGGAACGCCGATACGCCCCAAAAAGTCGAGACAGCGGCCATAGCCCGCGCGGTGTAGCGTCGGGGAAAGATGACTCCTACCGCCACAAAACCCATGGCTACCAGACCGCCGCCACCCAAGCCCTGAAAGACCCTGCCGGCCAGAAGGAGGGGCATGGAAGGTGCAACCACACTCAGAAAGCACCCGAAGCCGAAGACAAGGGCCGCTAGGCACATGGGCATGCGAAGCCCGTAGCGTATCGTCAGAAGGGCACTTGCCGCTCCGGCAACGACAGATGCAATTTCGTAAAGCGAGACCGACCAGCCGACCAACCCGGCCCCGCCGATCTCAGCCACAACGGAAGGCAGCATCGTTGCCACGATCAGCGAATCCGCCGCGTGCAGCCAGACAGATAGGCAAACCAGGGCCAGAGCCGGAGTGTAGGCGCTGCTCAAAAACTCACGCCATGAGACGAATGCGTCTCCCTTGAAAGTCGGGTTTTGTTTCGTATCAGCCATCTTGATCTCCTTGACAGCCGTATGTCTGGAACCTCAACAATGGTTTAGGTCAAGGAGTTTCTCATGGCGGAAAGCTATTTATCTGTCGGTCAGGTCGCGAAACGAAGCGGCTTGCCGATATCGACGCTGCATTTCTACGAGCGTCAGGGGCTGATAGCCTCTACACGGAACAGCGCAAATCATCGTGTCTATCGCCGTGAGGTCCTACGACGGGTAACGGTGATCAAGGTCGCTCAAAGTGCCGGAGTGCCACTTTCCGAAATCGCGGAAGCCCTCTCAAGCCTGCCCACATACTCTGTTCCGGACACAAAAGATTGGGCGCGGATCTCTGAAGTGTGGCACGACGATCTTACACGTCGGATCGAAGCGTTGACGGCCCTTCGCGACAAGATGGCGATGTGCATCGGCTGTGGTTGTCTGAGCGTAAATCGTTGCCCGTTGGTCAACGAAGATGACCATCTGGCAAAAGAAGGAACAGGAGCGCGATTGCTCTGAGGTTCGCAGATCGGTTGTTCTCTGCATTGATGCATGCTCCGTAGGAACGGGCTCGATCGAGTCATTCGAAGGCTGGTCAGACACGTTTTGCACCAGCAGCGACAGCTGTGTTTCGATCTCGACAAGGGTCCCACTTCTTTTTTGACACCATTCCGCCTGCAATTGCCAAGCCTTTGATTTCAAAGGCAGCAGCCGGGATCTGGGAAGACAAAGTAGAACTGGGTGGTCTGGGTCCCAGTTCCGGATGCGGAAAAGACCTTTCAATGGCTTGTTTAATGCCCATCCAAGAGACGCTTAAACCCTGTTTTAATGGGGTTTGGTACGGTTCGCCACGTCTGCGCCCATGCCCGGTCAACGCGCTAAGTTTCGCCCTGTTGGCGCTGTTTTGCCGATTTACTGCAAACTTTGTACTCGCGCGTCCTGGCGGTCCCCTTAGCGCTCGAAACCTTTATTTCATTGGGTAATCCGCCTTCTTCCGGCCTCATCCTGAGTCATCCGGCATCACTGTAAACTAGAGTGTAACCCTACAGCGTTTGTAGCGTGACAGCGAAGTTTGCAGTGAATTACAGTGTAGTTTACAGCAACGGGATTTTTTGGAAACGGCGACTTTCATAGCCGGTCTCTCCGGAAAATTGCCAGGATGGTCTTCGCTGCGTTGCGGCTTCCCTGAACCTAACCTTGAAGGCAACGTGCAGCGGCATCTTCCAGCCCGAGCTCCAAAGTGCGGACCATCCCATCGTTCGCGGGGCCTGCCAGGTGGACTGGTTTGTTTGGTGGCAGGGCGAAACGGGGAGGAATTTCCAAGGTCGCAAAATATGGTTGCCGTTTGAGGCGGCTCCGGTACGATCTACTAAAACTCAGGATCCAACGTTTCTCACATTAAGAGCGCTATGAAGAACAAACTGAACAAGTACGGGCTTTCAAGACATATACCTGATGCAGTTAAGTTGGAGGTTCGCCAGAGATGTGGCTTCGGCTGTGTGTCCTGTGGACGTGGAATTATACAGTATGACCATTTCGATCCAGAATACGCTGACGCAATGGAGCACAACCCCAAAGGCATTACCTTATTGTGTGGATCTTGCCATGACGAAAAAAAGCATGGCTTGCTGACAAATGCGCAGGTCGCAATAATGGATGCAGATCCTTATTGCAGGCGTAATGGGAGTGCATTTGGAGCATTTCGATTGACCGGCGATCAACCGATTGTTCTCCTCGGCAACTCAGAGTTCCGCCAGTGCAAAATAATATTAGAAGTCGCGGGGGAAAAGGTAATTTGGTTCACCAAGCCCCGGCAGGCTGATGAGGGATTTTACCTCAATGCGAGGATTAGAGATGAGAGCGGGAAAGTAATTCTCGAAATTCGAGAAAATGAGTGGATAATTGGTGATGAGCTATGGGACGTCAATACAAGCGGCAATGGCATTGTCATACGTTCGCGTTCTCGAAATTATTCTTTGATTCTGCGCTTTTTGCCCCCCGAGACTGTCAAAATGGAGCGATTAAGTTTTGTACACAAAGGCGTGAGCATAAGGATAGAGAAGGACGGTAGAATTATCACCGCACAAAATGGCACGTTTTCCAATTGCGCCGCGTCGAATTGCTATACTGGCATCAGTTTTCGGGCGTCTGGGCATGTTGAGTTTGGTTGCGGAAGGCCGAGAAGCTTGAACACCTGGATTCGCCTTAATCTGTCATCTGCTCTTGTTCCTGTTAAGGCATTGGCAGGTTAGAGTTACAGTCGCTTTATGCCCTCTATGTCGATAATCACGGTTCGGCTGCGTTAGGTAGACTGAATGCCAGCTTCTGTATTGGGCCCTGGCTGCGTTCACGCCTGCGGCGAACTTCCGGAATCCGTCCTACCTGAGTCGGCTTGCTGGGAGCTTGATATCGGTCTGCTTCAGGCTGACTTCGGTCATTGAGCAGGAACTTGACGGGCATTTTCAACATCCCTTCAACACCCCTTTCACTCCACATACCGAAACCCCTGCACGGCGCGGAAATGCCCGCCGTAGCCGGTCCCGGCGGGCTTGAGGCCCTTGCGCGCCCGGGCGGCGGCGAGGGTCTTCATGCTGCGCTCCTTGGACACGACGTAGAGGATGCCCATCGCATCGCTAATCCAGAATGCCTGTCTGAAAAGGCTGCAGTTTGTGCAGCGCAGAGAATGGATGGATCAAACCCATTTGGTTGAATGCCGCAATTTGCATGCATAGTAGATTTCCGGAATTGAAAGGATGGCTCGGGGTGCTCGGAGCCCAGTGTATTCACGGTTAGGGAGACTGGTGGTCGCCCCAAGATGCGGGCAACTTAGCTGAACTTGATGTGATTAAGCGTTACTTTGCTGGTTTCTGAGGCTCTGACATGGTCGGCCGCATGTCAGGAATAGGTCTGGCATATATCGACATGAATGGAGATCTCAGTATGGCCAAAAAACTCTTCGCCGCGATCGCTATGGCGGCCACCACAGCAATGGTCTTGCCTGCAAGTGCTGCCAACACCCTCGGGACTGCCTTCGCCGGTTATGATCCTGTGACGTATTCTCAGGGAACGCCAACACAAGGCAAAGCAGAGTTTTTCCATCATTGGGACGGAGCGCTCTGGGTTTTCAGCTCAGAAGAGAACCGTGATACCTTCAAGGCAGATCCGGCGGCCTATGCTCCGCAGTTCGATGCCTATTGCGCGTGGGCTGCATCGCAGGGCTACAAGCGTCCGGGCGACCCCAACGTTACGCAAATGGTTGACGGCAAGCTTTATACCTTCGTCCACGAAGGCGCACGAAAGAAGTGGCAAGAAAACATTGCGAAACACATCGCTGATGGTGAAGCCAACTGGGTTCGGATCGAGCCTTTCTAATTCCACGAACTCCTCTAATGCGGCGGCCAATTGGCCGCCGCACGTTCGTTTTTTTCAGATTCGTCTTCATTAGATAGCGGGGCCGCGCAGTTTCAACGCCCCTTCAACACCCCCCTAAACCCCCCTCTCACTCTACATACCGAAACCCCTGCACGGCGCGGAAGTGGCCGCCGTAGCCGGTCCCGGCGGGCTTGAGGCCGCGACGCGCCCGGGCGGCGGCGAGGGTCTTCATGCTGCGCTCTTTGGACTCGGCATAGAGGATGGCTGAGACCTGCGCCCAGAGGGGATCGCGACGGAGGGCTGCGGCGAGGCCGGGGTGTGAGGTATGAAAGAGCATCGGCATGGGCTTGTCGTAGCGGTTCACGCCGCGCCGCCAGAGGGCGCAGACCTCGTTGAGAAAGCGCAGGCCCAGCCCCGCGCCCTGCCATTCGGGCATGACGACAAGGCGACAGGCGCGGCCCTCAACCAGCCCCGGCCGGGTCGAGACGGCGAGATGCGCCACGGGCGCGCCGTCGACGAAACCCACGTAGTAATTGGCCGCGATCATGCGGGGCAGCTTCAGGTAGTGATGCGGCTCAAAGGCGGGCCAGAAGGAGCCGTCTGTCTGGTGAATGTCCATGGCAATGCGCGGTGTCCGTCGAAGACGCCTCCAGCGGAACTCGGCGCGCCGGGTGTCGATCACCCAATCGGGCTGTAGCCAGGACACTACGTCCTCGTGGCAGGTGACGGCGACGAACTTGCCGGTGCCGCGCCGCCACGCCTTCGCAAAGGCGGCGGCCCCGATCTGGGCCACGCACCGGTCAATGGTCGAGGTGAACTCGTCGAGAATGGCAAAGCTCGGCCGCTCGGCCAGAATGCGCGCGAGCTCAGCCCGGAACTGCTCGCCGGTGGAGAGGTGGCGGTAGGGTCATACTTGGCAGTTTTCTTGAGGGGGAGTTGAAACTCCATCACCCCCTCGGTTTTCATCCGTCTGTTAGGAGTGTTTCCAACGGCCGTTCGCGCCGCCCTCAAGGGCTCCGGCACCGGCCATCGCACCATTGAACTGGCCGATAGGCGTGGCACCCTCTAGAAAGTTGATCTGGAGTATGCCACCGCCTTCACCGGCGCCCTGTACGTGGAACCCAGTTGTTCTTTTGAAGAACGGATCCCAAGCAGTATAGGCGGTGTAGAGGAACCCAATTGCAGAACCGCCCGCTGCGCCGAGGCCCCAAATTGACTCGTCGAATGACCAGACCTTGTATGGATCTTCCGTAGGATTGCAGGTCACGTTGCCGTAGATCAAACCCATGACAACTGATCCCTTCGCACCTATGGGCGCGAGCGCCGCGGCAGCCGTCGCTTGCGCGACGAAATGTTTCAGCTCGCCTTCGGGCACACGGCCTTTCAGGCCGCCTTCCATAAGCAGGTTTTTATAGATCGTATGATCTGGTGAAAATTCTTTGGCGTCCATTAAATCTCTCCTTGTCAATTTGCCATGTGGCTCATCGAATCGCTTCGACACGCACTTGGCTAACTGAAGCTTCAGCTTTAAAGTGTATAAAATCAAATTATTTCTATCCGTAGTGGTGTTTGCTGTCGTTGGCGCTTACTGAGTTGGGCGGATCAAAGGGCATGATCCGGTCATTCGAACGCGGGTCGGACGTGCTCGGGCCACGAGCGCGGATCAAGCTGCGCGCCAAAGGCCGCGCGGGCGAGCGAGGATTTCCCGCTGCCCGAGGGGCCGACGATGAGGCCGACCTGCCACGGGCGGGCGGCCAGATCAGCCTCGACCTCGACGCGGAAATCGGCGTCGCCCTCGACGTTGAAGCGGCTCGAGACCCGCGCCGCGCGGTAGGTGTCCGGGATGGGGCTGGCGTGGTGAATGGCGAGCTTCATGTCACCACCACGCGGCATTTGAAGCCTTGGCGGCGCAGACGGTCGTCTTCAGACCGCGCCGGTATACTCTCCGCGGGCTGGGTAGTTGTTCTTGATCGCGAAATCCAGCGCTCCGACGAGTTCCGAGAAATGCGGCCGAACGAAGGGCATGGTCTGGACCGAACCGTAATAAAGTGACTGTTCCGGTGTGACCATGAAGAGGCCCGGTTCAGAGAAGAGAGCCGGCTCTTCGATCCCGATCGAGGTCTTGCCCCGCGAGGTCGAGATATACAGCCCCCATTCGCGCGCCTTCGCCAGAGAGAGGAAGTAGGCAAAGCGCAATGTGTCCGCGCCGATCTTGGTCGCCATCTCGCGGGCACGATCCTCGCCGTCAGAGCTGACCGCGATTGTGCCGACACCGCGTTCGGTGAAATCGGCGACCCGTCTCTGGAACTCGGTCAGGTAGGTGGCGCAGATCGGGCAATGCAGCCCGCGATAGAAACAGATCACGGTGCCGCGGGGCGAGGCCTCCGACGACAGGTCAAAGGTACCGTGATCGAGCGTCGGAAGCTTCAGATCCGGGGTTTTCTGGCGGGGAACAAGCATCAGGTGTCTCTCCATTAGGAAGGTTGCGCCCTCTCAGTATCAGATTTATGATCACCAAAATCCTGAAAATCAGACCGAAACACCCAGATGGAACGATACGACCGACTGACGACCCTGATCGACAGGTTCAAGCTGGCCGTCAGGTCGGCGCTGGCGGAAAACGCGAACCTGGTTGTCTGCACGGCCCCCGACGGCACACCGCACCAGGCGTGCTTTCGGACGCGCGGCACCGGTTTGCCAACGAATGAGGCCCCGGTCCTCTTCTGGGCGCTCGTCGATTGGAGCGGTGCGCAAAATCCCTTTCTGACCGCGCTTCCCGAAACGGTCGCTATAGATTTGCGGGATGATCCGGACAGCATCGGGCTGGTACGGATGATGCAATCCGAGATCATCGGGCAACGATGCGGCGTGGACTCTGTGTTGAGCCGTCTTGGCGAAGTGCTGATCGTGCGGATGATGCGTGCGCAGATCGAGGCCGGACACACACGACCCGGACTTCTCGCCGGCCTCTCGGATCAGCGCCTGAGCCGGGCCATCGTCGCGATGCACGACCGTCCGGGGCAGGCGTGGCGCAACGAGGATCTCGCGCTGCTCGCCGGCATGTCCCTGAGCCGGTTCGCCGAGAGGTTTTTGGCGGAAGTGGGCGAACCGCCAGCCTCCTATCTTCGGCGCTGGCGGCTGACATTGGCGCGGCAAGACATCGCGAAAGGACACCGGGTCGACGTGGTTGCGCGACGCTATGGTTTCTCGTCAGTGGAGGGATTTTCAAGGGCGTTCAGAAAGCACCACGGCGAGACGCCGATCGCGCTGCGGCGTGCACGAGGCGCATATACGAAGAACGAGCGTCCGGTTTTGAAGGATTGACAGAATTAGGACAATCGTCCTAAGTTTTGTCTGACCTTCAGGCAGGTGCCCATGACCCGAACCAAGACGCGCGACCTTATCGAGGAAAAGGCTGACGACCTGTTCTATGAGAATGGGTTCGAGGCGACATCCTTTGCGGATATTGCGGATGCGGTCGGGATTTCGCGGGGCAACTTCTACCACCACTTCAAATCCAAAGACGACATCCTTGACGCCGTGATCGACCGGAGGCTGTCAAAGACGGCGCGCATGCTCGAGAGTTGGGACGCCGACAAATTGCCCAAGGCACGCATCTTGTCCTTCATCCGCATCCTGTTGACCAATCAGACCAAGATCATGGCCTTTGGCTGTCCCGTGGGTACGCTCACGACAGAACTGGCAAAACTTGATCATATCGCGCAATCGCGTGCTGCTGAGGTATTTACCCTGTTTCGGGATTGGCTGACCGACCAATTTCATGCGTTGGGCCATGGAGACGAATCCGCGTCTCTTGCGCTCCACCTCCTTGGGCGTTCGCAGGGCATTGCGGTGATGGCCTCTGCCTATCGCGATGAAACCTATCTGCGGGCCGAAGTGACTGCACTTGAAGACTGGCTCGACACTGTCACGACAAAACTTCGCTGAAAGGCCAAACATGTTCATTATCCTGCTCAAGTTCTCCGCGAACAAAGCCGCCGCCAAAGACTTCATGGCGGGGCACAACCAATGGATTGCAGAGGGGTTTGCCGACGGTGTTTTCCAATGCGTCGGCTCGTTGACGCCCGAAGGGGGAGGCGCGATCCTGGCCATCGGCGAAAGCCGCGAGGAGGTTGAGACGCGCGTGAAGGCCGATCCATTCGTCATCAACGATGTCGTCACCGCCGAATTCACGGAGGTGGACGTCAAAAAGACGGCGCCGGGCCTCGACGCGTTGAAAGGTTGAGCGATGGACAAGGTGGTCGCCGGGCCGGATGGCCAGCTTCGTTGTCGCTGGTGCAGTGCCGCGCCCGAATTTCTCGACTACCATGATAGCGAGTGGGGCTTTCCGGTTGTTGATGACATCCGGCTGTTTGAAAAGCTCTGTCTCGAGAGCTTTCAGTCCGGCCTGAGCTGGCGCACGATCCTGAACAAACGCGAGAATTTTCGCGCGGCTTTTGCCGGTTTCGACTACACGAAAATAGCGGCCTTCGGGGATGCGGACCGGGCGCGCCTGATGGCGGACACAGGGATTGTCCGAAACAAGAGCAAGATCGAGGCGACCATCAACAACGCGCAGCGCATGGGGGAACTGGTCGAGAAGGAAGGTTCGCTTGCGGCATTCGTTTGGCGATTTGAACCCGCGCCAGATACCCTTGCGGAGCCCCAGACCATGTCGACCTCCGCCGCCTCGCGCGCTTTGGCAAAGGAACTGAAAAGGCGGGGCTGGAAGTTCCTGGGACCCACGACGATTTTCGCGTTCATGCAGGCGACAGGGTTCATGAACGATCATGCGGAGGGATGCGTCATTCGCGACAAGGCGGAACGTGCAAGACAAGGCTTTGCACGGCCGCCTTGTTGATGCCCGCCACAGAGTAGAGGTGGGCTCAATCCAGCCTGGCACCGAAGATCAGGGGGCAGCATCAGGGGCAGGTGCAACGCCCCTGCAACACCCGCACGTCACGGAAAAGGCCGCCGGGCTGATCCCGGCGACCTCTGGGGTCTATGTGCGGCGGGCTGCGATTGGGACACGCTGGCCCGATCCGCTCAGAGCAAGAGCACCTGCGTGCCGACCTCGACCTTGGCGAAGAGTTCCTCGATATGCTCGTTATAGAGGCCGATGCAGCCCGAGGAGGATTGCCGCCCGATTTTGCGGGTGTCGTGGGTGCCGTGGACGAGATAGGCGGGCCAGCTGAGGTAGAGCGCATGGGTGCCCAGAGGGTTGCCGGGGCCGGGGGGCATATAGGCGGGCAGGGTGGGATCGCGTTCGCGCATGGATTGGGTCGGCGTCCAGTCGGGGCCGACACGCTTGCGCACGATCTCGGTATAACCACGGCGCGTGAGTTCCTCTGTCATCGGAACGGAAGAGGGGTAGAGCGCGTAGGTCTCGCCATCCGGTCCCCAGTAATGCAGCGCGCGGCTGTCGATATCGGCCAAGAGAGCGCCCTTGCCCAAACTGTCGAAATGGTCGCGCCAGTCGCGGGTGACAAAGGCGGACGCGTTGCGGCGGTTAGTGGTCTCGGGTTCGGCGCGCAGGATACCGGGGGTTGCAAGGGCTGCAACGCCGGTGGCTATGGCATGGCGGCGGGTCAGAAGGCCGGGTTTCACGGGATTTCATCCTCTCTGTGGTGACTGCTGCACTCTACTTAAGGAGGATGGCGGCAAAAGCGAAGAGCTGCGGGGGCGGATACCCGGACACGCTCACGGGATTGTCATCATGGAGAGCTTTTTGATGTCGCCATGCCATTCGCCCCAAGATTGCGCGACAGGCGGTTTTATGGTCTCTTGCCAAGATAAGGCGCTTTGATTTCAGCATACATATTTCAAGGGGGGCATTGCCATGCCAGAGGAACACCGGGTTGCCGTGGCGGTCATTCACGGCATGGGCAGCCAAGGCGACCGGCCGCAGGCGGCCAATGCCGTCAGCTTTTCCCGCGATCTTTACGCAGGCTTGCGCAAGCGGATGGGGGCCACGCGCTTTGACACATTGGTCGGCTGGCGCGAGATTTTCTGGTCGGACATCCTGCAAGAGCGGCAACAGCAATATATGGATGCGGCATTGGCGGGCGAGGCCAACTGGATGGCTTGGCGGGATTTCGTGATGCATCGGTTGGCCGATGCCGCCTCTTACCGCTGGGAGAAGGGCGATCACGCCTATGTCTATCCGCGGGTCCACGCCCGCGTGTCGAACGCCATCGCGCATCTCGAAGGGGTGACAGGAGGCCGCGCGCCGCTGATCGTGCTGGCGCATTCGTTGGGCGGGCACATCATCTCGAACCATATCTGGGATATGCAAAAGGGGCACACGACCGCCCCCACCCCGTTTCAGCGGTTCGAGACCATGGCGGGATTTATAACCTTTGGCTGCAATATCCCGGTCTTTACGTTCAGTTGCAGGCCCGGAGAGGTCAAGGCCATCGACCGTCCCGGCACCGCCATTCCGGCGGGCAAGTGGTTCAAGCCGTGGTGGATCAACCTCAACAGTCGCAATGACATTCTGGGAATGCCTCTGGCGGGGGCGGGTGGGGGTTATGCGGTGCTGAAAGAGCGCGGAGAGTTGCGGGATCGTTGGATCAGCGCGGGCAATGCGCTGAGCGCGTGGAACCCGCTGTCGCATAACGCCTATTGGGCGGATTCCGATGTACATGGCTCGGTCGCGGCGATGATCGAACAGGCGATGCAGATCGGGCCGGTGGGATAACGGGTGAGGTCATGAAAAAGGCCCCGGCGTGATGCCGGGGCCTTGGGTCGTGAGTGGTGAGATGGATCAATCCATCGGCTTGAAATTGAATTCGCCGCCTTCCTTGATGCCGGACGGCCAGCGGGCGGTCACGGTCTTGGTGCGGGTGTAGAATTTGAACGAATCCGGCCCGTGCTGGTTGAGATCGCCAAAGCCGGATTTCTTCCAGCCGCCGAAGGTGTGATAGGCCAGCGGCACGGGGATGGGCACGTTGATGCCGACCATGCCGATATTGATACGGGCCGCGAAATCGCGCGCGGCGTCGCCGTCGCGGGTAAAGATCGCGGTGCCATTGCCGTATTCGTGGTCCATCGCCAGCTTCAGGGCCTCTTCGTAAGAGCCTGCGCGCACGGTCGAGAGCACCGGGCCAAAGATTTCCTGCGTGTAGATGTCCATATCGGGTGTCACGTGGTCAAAGAGATGCGGACCGACAAAGAAGCCATCCTCATAGCCCTGCAATTTGAAATCGCGCCCGTCGACCACGAGTTTGGCACCCTGTGCGATGCCTGTCTCGACAAGGCCGAGAATGCGGGCTTTGGCCTCGGCGGTCACGACCGGGCCGTAATCCACGTCATTGCCAGCGGTGTAGGGCCCCACCTTCAGCTTTTCGATGCGCGGCACCAGCTTTTCGATCAGGCGGTCGGCGGTTTCATCGCCCACCGGAACCGCGACGGAAATCGCCATGCAGCGTTCGCCCGCCGCGCCATAGCCCGCGCCGACCAGGGCATCGGCGGCCTGATCCATATCGGCATCGGGCATGATGATCATGTGGTTCTTGGCGCCGCCAAAGCACTGCACGCGCTTGCCGTTGGAGCAGCCACGCCCGTAGATGTATTGTGCGATCGGGGTCGAGCCGACAAAGCCGATGGATTGGATCACCTCGTGGTCGAGGATCGCGTCCACCGCCACCTTGTCGCCGTTCACGACCTGCAGGATGCCTTTGGGCAAACCTGCCTCTTCCATCAGTTCGGCCAGCATCAGCGGCACCGAGGGGTCACGCTCGGACGGCTTGAGGATGAAGGCGTTGCCACATGCCAGGGCAGGGGCGAACATCCACATCGGGATCATGGCCGGAAAGTTGAAGGGCGTGATGCCCGCCGTCACGCCAAGCGGCTGGCGCATGGAATAGATGTCGATGCCTGGGCCCGCGCCATCGGTGAATTCACCTTTGAGCATTTGCGGCGCGCCGATGCAGTATTCGACCACTTCAAGGCCGCGCTGGATGTCGCCCTTGGCATCGGGGAAGGTCTTGCCATGTTCGCGGCTGAGCGCCTCGGCCAGCTTGTCCATATCGCGGTTGAGCAGGCGGACGAATTCCATCATCACGCGGGCGCGGCGCTGTGGGTTGGTGGCGGCCCATGCGGGCTGGGCGGCCTGTGCCGCGGCGACGGCGGCATCCATTTCTTCGATGCTCGCGAGCGGGCATTTGGCCTGCACTTCGCCGGTGGCAGGGTTGAACACATCTGCAAAGCGCCCGGAAGTGCCCTTGACGTGTTGACCGTTGATATAATGGGTAAGCTCTTGCATCGGGATTCCTCCTCCTTGGTTGGCGGCAGGGTAGTCTTGCAAAACTCCTGCGGAAAGAGGCAATGTTCCAAAAGTGATTTGCATTTCTGCAAAGGGGGCCGGGAATGACGCCGCATTGGGACGATATTCGCATATTCCTCGCGGTTGCCCGCTCAGAGAGCCTGTCGGGGGCGGGGCGGATATTGCGAATTGATCCGGCGACGGTCGGGCGGCGCATCGCGCGGCTCGAGGAAGAGCTGGGCGCGCCCCTTTTTGCCAAATCGCCCACGGGATATGTGCTGAGCGAGGCGGGGCAACGGTTGATGGGGCCGGCGCTGCGGGCGGAAACCGCCATGCAGGAGGCCACCGAGGAAATGGCCGGGCAGGCGGGGGGCATCGCCGGGCAGATCCGCATCGGTGCGCCGGATGGCTGCGCCAATTTCCTGTTGCCGCAGGTCTGCGCCGCGATTGGCGCGCAGAACCCGGATCTGGAGATTCAGATCGTGGCGCTGCCGCGCGTCTTTAACCTGACCCGGCGCGAGGCGGATATGGTGATCGCGGTGAGCCCGCCCACGGCGGGACGGCTGACGGTGCAGAAGATCACCGATTACCGGCTGCATCTGGCGGCGACAGCGCGCTATCTTCGGTCGCATCCCCCGATTTCGACGCTGGCGGACCTGCGCGCGCATCGGATGGTGGGCTATATCCCCGATATGATCTTTGACAAGGAACTGGACTATCTGAGCGAGGCGGGGATCGAGCGTGTCGGCCTTGCGTCGAATTCGGTGTCGGTGCAGCTCAATTGGGTGCGTCAGGGGGGCGGGATCGGGGTGTTGCACGATTTCTCACTGCCTTGGGCGCGGGGGCTGCAAAAGGTGCTGCCCGCGCAATTCTCGCTCACGCGCAGCTTTTATCTGGTGCGCCATGCCGATGATCGGCGGCTGGAACGGCAGAACCGTTTTGCCACAGCGCTGGTCGAGGGGCTGCGCCAAGAGGTGCAGGCCTTGGAGGCGCGCACTTGACAGAAATTTTATTATAGATCACGCTGATTTAATGGACATATTCTTGCGGAGGGCCGTGTCATGCTGGTGCAGCAAATCCTGAAATCCAAGGGCGATAGCGCGGTGATCACGATCACACCGCAGACCAAGGTTTCGGAGGCGGCGCAGATACTGGCCGAGCGCCGAATTGGCGGTCTGGTCGTGTCGCGTGACGGTGAGGGCGTAGAGGGCATCCTGTCAGAGCGTGACATCGTGCGCAGTTTGGCCGTGCGCGGCGTGGCCTGCATGACCGAAACCGTCAGCGAGATGATGACCCGCAACCCGGTCTGCTGTTCGCGGCAGGATACATCCGATGCGGTGCTGGCACGGATGACCGATGGCCGGTTTCGTCACATGCCGGTCGTCGAGGCGGGCAAGCTGGTGGGGATCGTGACCATTGGCGACGTGGTCAAGGCGCGGCTGGAAGAGCTGGCGATGGAGAAGACCGCCCTTGAAGGCATGATCATGGGCTACTAAGCACTTGCATCCCCTTGCATAGTATTGTTGCGTGAGCGGCGATTGCAGCAATGGAGGGCCGCATGCGCATTGGTCTCTATCCCGGCACGTTCGACCCGATCACCTTGGGCCATATCGACATTATCCGCCGCGCGGCAGTGCTGGTGGACCGGCTGGTTCTGGGGGTTGCGATCAACCGGGACAAGGGGCCGCTCTTTACGCTGGAAGAGCGGGTTGAAATGATCGAGGCGGAATGCGCCAAGCTGAGCGCGCAGACCGGTACCGAGATTGTGGCGCATCCGTTTGAGAACCTGCTGATCAATTGCGCGCATGATGTGGGCGCGCAGGTGATCGTGCGCGGGCTGCGGGCCGTGGCGGATTTCGAATATGAATTCCAGATGGTCGGCATGAACCGGGCGCTGGACAATTCGGTCGAGACCGTCTTTCTCATGGCCGACGCCAATCATCAGGCGATTGCCAGCAAACTGGTCAAGGAAATCGCCCGGTTGGGCGGAGATGTGACCAAATTCGTCACACCCCCGGTGCGCGAGGCGCTGCTGGCCAAGTTTTCCTGACGCCGTTCAGGTGGGTTCCATCACCCGTGCGTGGCGTGGCGCGGGGCCGCGCCCGGAGTCGAGGTGACGGCCCATGGCGGCGGCCACGTCCAGCATACGGTTCGAAAATCCCCATTCGTTGTCATACCAACTGAGCACGCGACAGAGCCGTCGCTCCATCACTCGTGTCTGATCGGTGGCAAAGATCGAACTGTGCGGATCGTGGTTGAAGTCCGACGAGACCAGCGGGCGGGTGGTGACATCGAGAACGCCCGAGAGCGCGCCCTTGGCCGCCTGGGTCACGGCGGTGTTGATCTCATCCACGCTGGTGTCGCGCGCGGCCTCGAAGGTCAGGTCCACGACGCTGACATTGGGGGTGGGCACGCGGATGGCGGTGCCGTCGAGCCGCCCGGCTAGATCGGGCAGCACAAGACCCACGGCGCGGGCGGCACCGGTGGTGGTGGGAATGATGTTGAGCGCCGCCGCGCGGGCGCGGTAGAGGTCCTTGTGCATGGTGTCGAGTGTCGGCTGGTCGCCGGTGTAGCTGTGGATCGTGGTCATGAAACCGCGGGTGATGCCGATGCTCTCATGCAGCACCTTTGCCAAGGGGGCGAGGCAATTGGTGGTGCAGGAGGCGTTGGACACGATCACATCCTTGGCGGTCAGGTCTGCGTGATTGACGCCGTAAACCACGGTGCGGTCGGCCCCCGCCGAGGGGGCAGAGACCAGCACGCGCCGCGCTCCATTCTTGAGATGGCGGGCGGCACCGTCGCGGTCTGTAAAGATGCCGGTGCATTCGAGCACGATGTCGACATCTGCCCAAGGCAGCGCCTCGGGGTCGCGCAGGGCGGTGACACGCATCGGCCCGCGCCCGGCGTCGATGCTGTCGGCGGTCGTGGTGATCTGGCCTCGAAAGCGGCCATGCACGCTGTCGAATTCGAGCAGGTGGGCGTTGGTTTCGACCGGGGCGAGGTCGTTGATTGCGACAACGGTGATGTCATCGCGGCCCGAGTCGAGCAGCGCGCGCAGCACGTTGCGGCCGATGCGGCCAAATCCGTTGATGGCAAGTTTCAGGGGCATGGCATCCTCCGAGATCAATGTTAGCGCTAACAATTGAAAGCGAACATAAACGAATTTCGAAACGAGTCAATGCCGGGGGATACACAGGAGGTTTATCGCCAGAAGGCGAGATACTCGATCAGATCAATCAGCTTGCGCCCGAGGAACAGGGTTGCGGTGCTGTCGTTCAGCACGGCATCGGCCCCGAGAGCCAGAAGGATAATCCCCCCAAGGCTGATCGCGAGTGTGTTGGTCATGCCGCGCGCTTTCGCTTCGTCCGTTCAGCATGGGTATGCCGCAGAGCCTGTGTCCATGCAAGGCGGATCAGGGGCGGTCCGGCGTTGCCTCGACCAGCGGACCCGCCAATAACTCATCGACCAGCAGCCCAAGGAGCGCACCCCGACCGGAAACTCCGGCCTTGCGATAAACCGCGTTGAGCTGAGCTTTGACCGTGCCGGGGGCCGAGCCGCGCAACTCGGCCGTTTCGGTGACGGAGAATCCCTTGATCGCGAACATGGCTACATCGCGTTCCGCCGGGGTCAGGGTCCAACGGTCGAAATGCGCAAGAATGATGTCGTGAAAGGCGCCGGTTGCAATCGAGACCTGCTCTTCGAGATGCGCCTTGCGTCGCAGAAGGGCCATGAGATAGCGCGCTTCGAACACGATGGCGGACAACAGCGCCAGAGCCGCCCCCGTCTCGATGGCAAGATGCAGATGGGCCAGAGCGCGCACGCCGTCTGGCGCAAGATCCGAGGCCACATCCCAAAGAAAGAACGCGGCGCAGAAACTCTGCACCGCGATCAAGAGGACGAGCGTGACCGGATGGCTGCTGACGGTTTGCTTCATCGGGCGAGTCGAACGTCGTCGGGCACGGATTTCTTGCCCGTAATCATGGCACGCGGCAGGTTGACGCCCGTTCTCCAGCTCTCAAAGACGACCGCCGCGATATGCAGAACGACCGAGATTTCTGCCCAGACAACGAGCATTTCATGTGCCTCTTCAACCCATTCGACACCCCAGTAGGCATCGGTGGTCATCATATAGCCTGTGACGCCGATGGCCAGCATCACAGCCAGCAGATTGAAAATCATCAAGGCCCCCAGCGGGCTATGGCCCAGATGGGCCCGGCGGCGATGCGTGGCGATATCGCCAATCTGTTCCATGACGGCGGTTTGGCTGGGAAAAAAACTGGCAAACCGGGCGCTGAGCGGGCCGACAAAGCCCCAGAGCAACCGTAGCCCGACAAGTGCCACCACCGCATAGCCCACCCATTCATGGACCTTGCTTTCGTCATCGAGTATCAGGGCGTTGGCCGCGAATCCCGCGACAAGCGACCAGTGAAAGAGCCGGATGAACGGGTCCCAGATCTTGTGATCGGTCATGGGAATTTCCTGTGTTCTAAAGGGGAGAGACCGGGCGCTGACGGCCCGGTCCCGGAGGGACGGTCGCGGATCAATTGTCCTGCTTGGTCTTGACCACTTTGAGCGCCTCGTTGAGGTAGATCTCGTATTTCACGCCGTCCTTGATGGCGTAGGCTTCGTACATGCCGTCTTCGGTCTTGATGTTGCGAACCTCGTAGCCTTGTTCAGTCAGCGTGGCCTTGATCTCTTCGGCTTTGGCGCCATCCACGGCCTTGCCATCGGAGGCATGAGCCATGCCACCCAAAGTGAGGGCAAGGGCAAGAGCGATGATACGTGTCATGGGAAGGGTCCTTTTGCTGTAGCAGACCGGGGCGGGACTGCCTCGGTTGGACCTCATATGCAGGGTGCGATTACGCCGGGCCATTGGACTAGAGGTGCAAAATCGCCCTCTATAACCGGAGTTTAGGGCGCAGATCTGGGGGAGGGGCACAGAAAAACCCCCGGCGCATGGCACCGGGGGCGACTGTTGGCGCGTAGGCTGTGATTACTGCAACCGGCCCATGGCTACCGCGACATCGGCCATGCGGCAGGAAAAGCCCCATTCGTTGTCATACCATGCCAGAACACGCACCAGACGGTTGCCGATCACCTTGGTCTGATCGGGCGCGAAAATCGAGCTTTCCTCGGTGTGGTTGAAGTCGATGCTGACCTTGGGTTCGGGATCATAGCCGAGGATTCCCTTCATCGCGCCTGCGGCGGCCTCGGCCACCACGGCGTTGACATCGGCCTTGGTCACGTCGCGCTTGGCGACAAAAGTCAGGTCCACCGCCGAGACATTGGGGGTGGGCACGCGGATGGCAGAGCCGTCGAGTTTGCCCGCCAGTTCCGGCAGCACCTCGCCCAATGCCTTGGCGGCCCCGGTCGAGGTGGGGATCATCGACATGGCGGCAGCACGGGCGCGATAGAGGTCCTTGTGGCGGCGGTCCAGCGTCGGCTGGTCGCCGGTATAGGCGTGGATCGTGGTCATGATGCCGCTCTCGATGCCGATGCTGTCATTCAGGACCTTAGCCAAGGGGGCGAGGCAATTGGTGGTGCAAGAGCCGTTCGAGATCATCCGCTCGGAGGCCAGGAGAGCATCGTGGTTCACGCCGTAGACCACGGTGCGGTCGACATTCTTTGCCGGGGCCGAGATCAGCACCTTGCGTGCGCCGCGCTCCAGATGCGTCTTGGCCTTGGCGCCGTCGTTGAAATTGCCGGTGCATTCCAGCACGACATCGACCCCGTCCCAGTCGAGTTCGTTCATGTCATAGGTCGAGAACATCTGGATCGGGCCGCGCCCAAGGTCCATGGTGTTGCCCTCGACGGTGATCGGATGGGCAAAGCGGCCATGCACGCTGTCATAGCGCATAAGATGTGCCGCCGTTTCGATGGGGCCGGTCGCGTTCACCTTGACGACCTTGATATCATTGCGCAGGCTCTCGGAAATATGGGCAAGCGTGGCGCGACCGATACGGCCGAAACCGTTGATTCCTACGGTGATGGTCATGGGCGACTCCTGATAGCTGAATTGGCGTCCGTATAGACGCGCCAAAGCGGACCGGAAAGCGGTAAAAGTCGGTTTCCAGTTGAAATACAGGATGTTAGCGTTAACCTTTTGGTCCTGTGTGTGGGCGCGCCGGTGATTGCGCTAACGCAGGATGGCGGGCGTGTGCGGGATGGTGGCGCAAACCTGCCCCTAAAACATAGGGGCACCCGAAGGTGCCCCTGTCGTTGATTGGCGCGTCCGTCTCACAGGAACGTAAAATCATCCACGGTCAGCTGCGCCGCCGTGATGCCCTCGACAAGGATCGTGTTGCCGTTCACGGTCATCTGCGCCCCTGCGTCGGTGTCGATGATGTTCATCGCCGTCACGAACCCGGCAAGGCCGTTGCCGCCGTTGGTGATATTGGTCTCGCCCGTATCCGGGTCTACGCGGCGGATGAAGAAGCTGTCGATGCCATCCTCGAAATCGGTGATTACATCGACCTCACCGTCAAAGAAGGACGAGAAGACGAATTGATCCGCGCCGGTGCCGCCGGTGATCTGGTCATTGCCGGCGCCTGCGTTGATCGTATCATTGCCAGCGCCACCGTCGATGATGTCGTCACGGCCACCGCCGGCGAGGAAGTCGTTGCCGTCGCCGCCAAGGATATTGTCATCGCCTTCGCCGCCACCCACGCTGTCGTCGCCCGCGCCTGCGTCAATGGTATCCTGACCAGTGCCGCCGCCAATGTCGTCATTGCCATCGCCCGCGTCGATCAGGTCATTGCCGAAGCTGCCGGACATGCTGTCGTTGCCATCACCGCCCGAGAGCGTGTCATTATCGGCGCCACCCGCGACCACGTCATTGCCTGCGCCGCCCGAGACCGAGTCGTTGCCAAAGCCACCGCCAAGGATGTCATCGCCCTCGCCGCCGTCGAGCGTGTCATCGCCCAGTCCGCCGCCGATGTTGTCATTGCCGGTGCCGCCAATCGCCAGATCGTTGCCATCCGACGAGGAGATCCGGTCATTGCCATCACCCCCGTCGAGCGTATCATTGCCCTCGCTGCCGCTGAGTTGGTCGTTGCCGCCGCGCCCTTCCAGCCGGTCATCGCCGCCCAGACCGCTGAGCGTGTCGTCAAGAGCTGCGCCGAGCAGGGTATCGTTGCCTTCGGTTCCCGTCAGGTTGAGCGACACCGGATCGGCGGTTGTGACGGTCTCGGTCACGGTTGCGGGCACTTCGGCCGCCGAGTCGAAGAACGAGCTGTCGTTCGTCAGGGCAAAGTCGAGCACGGCGTTCTCGAAATTGGGGGTGCCTTCGATCAGGCCCGCATTGAGCGCCGCAGCGATCGCGGCATCCCGAACCGCGGGGTCGAGCGTGTCGAGGCTGACGATCTCGCCCGGGAATTCCGGCAGATAGAAGCCATCGAGACTTTCGCCTGTGTCATAGGTAAAGAGGCTTTGCGCGTTCGAGGTGACGCGCCAATCCTCGCGGTATTGTCCGTAGAGATCGGCAAAGGCAAAGGGACGCGCCAGTACGCTACCATCCGCGCGCGCGACATCGTTGCTGGCGTCGCCGTCGCCATCGCCCAGCAGACCTTCCAGACGCCCCAGCAACTCCTCGTTGAGGCGCACGTCGATATCGACCCGCCCGTCACGCACGATCACGCGCACCTGGCTGTCGCCATCATTGACCACGTTATCCGTACCCGCATAGACGATGATATAAGTATCGCCTTCTCGGAAGATGCGGTCATTGCCGACCGCGACAGAGCCGAAATCCTCAAGCTCGGTGGCCACGCCGTCGATATGCAGCGGGGTGGCATCATTGGCGTCGATCATCACCGCCGTGCCGCCGAGGTTGGTGGCGATGGCCTGATTGATGCTGACGTTGTCGCCCACCGGCACCATCCGCGCCTGAAGCTCGAAATCGCTGTCAGTGCCGCGCAGCAAGACAAATTCGCCCGCCGCCTGGAAATCATAACCGACCCCGTCGAGTGTCGCCAGATGCGGGTCACCCGCAACCCAGCCGCCCGCGCCGACCGGCGGCAGAAGCGGGACGATGGACTCGACCACGCCGCCGTTGCGCACGGCAAAGTTCCAGATGCCGATCAGACCGGTATTGCCGGGGATCACATCCAGGCTGAGGATTTCATCCTGATTGCCGGATTGCGGCAGTTCAAAGAACGTGCCTTCGACGCCTGTGCCCGAGGTATAGCCTGCGCGTGCCACCGTGCCGCCAAGGCCGTTGGTGCCGCCGCTGGCACCACCTGTGGTCCAGTTCACGTCTTCATAGCGGAACTGAATGTCGAAATCGCCGTTGCCGCGATCTGTCAGGATGAGTTGGAAGGCGTTGAGCAGGTCGGTGCTCCTGCTGAAATACCCCACGTCGTCCCAGGTCACGATCAACTGGTCGCCCAGCGTGTTGAAATCCCAATGCACAAGGTTCGAGCCTTGCGAATTGCCGCCCGGGGTGGGGGTGACTGTGGTCCCGCGCGTATCGACATCGGCGAAGAAGGGCGTGATCTCGGGGTTATTTGATACCCCCGTGATGACGTCGGGTGTGAAGGTACTGCGCGCCGCGCCAAAGGTCACCGAGCCGTTGTTGTTGATCCAGAGACCTTGGTAAACGGTGCCAAAGAAATTGAGCCCGTTCTCGAAGATCGGGGTAATGTCGATCTGACCGGTCGAGCCGTCGTCGTTGCGGTCCAGAAAATCCTCGCCAAATCCGGAGTCGCCGCCCAGACCCCGGATCAGGCCGGGGCTGGTGCCGTCGGGATTGAGCAGGACATCGGTGCTGATGTCGTCGAATTGCAGGCGCTGGATGTTGAGCAGGATGTCGGTGTCGCCGGTCGCCGTCTGGGTGATCGTGCGTTGATTGCTCGCGTTCAATCCCACGGTATAATCGGCGGCATTGCCCACGAAGACTGCCGTGTCGAACCCTGCGCCGCCATCCAACAGATCGTTGCCGCCGCCGCCGGTCAGCGTGTCATCGCCGCTATTCGCGGTGATGGTATCGTCATCGGCTGTGCCGAGGAGGTTATCCGCCTCGGTTGTTCCCGGTATATTAAGGCCTTCCATGATGAAAACTCCCCAGTTTTACAATTGCCACCCCTATCAAACAGCATGCTCACGATTCTGTGAAGTGATTTATATTCGGAGTTTCGCATGCAAGTTTTCCTCTGGCTCGACATTCGGTGTCTAACATGCGTGCCGATCCTCGCTCCTGCCCTTGCGCTTTCTCTTGCCCCCTGTGCGCCCCTGTCCTAGAACGCCCCTGATATGTCAGCCGGAGGCAGTGCCATGCTCGATCTCACCTATGAAGCGCCGAAACCTCGCGTGATTGCGGGGGCCAAGCATGATTGGGAGTTGGTGATCGGGATGGAGGTGCATGCGCAGGTGGCCTCGCGCTCCAAGCTCTTTTCCGGGGCCTCGACGCAATTCGGGGCAGAACCCAATTCCAATGTCGCCTTTGTCGATGCGGCGATGCCGGGCATGTTGCCTGTGATCAACGAATTCTGCGTTGAACAGGCGGTGCGCACGGGGCTGGGCCTCAAGGCCAAGATCAACCTTTGGTCGGCCTTTGATCGCAAGAACTATTTCTATCCTGACTTGCCGCAGGGCTATCAGATCAGCCAGCTTTATCATCCGCTGGTGGGCGAGGGCGAAATTTTGGTTGATATGGCCCCCGGCGTGGCGCGGCTGGTCAGGATCGAGCGCATCCATATGGAGCAGGACGCGGGCAAATCCATTCACGATATGGATCCGGCGATGTCCTTTGTGGATCTCAACCGCACTGGCGTCTGCCTGATGGAGATCGTGAGCCGCCCCGATATTCGCGGCCCCGAGGAGGCCGCCGCCTATGTCACCAAGCTGCGCCAAATCCTGCGTTACTTGGGCACCTGCGACGGCAATATGCAGAATGGCAACCTGCGGGCAGATGTGAACGTGTCGATCTGCCGTCCCGGCCAGTATGAGAAATACATGGAAACGCAGGATTTCAGCCATCTCGGCACGCGGTGTGAGATCAAGAACATGAACTCCATGCGTTTCATCCAGATGGCCATTGAATACGAGGCACGCCGCCAGATCGCGATTGTCGAGGCGGGGGGCACGGTGGTGCAAGAAACGCGCCTCTATGATCCGGACAAGAACGAGACCCGCTCCATGCGCTCCAAGGAAGAGGCGCATGATTACCGCTATTTCCCCGATCCTGATCTCTTGCCGCTCGAGATCGAGCAGGCTTGGGTCGATGAGATCGCGGCCAACCTGCCGGAACTGCCCGACGCCAAGAAGGCGCGGTTCGTGCTGGAGTTTGGCCTGAGTGAATATGACGCCAACGTGCTGACCGCCGATCTGGCCAATGCCGCCTATTTCGAGGCCGTGGCCGAGGGCGCGGGCGATGGCAAACTGGCGGCGAATTGGGTGATCAACGAGCTCTTTGGACGGCTCAAGAAAGAGGATCATGCGATCGAGGATAGCCCGGTCAGCCCGGCGCAACTGGCAGGCATCGTGCGCCTGATCAAGTCCGACGCCATTTCCGGCAAGATCGCCAAGGACCTCTTTGAAATTGTCTATACGGAAGGGGGCGACCCCGAGGCCATCGTCGAGGCGCGCGGCATGAAACAGGTAACGGACACCGGCGCGATTGAGCAGGCCGTGGCCGAGATCATCGCCGCCAACCCCGCACAGGTGGAAAAGGCGAGAGAAAATCCCAAGCTGGCGGGCTGGTTTGTGGGGCAGGTGATGAAAGCCACGGGCGGCAAAGCCAATCCCAAGGCCGTCAATGACATCGTGATGGCGAAGCTGGGGTTGTAAGCGCGCCGGGGGCCCCCGGCGCGGTGTAGAGGCCGCGCGGGGGTTAGTTCTTTAATTCTTCGGGACCTCGATATTGATCGTCAGCGACCGGCGGAACATGTCGGGGCGGGGGGCCTTGATCGGCTCAACGGCATGCCAGGAATTGAAGGTCTTGACGAAGATCATGCATTGGTTCGAGTTGAACTCGTAGCAATCGAGCGTGTCCACCTCTTCGAACGGCAAGAAGGTGTTGCGGAAGTTGAAGCTGCGCGTCTTGTCCTTGGGCCAGACGACCGAAGTGCCGCCGCCATATTCCGGCTTCCATTCGCCCGGCGCGACCATCGAGACGACCACGGTGATCAGCTTGGCGGGCGCGTCGGTGTGGGGCAGGATAGAGCCGCCGTCGCCCGGCATCATCGAGAATTCAAAGCGCGAGCGCAGCGGGATCTTGCGCCGCTCGACCAGGGCCGCGCCGCAGAGCGCCTCGGTCAGGCGAAGGCCAAGGCGCGCGCCGGGCGTGTTTGTCAGCACCATCTTGCGGCCAAGGTCCAGGTCAATGTTGTGGCCGGCCAGAAAATCGACGATGCCGCGCACGAAGCGTTCGCTCTTGACCTCGTCGTGAAAGCGTTTCCAGACCGGGGTCGACTTGATGAAGTCGTGGTATTGTTTGGCGTTGTTCACCTCGGAGAGGGAATATTTGTTGCCCAGCTTGGGCATGAACTGAAACCGTTCGGTGTCGGGCCAGTTGTCCAGCATCTCTTGATAGAGGTCTGCGTCAAACACCGGCTTGGCAAAGGCGATGGGAAAGGGATCGTGGCGGACGTCAGCGCCGTCGAGGTTGAACATCATCGGGTGTCTATCCTTGTTCGGGCGGCAAGGGGTTCAGGCTGCGCTCGGTTTATAGATCGCGTTATGCGCAATCAACACCGGATCGGCGCCGCGTGCAAGTTTGCGCAGGCCGATATCGGTGCGATGCCGCTCATGCGCCCGGTAGCCATGCGTGTCCATGAAGGCATCGAGTTCCGCCTCGTAGTGATGGCTGACCTCGACCTGGATCGAGCGGGGGCGTTTGGCCGAGGTCAACAGAATGCGCATGCCGTCAAGCACCAGAAGTTCGTTGCCGTCGACGTCGATCTTGACCACATCGGGCGGAGGCACGACCCCCTCTGCGACAAGGTGATCGAGGGTAAAGGCGGCCTTGCATTCGCGCAGGACCGGCACGAAGGGGCGTTCGTGCCCATCAAGGGTGCGGTCAAGCTGGCTCATGGCCGAGCCTGCCGTGGCCTCGATGATGTTGAAGTCGAAAAATCCGTTGCGGTCGCCAAGCGCGGCCGAAATCACCTTGGTGCGGCGCGCAAGGCCATTCAACGCGATGTTCTGCATCAGGCTGAGCGCATTGGCGGCATGCGGTTCAAACGACAGGATCTGGCCGGTCTCGCCTACAAGAGGGCCGGAAAACACCGAGTAGAGGCCGATATTGGCCCCGATGTCGCAAAAGGTATCGCCGGGGCGCAGGGTATCGCGCAGCCAGCGGATCGTGCCCTCTTCCTTTTGCAGAAGGGTGACGGCGCGTTTGTATTCGGTATAGCTGCGGCATCGAAAGCGGTAGCGGCCGGCGTCGCTGCGCACCTCTATGGTCATGCCGAGGGCCTGCGCGAGGGCAAAGCGCAAACGAAAGAAACGGCTGGTCAGTATATTCGGGCGGCGCGTGCCGGAAACGATCATTCAAATACCTTTCAAAACCACGCCGCTCCGTGCTGAAATACTGCACACGTCGTTTCGTTCTCATAGTGCTGCGATTTGCAGCGGTAAAGGCAGTTTTTCAGCGTGAAAGCGCGCTCTGGCAGGCTTTTCCGTGCATGTTTGGTAATTGCATCGGTGTCGCAATACTTTATTCCTTGGACAGACCAGAGGACAGGAGGAGCCGCGCGATGGGGTGGATGAAGGATGAGACCGGGTTGGAGAAATGCGCCGCAAATTTCGTGGCGCTGACACCGCTGTCGCATCTGCGGCGCGCGGCGCATCTCTTTCCAACCCGTGAGGCGCTGGTTTATCGGGGCACGCGGCGCACTTACGCGGAGTATCACGCGCGGGTATCGCGGCTGGCTTCGGCCTTGGTCAAGCTGGGGATCGAGCCCGGCGATGTGGTGGCCACCCTGCTGCCCAATATCCCCGCCCATTGCGAGGCGCATTTTGGTGTCCCCGCCTGTGGCGCGGTGCTCAACGCGATCAACACGCGGCTCGAGGCCGATACCATCGCCTATATCCTGGACCATGGCGGGGCGCGTGTCGTGCTCTGTGATCCGCAATTCCTGCCCACGCTGGCGCAGGCGATCGAATTGATGGAGGGGCCGCCGCCGGGCGTGGTCGAGGTGGCCGATGATGCGGCGGGGGTCCATGCCCACGGGCATTATATGGAATACGAGGAACTGCTGGCCTCTGGCGATCCCGATTTTCCGTGGATCATGCCTGAGGATGAATGGGAGAGTTTGGCGCTCAACTACACCTCGGGCACCACGGGTCGGCCCAAGGGGGTGGTCTATCACCATCGCGGCGCGTATCTGATGACCATGGGCACGGTCGTGAGCTGGCAATTGCCGCGCTACCCGACCTATCTGACCATCGTGCCGCTCTTTCATTGCAACAACTGGAACCATGTCTGGCTGATGCCGATGCTTGGCGGGCGGGTCGTGTGCTGCCGCGACGTGACGGCGCGCGCGATTTACGATGCGATTGCAGACGAGGGGGTGACACATTTCGGCGGTGCGCCCATCGTGCTCAACATGATCGTCAACGCCAAGGAGAGCGAGCGGCGCAAGTTCGACCATGTGGTGGATGTCTTCACCGCCGGGGCCCCGCCGCCCGCAGCAACGCTGGCGGCGATCGAGCCGTTAGGCTTTACCGTGATGCAGGTCTATGGCCTGACCGAGACCTATGGCCATGTCACCGAATGTCTGTGGCAAGACGACTGGAATACCCTGCCTGAGGATGAGCGCTATACCATCAAGGCGCGCACCGGCGTTCTTATGCCGATGATGGAGGACATCACCGCGATGGACCCCGAAACCATGGCGCAAATCCCCATGGATGGCGCAAGTCTGGGCGAGATCATGATCCGGGGCAATTCAGTGATGAAAGGCTATCTCAAGAACCCGACCGCCACGGAAGAGGCGTTTCGCGGCGGGTATTTTCATTCGGGCGACATCGCGTTCCAGCATCCCGACGGCTATCTCAAGATTGCGGACCGGGCCAAGGACATCATCATCTCAGGGGGCGAGAATATTTCCTCGGTCGAGGTTGAGGGCGTGTTGATGCGGCATCCCGCTGTTATGCTCTGTGCCGTTGTGGCCAAGCCGGACGAAAAATGGGGCGAGGTGCCTTGCGCCTTTGTCGAGTTGAAGGATGGGGCCACGGCGAGCGAGGCCGAGTTGATCGCCTTTGCCCGAGAGCGGTTGGCGGGGTTCAAGACGCCCAAGGCGGTGGTGTTTCAGGAATTGCCCAAGACATCCACCGGCAAGATCCAGAAATTCGAACTGCGCCAGAGTGCCCGCGCGCTCTGAGCAGGCGGGGCGTGTCATCGCCCTGACATCTGCCCGCGCTTGGATGCGGTGACACGGGGTCTGGGACGCGCGCAGGCTGCACGACAGGAGAGTTGCCGGATGAAGATCGAGAACCGCATCTTTGACGAATTGCAGGTGGGCGACAGCCAGAGCCTCCGGCGGCTCTGCACGCAGGATGATCTGTTGGTGTTTGCCAATGTGTCGGGCAATCACAACCCGATGCATCTGTTCGATCTGGATGGCGACGGCGATGGCCAGCCCGAACCCTATGTGCCGGGGATGTTTCTGGGCTCGTTGATTTCGGCCGTTCTGGGCACGCTGTTGCCGGGGGCGGGCACGCTCTACCGCGCGCAGAGCCTTGTGTTTCACAACCATGCCCATGCGGGCGACGAGGTGGAGAGCCGCGTCACGGTGACGGACCGCAACACGCGCGACATGACCGTGACCTTGGCCACCGAGGTGCGGCGGTTGCGCGACGATGCGCTGATCGTGTCGGGTGTGGCGGTGGTCGAGGCCCCGCGCCGCAAGCTGAACTATTCCAGCCACGATCTGCCGGGTCTGATCGTGCAGCGGCACCGGCATTTCGAAAAGCTGCTCAAGCGGGCCGAGCCATTGGCGGCGCTGGTGACGGCGGTGGTCTGCCCGGAAGAGCCCAATTCGCTGGGGGGCGCGCTGCGGGCGCAAGCGCATACGCTGATCGCACCCATCCTGATTGGGAATCCTGTGCGGATCGCTGCGGCGGCGCAGGCGCTGGGCGCGGATTTGACCGGGATCGAGATCATCGCCGAGCCGGACCCAGAAGCCGCCGCGCGGCGCGCTGTGGCCTTGGTGCAGGCGGGGCGGGCAGGGGCGGTGATGAAGGGGCATCTTCACACCGACCAACTCTTGCGCGCGGTGCTGGACAAGGCGGCGGGGCTGCGCACGGGGCGGCGGCTGAGCCATGTATTCGTGATGGATGTGCCGGGGCTGGCGCATCTCTTGCTGGTGACGGATGCGGCGATCAACATCACGCCGGACCTGCGCGCCAAGGTGGATATTGTGCAAAATGCGATTGATCTGGCGCTCAGCCTTGGGATCGAGTTGCCCAAGGTCGGTGTTCTGTCGGCGGTCGAGACCGTCAACCCTGATTTGCCCTCGTCGATTGATGCGGCTCTCTTGTCCAAGATGGCCGAGCGGGGGCAGATCACTGGCGGGTTGGTGGATGGGCCGCTTGCGATGGATAACGCGGTTGATCTGGCGGCAGCACGGACCAAGGGGCTATCCTCGCCCGTAGCAGGTCGGGCGGATATTCTGGTGGTGCCCAACCTCGATGCAGGCAACATGCTGGCCAAGCAACTGACCTATCTTAGCCATGCCGAAGCGGCGGGCGTGGTTCTGGGGGCGCGGGTGCCGATCATCCTCAATTCGCGGGCGGATGACGATATGGCGCGGCTGGCGTCCTGTGCCGTGGCCGCACTCCACCACGCGCGGCTGAACGGGCGGGGATAAGCGCTTAAACCGTCTGCGCGGGTAGCCAGACGGTAAATTCCGCGCCACCCTCGGCCCGGTTGCGCGCGGTGATGCGACCACCCGCCTGCTGGATCAAGGTTTGACTGACGGAGAGGCCAAGCCCGGTGCCCTCGCCCTGTTTGGTGGTGAAGAAGGGATCGAACACCAGCGACAGCTTGTCCTTGGGGATGCCCGGCCCGGTATCGGCCACAATGAGCACGGCACCGGGGTGCCCGTTGCGCAGCGCGGGGCGGGTGGTCAGGGTGAGATGCCCGTCGGTTTGCATGGCTTGGGCCGCGTTGGTCACGAGGTTGATGATCACCTGCTGCAACTCGCCCGGATTGATCCGCACCGGGGGCGTTTCGGCATGGGTGTCGAGCGTCACCTGATGGCCCGCCTTGGTCACCACATGATCCACCAGAACCAGACAATCGCGCAGGACGGCGGCCAGATCGACATCCTCTTCAAACGTGCCAAAGTCGCCGGGGCGGGCGAATTGCAGCAATTTGCCCACAATGGCGGTGATGCGTCCGATCTGACGATCAATCAAGTCGAGTTCGGTTTTTACCGGTTCGCTCTGCGCGCCGAGCGTCTGGCGGATCACATCGAGATTGCCCTGAATGACCGCCGCGGGGTTGTTGATCTCATGCGCGACACCGGCTGTGATCTCGCCTATGGAGGCGAGTTTCTCGGACATCACCAGTTGCTGATAGGTGGTTTCCAGCTTGGCATTGGCTTCGCGCAGCTCGGCGGTGCGGGTCTCGACGCGGGCATTCAGGTCCTCGTTCCAGGCGCGCAAAGCGCGGTCGCGCTCCTGCACCTGATCGAGGAGCGTATCAAGATGGGCGGCCACTGTGCCGATCTCGTCGCGGGCGGCCACCGGGCCGATACGTGCGGTCATGTCGCCGGCCTCGACCTCTTCCATGGTGCGGGTCATGCGTTCGAGGGGGGCAAAGATATTGCGTGCAAGCCGCAGAAAGAGCGGCGCGCTGACCGCCAGAACCACCAGAAAGGCGGCAAGCACCAAGAGATAGGCCCGCCGCTTGGCGGCATCGAACGGGGCCTGGAGAAACCCCACATAGAGCATGCCCACCCGCTTGCCAAAGCTGTCGGTCAGGGGGCGATAGGCCGAGATATACCAGTCATTGACCACGAATGCGCTGTCGAGCCAGGTCTGGCCCTGATCGAGCACGATCGAGCGCACCGCCGCCGACACCCGCGTCCCAAGCGCCCGCTCGCCCGCAAAAAGGCGGACATTGGTCGAGATGCGCACATCTTCGAGAAAGAGCGTGGCGGTGCCTTGGCGGTCGCCCGCGCGACCGGTGTCTCGGTAAACCAGCGCGTTGATGGTGTCGATGAAATCGAGGTTGCGGTTGAGCAGGAGGCCACCCACCAGCACGCCCTCTGCCCCCGGCGTGGTGACGAGCGTGGCGCTGTGAACGACCATACCGCGATCCTCGGTCTGGCGGGTGGTTGGCTGGGCGGCGCGGGTGGCGACCAAGGCCACACGCGCCCGCATCGCAAGGGCCACGCCGGTATCAGGCAGCGCCAAGAGGTCGCGGGGCGTGAAGATGTCGATCTCGGTCGCGGGTTGGCCACGTGTGGCGGTGGCGATCACCGGCCAGTCATTGCCACGCTTGCGGGCCTCGTTGATCGGCATGAAATACAGGAAATCAAGTCCGAGCGCGCGGCGATTTTGGTCCAGAAAGCTGGGCAGATCGGCGGGGGCTGTGCGTGCCACCTCATCAAACCGCAGCGAGCGCGCAAGGCTTGTGACCTCAGATCCGGTGCTGGTCAGCAGGCGCTGCAGATATTGATCAGCGATACGCAGATCGCTTGCCACATTGGTGATGAGCAGGTTGTCATAATTGGCCGACCAGCGATTGATCGCCACCAGCAACAAGAGCGGCATCAGCACCGCCAGTGGCAAGAGTGCGAGGATCAGCAATCGTAGCCGGACGGATGTCATGAAAAAGCCGGACCCCTGTTGAGGAGCCCGACCTTAGGTCAATCCCGCAGTCCGCGCAATCGCGCAGAGCCGCTGATGGGGGCTGGATCAGTTCCAGCCGACGTCGTTGAATATCGCCTGCGCCTTGGCGGCATTTTCGCCAAAGGAGGCGGTGGGTGTGGTGCTATCCGGCTTGAATTCACCCAGCTTGGCCACGTTCTCGCCAATGTCGACCCCGGCCAGAACCGGGTATTCGTTGTTGCCATTTGCGAATTGCGCCTGCGCGGTTTCGCTGGCAAGGAATTCGAGCAGGGCGAGCGCCTCTTCGGGATTGGGCGCGTTCACGGCGATCCCGGCGGCGACGAGGTTCATATGCGCGCCGCGGTCGTCCTGGTTCGGCCAGACCCAGCCGATGCTGTCGATGTCGCTGCTCAGACCGTCGACGTCCCCGGCAAGGCCACGGGCGAAGTAATAGGTGTTGGACACGGCGATATCACACTCGCCCGACACGATGCCGCGCAACTGGTCGGTATCTCCGCCCTCGGGGGCACGGGCCATGTTGGCGACGACGCCCGCTGCCCAATCCTTGGCCACGTCTTCGCCATGCACTTCGATGATCGAGGCCAGCAGCGATTGGTTGTAGACGTTTGACGAGGAGCGGATGCAGATTTGCCCCTTGTATTTGGGGTCAGCCAGATCTTCGTAGGTCTGGGGCGGGTTCTCGACCCGGTCCTTGGCATAGAAAATGATGCGCGAGCGCTGCGAGAGACCGGTCCAGAGATTGTCCGGGTGGCGCAGGTTGGCCGCGACATTGCTCTCGATCAATTCCGACGAAAAGGGTTGCAACAGGCCCTCATCCACCGCGCGCGAGACATTGCCGACGTCCACGGTCATGAACACATCCGCCGGGCTGTTGGTGCCTTCGGCCTTCATCCGTTCGATCAATTCGGCCTCTTTGCCTTCGATCCGGTTCACCTTGATGCCGGTTTCCTTGGTGAAGGCCTCGTAGAGCGCATCATCCGAATCGTAATGACGGCTGGAGTAGAGATTGACCTCTTGCGCCAAAGCGGGGGCTGTCAGGGCAAGCAGAGCGGTCAGGCTCAGGGCGGCTTTGATCGGGTGCATCGAGGATCCTTTCGAGAAGTCCGAGTGATTTGGTGGGGTATCTCTCGTATTTCCGACAAAAAGAGTCAATAGATTATTCTGACCATTTTAGTCGGATGTCTGGCCGCGGTGCCGCAGCCCGCTGCCAATCAGCGCGGTCGCGGCAAAGATCAGCGCCGCGACGCAGACAATGGTGGGGCCTGTGGGCGTGTCCGCGTGAAAGGAAAGCTGCAAACCGCCCAAGGCAGAGGCCCCGGCGATCAGCGTGGCGATGGCGGCCATGCGTTCGGGCGTCGTGGCAAGAGGCCGCGCGGCGGCGGCGGGCACGATCAGCATGGCGGCAATGAGCAGAACGCCCACCACCTTGATCGCCACTGCCACCACGACCGCGAGCGCCAGGGTGAGCACAAGCTGTTCGCGGCGCGGATCGATCCCTGCGGACCATGCCAGATCGGGGCTGAGAGTCGTGGTCAAGAGCGCCTGCCAACGCCAGGCCAAGAGGCTGAGCACAAGCGCCGCACCGCCCCAGATCACCAGCAGGTCGCCCCGGCTGACCGCCAGAATGTCGCCAAAGAGATAGGCCATGAGATCAATCCGCACGCCCGAAAGAAACGACACCGCGACAAGACCAAAGGCCAGCGCGGAATGCGCCAGAACGCCCAGCATCGTATCCATGGCAAAGCCGCGCCCCGAGAGGGTCGAGACCGTGGTCGCCATGATCAGCGACATGGCCAGCGCGCCGACAAAGACCGATATGGAAAACGCCAGCGCCATCGCGACGCCCAGGATGGCCGCATGGGCCGTGGCGTCACCGAAATAGGCCATGCGCCGCCAGACGACAAAGCTGCCCAAAGGAGCGGCGGCGAGCGCCACACCGAGACCGGCAAGGGCAGCGCGGACCATGAAATCATCCAGCATCATTCGGCGGCCTCGTGGCTGTGTTTGTGGTCGTGGTCATGATCGTGATCGTGATCGTGATCATGGGCGTGGTTGTGTTCATGCCGGTAGAGCGCCAGCGCACCTTGGGTGCCGGTGCCGAAAATCGCGCGGTATTCCTCGGCCTGGGCCACCACCTCGGGGTGGCCTTCGCAGCAGATATGCCCATTGAGACAGATCACCCGGTCCGACGCGCTCATCACGACATGAAGCTCATGGCTGACCATCAGCACGCCGCAGTTCAACTCGCGCCGCACCTCTTCGATGCGGCGGTAAAAGGCGGCAGAGCCGGGTTGATCAAGGCCCTGCGTGGCCTCGTCGAGAATGAGCAGATCCGGCTTTTCCAAAAGCGCACGGGCAAGCAGCACACGCTGAAACTGTCCACCAGAGAGGTCGCCCATCTGCCGGTCGCGCAGGTCAGGCAACCCCGCCTGTTCGAGCGCGGCGCGCGTGGCCTCTTTCGGGTGCCGACGGGGCAGGCTGAGAAAGCGGGTAACGGTCAGCGGCAGCGTCGGGTCGATATGCAGTTTCTGTGGCACATAGCCGATGCGCAGGCCGGGGCGGCGGATGATCTCGCCGCGCGCCGGTTTCTGCGCCCCGATGAGGGCACGCAGAAGCGTGGATTTGCCCGAACCGTTCGGGCCGACGATGGTGACAATCTCGCCCCGGTCAAGCGCAAGGCTGACATTGGAGAGAACGGTGGTGCGGCCAAAGCGGACGCTCAGCCCCTTGGTTTCGATCAGGCGCATGGGTGGACGCTCTCGCGGCATTGCGGGCAGAGGCCCATCGCCTCGACCACCGCTTGTTCGATGACAAAACCCGAGTCGGCGGCGGCGCGCCCCAGCATGCCCTTGGAGGGCTCGGCATGGGCCTCGGCCACCGCGTCGCATTGGCGGCAGATGAGGAAGGCGGGCGTGTGATCCTGTCCCGGATGGGTGCAGGCGATAAAGGCATTGAGGCGCTCGATCTTGTGCACAAAGCCGTTGGACACAAGGAAATCGAGGGCGCGATAGGCGACGGGTGGTTGCGATCCGAGCCCCTCATCGCGCAGGGTGTCGAGTATTTCATAAGCGCCCATGGCGCGATGCTCGCTGAGCAGGATTTCCAGCACGCGGCGGCGGACGGGGGTGAACTGCAGCTTGTGGCGGGTGCAATGCGCCTCGACCGCGGCGAGGGCGGCGCGCATGCAGCCCTTGTGATCATGCGCCTCGAATCCGATTGTATCCATCTGGTCCTCCGCTACGTTCATTTTGGGGTTGATATGTTATAGAGTTACATTTATCAAGCGGCGTTGAGTGTTATGATATTACATATGGAGACTGCTATGCCGATCCGTTTTCTTGCCCCTCTCGGCCTTGGACTGACGCTTGCATCGGGGGCCATGGCCGAGGCGCCACGGGTGGCCACGGATATTGCGCCGGTGCATTCGTTGGTGGCGCGGGTGATGCAGGGGGCGGGTGCGCCCGATGTGCTTGTGCGCCCCGGTGCCTCGCCGCATGGCTATGCGATGCGCCCCTCTGAGGCGGCAGCGCTGGAGGCGGCCGATCTGGTGTTCTGGATGGGGGAGGGGCTGACGCCCTGGCTGGAAGGGGCGATCGATTCGCTCGCGGGAGAGGCGCATGTGGTCGCGTTGCTGGGGGCAGCGGATAGCCGCGTTCTGCCGTTCCGGGAAGGGGTGGAGTTTGCAGCGCATGATCATGGCGACGACCATGGTGAGAAAGAGCACGCGCACGACGACCACGCCGAAAAGGAGGCGGAGCATGAGGCCGATGCCAAAGCACATGACCACGGGCATGAGGACGCGCACGCCCATGATGGTGCCGACCCGCACGCCTGGCTGGACCCGGCCAATGCGATCGTGTGGTTGGGCTTGATTGCCGAGGAACTGGCAGAGCATGACCCGGCCAATGCCGCGCTCTATGCCGCCAATGCCGAGACCGCTGCGGCGGAAATCGCGGCCCTGAGCGCAGAGATTGCCGCGCAACTGGCCCCTGTGCAGGATCGCCCCTTTTTGGTCTTTCACGACGCCTATCAGTATTTCGAGGCGGCCTTTGGCGTGACGGCGGCAGGGGCGATTGCGCTTAGCGATGCGGTGGCACCGGGACCGGCCCGGATTGCCGCATTGCGCGAGATGGCCGAGGCGCGTGGCGTGGCCTGTGTCTTTTCCGAGCCGCAGTTTGATCCCAAGCTGGTCGAGACCGTGTTTGGCGATGTGGCGGTGCACGGCGTGCTTGACCCGATGGGGAGCCAGGTGGCGATGGGGCCGGGGCATTATCCGCAAACGCTGCGCGATATGGCCGGGGCGATGGTGGCTTGTCTGGGCGGGGCAAGCTGAGGCAGCACCGCGCCTGACAAATGTGTCAAAACGCAGCGTAAAACTTGCGCGAACCTGATTTCCCGCACATTCTGACGCGAACGGGAGAAACCCGCGCCGGGAACGCGGGACAAATCAGGGAGGAAATGAACAGATGGCGTTCATGACGCGACAGGATGCGCTCGACATCCAGAACGAAATGCCGTGGGAGGCGCGGGAGCGCCCCCAGACGATCTATCAGATGTTGAGCCAAGTCGCGGGGCGCTTTCCGAACCGGCCAGCGATCAGCTATCAGCTCTTTTCCGGGGCCACCGACAAGGCACAAACCCTGACATGGCAGCAGTTTCACGATCAGTGCTGTCAGGCGGCCAACCTCTTTCGCAGCCTTAAGCTGGGCGAGGGCGATGTGGTGGCTCTGGTATTGCCCAACTGTCTGGAAACGGCGGCGGCAACCATCGGCGGCATGATCGCTGGCATCGTCAACCCGATCAATCCGCTGCTCGAGCCAGAGCAGATCAGCGCCATCCTGCGCGAGACCGGGGCCAAGGTGGTGGTCACGCTCAAGGCATTTCCCAAGACCGACATCGCGCAAAAGACCGCCGAGGCGGTGCGCCATGCCCCCAGCGTGCATACGGTGATTGAGATCGACCTCAACCGCTATCTGACGCCGCCCAAAAGCTGGATCGTGCCCCTCGTGCGGCCCAAGAACCCGGTGCAGCACCATGCCGATTGCATGGATTTCAACAAGGCCATCGCGCGCCAGCCCAAGGCCCTCAGCTTTGCCGACAGCAAGGGCGACCGGGTGGCGGCCTATTTCCACACCGGCGGCACCACCGGCATGCCCAAAGTCGCGCAGCACAAATATTCCGGCATGATCTATAACGGCTGGATCGGTCACACGCTGCTCTTTACCGAGCAGGACAATGTGATGTGCCCGCTGCCGCTGTTTCACGTTTTCGCCTGCCATGTGATCCTGATGGCCATGATCAAATCGGGCGCGCATGTGGTGTTTCCGACGCCAGCGGGCTATCGAGGCGAAGGCGTGTTCGACAATTTCTGGAAGCTGTGCGAGCGCTGGAAAATTTCCTTTATCATCACCGTGCCTACGGCCGTTTCCGCGCTGATGCAGCGCAAGGTGGATGCCGACCTGTCCACGGTCAAGAACGCGTTTTCCGGCTCGGCCCCGATGCCTCTGGAGCTTTTCAACCGGTTCGAATCGGCCACCGGCATCGCTGTGATCGAGGGCTATGGCCTGACCGAGGCGACCTGCCTTGTCTCGGCCAACCCGCCCGAAGGGGAAAAGAAGGTGGGATCGGTGGGGGTGCCGTTCCCCTACACGGATGTGCGGATCATCAAGGGCACGCCCGATGGGCCGATGGATTGCGCAGTGGATGAGGTGGGCGAAATCTGCATCTCGAATCCGGGCGTCTTTGCGGGCCATACCTATACCGAGGGCGACAAGAACCGTGATCTTTTCTATCACAACGAGTACCTGCGCACCGGTGATCTGGGGCGGATTGATACAGATGGCTATCTGTGGATCACGGGGCGCGCCAAGGATCTGATCATCCGGGGCGGGCATAATATCGACCCCGCCGAGATCGAAGAGGCGCTGATGGTGCATAAGGCAGTGGCGATGGCCGGGGCCATCGGCCAGCCGGATGCGCATGCGGGGGAAATTCCCTGCGCCTATGTGGAACTGGTGGCCGGGGCCACGGTGACGGGCGAGGAACTGCTCGAGCATTGCAAACTGCATGTGCATGAGCGGGCGGCGGTGCCGAAACATGTCGAGGTCTTGCCGGAACTGCCGAAAACGGCGGTGGGAAAGGTCTTCAAGCCTGATCTGCGTAAACTGGCGATTACGCGTATCTATAACGGCGCTTTGGAAGAGGCCGGGATCGCCGCCCGTGTGACAAGCGTGGTCGACGACAAGAAACGCGGGCTGGTGGCGAAGGTGTCAGGCTCTGCCGGCGCCGAGGGCGAGGCAGTGGGGCATGTTCTGGGACAGTTCGTGCGGCCCTGGGACTGGGCAGAGTAAAGCCCGGCCGGCCTGACCCTAAAGGATTACGCCCGCCCGCACAGCGCGAGGCGGGCGACGCGCAGGATTTCAATGACATAGCGATCCTGCGGCCAGTCGCAGAGGCGCGTCAGCTGCTCCCATGTGGGGATCGACAACAGGGTCCACAGAAGGTCGGTCGCGTCTTTCTGTTCCTTGATCAAGACGCCATCGCGGGCAAGGGCGGCCACGGCGGCCGCGCATCCTTCGCGCATGTCGGCCATTCTTTCATGCCATGCTCCGGCTGCGTCGGCATCTGTTTCGCTCATGACCATGAGGGTTTTGGCGACGCCGAATATCTTGGGGATGTAATTGCCCCAAGCCGTGACAAAGGCCGCCAGACGGTCCTCACCCGAGGTTGCGGCGCGGCTGGCTGACAACATGTCCTGAACACCAAAGACCTCGTCCTGATGCCTGGTTGTCGCGATGAAAAGCTCTGTCCTGTTGGGGAAATGCAGGTAGAGCGCCTGTCGGCTGACCCCGGCGGCCTTGGCTATGTCGGACATGCGCGCGGCGGTGCCGGGGTTTGAGTCGAGGAGTTTCCACGCGGCGTTGAGGATACGTTCGCGGGTGCTCGGATTTTCTCTTGACACAGTGTAAAGTCTCCGTTTATTGACACGGTGTCAATTTACACAGTGTAAAGTCAATGGAGAATCAGATATGACACGCAAAATATTCATCTGGGTGGCCCATCCCCGCGCCACGTCCTTTTGTTCCGGGCTGGCCGATGCCTATCAGGCAGGGGCCGAAGCGGGCGGTGCCACCGTGCGGCGGATGGACCTGAACGACATGCGGTTCGACCAATATTTCGAAGGCTACGGGGCGGATGTTCCCGCGCTCGAAGCTGATCTGCTCACATGGCAGGAAAACATCGCATGGGCCGATCACCTGATGATCGTGCATCCCTATTGGTGGGGGGCGATGCCCGCGCGGGCCAAGGCGGTGCTCGACCGTGCGCTGACCTCTGGCTTTGCCTTTAAGTATCATTCGCGGGGGATGGGCTGGGACAGGCTGTTGACCGGGCGCACGGCGGATGCGCTGATCACGTCCGATACGCCGACGCTGATCGACACGCTTTTCTATCTCAAACCACCGCGGCGGGTGATCCGCAATCAGGTGCTGAAGTTTTGCGGGATCAAGCCGCGCAAGGTGGTGCAGTTTGGGTCGGTCAAGTTGGCAGAGGAGGCCAAACGCGCCCGCTGGATCGAGCGCGCCCGCACCATGGGCCGCACGGCAGCCTGAGCACGCCCCAACCAGAAAACAGGAGAAGATGACGATGACAAATCTGTTGGAACTGACGATCTTTGGCGGAACTGCCGTGGGAATGGCGCTTGTTTCGGGTGTTTTTCTTGCCTTCTCGGACTTAGTGATGCGGTCGCTGCGACGGGCGAGTCCGACCGTCGGCATTGAGGCCATGCAAATGATCAACCGAGAGGTTTATGGCTCGGCGTTCCTTGTGGCCCTCCTGGGGCTGGTGCCGGTGTCTGGTGTGCTCGCGGTTTATGCGGTGCTGCGCATTGAGGGGCTGGCATCCGACTGGTTTGTCGCTGGGGCCGCGATCTATGGGATTGGGGTCGTGCTGGTGACGATGCTGGGCAATGTGCCAATGAACCGACGGCTTGACCTGATGACGTCCGAGGCAGCGCAGACGCGGGACTATTGGCAGCACTATGCGCGACGTTGGACCCGTCTTAACCATCTGCGCACTCTGGCCTCGGCACTGGCTGCGGCGGCGTTTGTCGCGGGCACGGTGCTGTTGGTCTGAAATGGCATCCCCTCGCCTTGGCACCAAGGCGAGGGGGCAGGCGTCACTGTCAGGAGACGTCCTTGTAGCTGACCTCGCGCGCGTCGCTGCCGGTCTTTTCGCGGCGCACGAGCAGGCGGTTGAGGGCATGGACATAGGCCTTGGCCGAGGCCACGACCGTATCGGTATCCGCCGATTGGCCCATCACGATGCGCCCTGCCTCTTCCATGCGCACGGACACGGTGGCCTGCGCATCCGTGCCCTCGGTCACGGCATGAACCTGATAGAGCTGCAACCGTGCCTCATGCGGAAAGAGCGCCTTGACCGCATTGAACGTGGCATCCACGGGCCCGTCGCCGGTGGCCTCGGTCGAGACCTCGCGCCCGTCGATTTCCATGGTCAACGTCGCTTGCTGCGGGCCTTCGGTGCCGCAGATCACGCGCAAGTGTTTGATCTGCAAGCGATTGTTCTCGGAATCCACACCGGCATTGACGAGGGCCACGAGATCGTCGTCATAGATTTCCTTCTTGCGGTCGGCCAATTCCTTGAACCGGACGAAGACATCGTTGAGCTGATTGTCGGCCAAGTCATAACCCAAATCCTTGAGCTTGGAGCGCAAGGCGGCACGGCCCGAATGTTTGCCCATGACGATATTGGTCTCTGTCAGGCCTACATCCTCGGGGCGCATGATCTCGAAGGTTTCGGCGTTCTTGAGCATGCCGTCCTGATGGATGCCGGATTCATGCGCAAAGGCGTTCTTGCCGACGATGGCCTTGTTGAACTGCACTGGAAAGCCCGAGACGGCGGCCACGCGGCGCGAGATGTTCATCAGCTTTCGGGTGTCGATGCCAGTCTCATAGGGCATGATGTCGCCGCGCACCTTGAGGGCCATCACCACCTCTTCCAGCGCGGTGTTGCCCGCGCGTTCGCCGAGGCCGTTGATCGTGCACTCGATCTGACGCGCGCCGCCCGCGACGGCGGCGAGGGCATTGGCCGTGGCCATGCCCAAATCGTTGTGGCAATGGGTGGCAAAGATCACATCATCCGCCCCCGGCACGGTTTCGATCAGACGGCGGATGAGCGAGGCGGATTCCTCGGGCGCGGTATAGCCCACGGTATCGGGAATATTGATCGTGGTCGCCCCCGCCTTGATCGCGATTTCCACCACGCGGCAGAGGTAATCCCACTCGGTGCGGGTGGCATCCATCGGCGACCATTGCACGTTGTCGCAGAGATTGCGGGCATGTGTCACGGTTTCATGGATACGCTCCGCCATCTGGTCGCGGTCGAGGTTGGGGATCGCACGGTGCAGCGGCGAGGTGCCGATAAAGGTATGGATGCGGGGCTGTGCCGCGTGTTTGACCGCCTCCCAGCAGCGGTCGATATCCTTGAAATTTGCGCGCGCGAGGCCGCAGATCACGGCGTTCTTGGAGTTCTTCGCAATCTCGCTCACGGCGTTGAAATCGCCCTCGGAGGCGATGGGAAAGCCCGCCTCGATGATATCGACGCCCATGTCATCGAGCAGCCCGGCGATTTCGAGCTTTTCGGCATGGGTCATGGTGGCGCCGGGGCTTTGTTCGCCGTCGCGCAAGGTGGTGTCGAAGATCACCACACGGTCTTTGGTGCTGTTGGTCATGTTGGTCTCTTTCAAAAAATCCTAAGCCTGCGGCGCGAAACGGCACATCCTCTGAGCGGTCGCGCCAAGACGGCACGCTCAGAGGCGGCTTAGGCCTAGCAGGACAGCGAAAGCGGCACGCCGAACGGCGTGGGGCAATTGCGTGATATGATCCTGCATCAACATGCGCGAAACTATACGGGGGCTCTGCGGCGATGAAAACCCCGAAATTGCATTGCGCTTCGGGGTTGAAGCGGCACGGGCTTCGGCTAGGTCTGCGCCATGGAAAACGCATTGATCATCGGCTCATCGGGCGGTATCGGGCGGGCCGTGAGCGCCGCCCTTCGGGCCAAGGGCGTTGCGGTTACCGGCTTGTCTCGCAGCGGCGATGGATTGGACGTGACCGATGAGGCGTCGGTTGCGACGACTCTTGGGGCGCTGACAGGGCCGTTTGACCTGATCCTCGTGGCGACAGGGGCGTTGGAAATCGGCGGTGCCGCGCCGGAAAAAGCGCTGCGGCAGGTGAGTGCGCAGGCGATGCTGGATCAATTCGCGCTCAATTGCGTGGGGCCATCGCTTGTGCTCAAGCACAGTGTCCGGCTTTTGCCGCGCGAGGGGCGGGCAGTCTTTGCGGCGCTCTCGGCGCGGGTGGGCTCGATCGGCGACAACGGTTTTGGTGGCTGGTATTCCTATCGCACCGCCAAGGCCGCGCTCAACCAGATGATCCACACCGGCGCGATTGAGCTGGGGCGCAGCCATCGCGCGGCGATTTGCGTGGCGTTGCATCCGGGCACGGTCGAGACCGACTTTACCCGCAAGTATCTGGGGCGGCACCCGGCGGTGCCCGCATCAGAGGCGGCGGAAAACCTGTTGCGCGTCATTCAAGGCTTGCGGCCAGAGGACAGCGGCGGGTTCTTTGATTGGCAGGGGAAACCCGTGCCATGGTGACGCGGCTGGTGTTGGTGCTGGGGGATCAACTCAGCCCGGGTCTCTCCGCGCTCTGTGCAGCGGACAAGGCGCAAGACGTAGTTGTCATGGCGGAGGTGATGGATGAAGGCAGCTATGTGCCGCACCATCCCAAGAAAATCGCGCTGATCCTGTCGGCGATGCGGCATTTCGCAGAAGAGTTGCGCGCGGATGGCTGGCAGGTGGCCTATACGCGGCTGGATGATCCCGAGGCCACGCCGTCGATTGTCGGCGAGTTGATCCGCCGCGCCCAGGAATTTGGCGCGTCCGAGGTGATCGCCACGCATCCCGGCGAGTGGCGGCTGATAAAAGCGCTCGAAGAAGCGCCGTTGACCGTTCGGCAGCTGCCGGATGATCGGTTTATCTGCACGCTGGAAGAGTTCGATCGCTGGGCTGAGGGGCGCAAAGAGCTTCGGATGGAGTATTTTTACCGCGAGATGCGGCGCAAGACCGGGTTCTTGATGGAGGACGGTCAGCCTGCGGGGGGCAAGTGGAATTTTGACCATGACAATCGCAAACGTGCGCAAGCGGACCTGCTGCGTGCAACCCCGCTGCGGTTTGAACCGGATGCAATCACGGCAGAGGTGCTCGATCTGGTCGAGGGGCGATTTGGCAAGAATTTCGGCAGGTTGCGCCCATTCTGGTTTGCGGTGACACGGGCCGGGGCCGCCCAAGCCTTTGACCATTTCGCACGCAATTTGCTGGCCGGGTTTGGCGACACGCAGGATGCGATGCTGGAGGGCGACACGTTCCTGCACCATTCGGTGATTTCGATGTATTTGAACATTGGATTGCTCAATCCTGTGGATATCTGCGCCCGTATTATTGAAGAATGGCAAGCGGGCCGGGTGCCGATCAATGCCGCCGAGGGCTATATCCGGCAGGTCATCGGCTGGCGCGAATATGTCCGGGGTCTCTATTTCCGCGATGGGCCGGACTATGCGACGCGCAATGCGCTGGGTCATGGGCGCGATCTGCCAGCGATGTATTGGGGCGGCAAGACGCGTATGAACTGTGTCTCGCAAGCCGTTGATGTGACAGAAAAAGAGGCCTATGCCCATCATATCCAGCGGTTGATGGTGACGGGCAATTTCGCACTGCTGGCTGGGATCGACCCCGCACAGGTGCATGATTGGTATCTGTCGGTTTATGCCGATGCCTTTGAATGGGTCGAGGCCCCGAATGTGATCGGGATGAGCCAGTTTGCCGATGGTGGCATCATCGCCAGCAAACCCTACGTAAGTTCGGGCAATTACATCGACAAGATGTCGGATTACTGCCGGTCCTGCGCCTATTCGGTCAAGGACAAGACCGGCGATGACGCCTGTCCCTTCAACCTGCTCTATTGGGATTTCCTGATCCGGCACCGCGAGCGGTTTGGCCGCAATCCGCGCATGGGGCCGGTCTATCGCACCTGGGACAGAATGGACGCAGACCGCCGTCAAATGGTACGCGACGGGGCCGCGCGCGTGCTGGGTGATCTTGATGCGGGGCGCATCGTCTGATCACTCGGTTTTGGTCGTTGCCTCAGACAGCGCGCCGTCTTCCCATGTGCCGCTGGCCTCTTGCCCTGTGGCGTAGCGCATCGTGCCTTCACCCTGTCGCTTGCCCGCACGGAACATGCCCTCATAGACATCGCCATTGGTGTAGGTGGCGACGCCACGCCCCGAGATTTCACCGTTCTGCCAGTCGCCTTCGTAGACAAAGCCGTCGGGCATCGTGATCTTGCCCTGTCCGTGGCGCTGCCCGTCGACAAATCCGCCCACATAGATCGTGCCATCGGGATAGGTCGCGGTGCCGCTGCCATGGCGTTGGCCGTCCTGCCATTCCCCCTCATAGCGATAGCCGTCGGGATAGGTCATGACCCCGGTGCCATGGTTGCGGGCGTTCTGGAATTCGCCCTCATAGACAAGGCCGTTGGGATAGGTGGCACGCCCGGTGCCCTCGATCACGCCGCCGACCCATGAGCCCTCATAGGTTGACCCGTCAGGGTAGGTGATGCGCCCCTCGCCATTGGCCAGATCATCGCGGAATTGCCCCTCATAGACCGAGCCATCGGGATAGGTGACGCGCCCCTGACCCGAGATTTTGCCCGCGATCCATTCGCCCTCATAGAGATAACCATCGGTGCCGGTGAATTTGCCCTGACCGTGGCGGCGGTCATCCTTGAAGGCCCCTTCGTAGAGATCGCCATTCTCATAGGTGACGCGGCCCGAGCCCTCGCGCCGACCGGCGACAAGATCGCCCTCATAGACATCACCATTTGGCTGCGTGAGCTTGCCCTTGCCGTCAATCTCTCCGGCGCGCCAGGTGCCCTGATAGATCAGCCCGTCGGGCATGGTAAGCGTGCCCTCTCCCTCGCGCGCGCCGCGCGCCACGGCGCCTTCGTAGACCGCACCATCGGGATAGGTGATCTTGGCCGTGCCCTCCTTGACGCCATTCATCCAATCGCCGTCATAGATATAGCCACCCGGGCTTTGCATCCGGCCGCGCCCGTGGTGCATGGCATTGAGAAACCCGCCCTCGTAGCGCACCCCGTTGGCGTAGATCGCAACACCTTGGCCGGTGATCTTGCCATCCTCCCATGCCCCCTCGTAGGTGCCGCCATCGGTGAACACGATCTTGCCGATGCCATTGGGTTTGCCGCGCGCGAATTCGCCCTCGTAGACCGAGCCATTGGGAAAACGCGCGACACCCTTGCCGCGGATTTCCCCCTCGACCCATTCGCCGGTATATTGATAGCCATTGGGCAGGGTATAGGTGCCGGTGCCATGTTGCAGCCCGTCCTTGAAGGTGCCCTCATAGATGCCGCCATCGTCATATTGCTTGGTCTGCACCTCTGCATCCTGCGCGGCGGCCAGGCTGGCCGTGCCGAGCGCGATGCTCAGAAGGATGGGTCTTGTGCGCGAAAAGTTCATATCTGCCCCGATGCCCGATCCCGCCCGATGATACGGCGGCTGCGTCAAATCTAGAGGACGGGGCAGGGGCTGACAACGGGTTTTGGGCAAATCGGCTTTTCCTCCGGCGGCGATCTGCTACATCGGGGGCGTGGATATGCAGAGGGCACGCGCATGGCTGACCGGTTTCGCCTGACTTTGGCGCAGTTGAACCCCACGGTGGGGGATCTGGCGGGCAATGCGCGCATGGCGCGCGCAGCATGGGAAGAGGGGCGCGCGGCGGGCGCCGATCTGGTGGCGCTGCCCGAGATGTTCATCACCGGCTACAACACGCAGGACCTGGTGCAGAAGCCGGCCTTTCATCAGGCGGCGATTGCCGCGATCGAGGCGCTGGCGCGCGACTGCGCCGAGGGGCCGGCACTGGCCATCGGAGGCCCGGCGCTGGAGGGTATCGGCCTCTATAATGCCTATTACATCTTGCAGGGCGGCGTGGTGCGCGCCCGCGTGCTCAAGCATCATCTGCCCAATGAGACGGTTTTTGACGAGGTCCGGCTATATGAAAGCGGGCCGGTGGCGGGGCCCTATATGGTGGCGGGCGTGCGGATCGGCAGCCCGATCTGCGAGGATGCCTGGCACGAGGATGTGGCCGAGACATTGGCCGAAACCGGGGCGGAAATCCTGCTCGTGCCCAATGGATCGCCGCATTACCGCGACAAGATGGATCTGCGCCAAAACATGATGGTGGCACGGGTGATCGAAACTGGTTTGCCTCTGGTCTATCTCAACATGGTGGGCGGGCAGGACGATCAGATGTTCGATGGCGGCTCTTTCGTGCTCAATCCCGGCGGGGCGCTCGCGGTGCAATTGCCGATGTTTCAAGAGGCGGTGACGCATGTCGATCTGGAGCGCGGGCCGGAGGGCTGGCGCGCGGTGCCGGGGGATTTGGCGCATCTGCCGGATGATATGGAGCAGGATTATACCGCGATGGTGCTCAGTTTCCGCGATTACCTGCGCAAATCGGGGTTTTCAAAGGTCTTGCTGGGGCTTTCGGGCGGTGTGGACAGTGCCATTGTGGCCTCCATTGCCGTTGATGCGGTGGGGGCCGAGAATGTGCGCTGCGTGATGTTGCCGTCGGAATATACCTCGCCCGAGTCGCTCGAGGATGCCAAGGCGGTCGCGGAAAATCTGGGGTGCCGGTATGATTTCGTGCCGATTGACGCCGGGCGCGCGGCGATCACGGCGACGCTGGCACCGTTGTTTGAGGGCACCAAGCCGGACCTGACCGAGGAGAATATCCAGTCACGGCTGCGCGGTCTGTTGCTGATGGCGCTCAGCAACAAGTTTGGCGAAATGCTGCTGACCACCGGCAACAAATCCGAAGTGGCGGTGGGTTATGCCACGATCTATGGCGATATGGCGGGGGGCTATAACCCGATCAAGGATCTCTACAAGACGCGGGTGTTCGAGATTTGCCGTTGGCGTAATGCCCAGCATCGCGGCTGGATGATGGGGCCAGAGGGGGCGGTGATCCCCGAGCGGGTCATCGCCAAGCCGCCCAGTGCCGAATTGCGCGCCGATCAGAAGGACAGCGATTCGTTGCCCGATTATCCGGTGCTGGACGGGATATTGACCATTCTGGTGGATCAGGATGGCTCGATTTCCGATTGCGTCGCGGCGGGCTATGACCGCGCCGATGCCAAGCGGGTGGAACATCTGCTTTATATCAGCGAATACAAGCGGTTCCAGGCGGCCCCCGGCACGCGGCTGAGCAAGCGGGCGTTCTGGCTGGATCGGCGGTATCCGATTGTGAACCGGTGGCGGGACGGGTCCGGCGAGGGCTGATCCGTCTATTCGGCGGCAGGGCGGTGTGCCGCAGGGCGCGGCACCAAGTCGCCGCTTTCCAGCAGGCGGGCGATATAGGCGACCAGATCCGCCTTGCGCAGCGGCTTGCCAAGAAAGCCGTCCATTCCCGCCAGATGCGCCTCTTGCCGGTGTTGTTCCAGAACATTGGCGGTGACGGCCACGACATGCGCGGGCGGCAGATCCTGTGCGGCCTCTTGCGTGCGGATGAGGCCAGTGGCCTGATAACCGTCCATGCCTGGCATGGAGACATCCATCAGCACCAGATCAGCGGGTGCCGCGCTATACAGCGCCACCGCTTCGGCCCCGTTGGCGGCAAGGCGCAGCAGCGCGCCGGAGCGGGCAAAATAGCGCTCCAGAAGTAAGCGATTGGTGGCATTGTCGTCGACGGCAAGGATTTGCAGCCCCTCGGCCCAAGCCTCGGTGCGGCGGGCGTCCGCAGGTTCGGACGGGGGTGCTGTCAGATGGCCATTGAGGGCGGCGCGCGCGGCCTCGATCAAGAGCGCATGGCGCAGGGGTTTGCGCAGCACGTTGCGCAGTGCGCCTCCGGTGGGTGCCGCCCGGTCCGATAGCAGGATTTGCGGGATCGCGGCGGGCAGACCCTCTTCGGTCACGCGGTCATCGCGCAGGATGAGGGCGGGCGTGGTCGCACGGGACATGTCCGCGATTGTGCTCCCCTCGATCACGCGGGTGCCAAGATGGGTGAGCAGAGAGGCAAGCCCGACGCGTCGGTCGGCGCACGCGTCCAACAGCCAGATCACCGGCGCATCCTGACCGGGCTGCGCCAGAGGCGCGGCGCGCAGGCCCCGCCCGCTTGTCTCTTGCGGGATGAGGGGCAGGGTGATGTCGAAGCGCGTGCCAGCGCCCTCGCGCGACTGGAGCGTCAGCGTGCCCCCCATCAACGTCACCAACTGGCGGCTGACCGCGAGGCCGAGACCGGTGCCGCCAAAACTGCGGGTGGCGGTGTTGTCCACCTGCTCGAAGGCGGTAAAGACCTTGTCCTGCTGATCCGCAGGGATGCCCACCCCGCTGTCATGAACCGTGATCACGATCTGGCCGGGGCCAGCGGCGCTGGCGCGCAGGGCGACATGCCCCTCCAGCGTGAATTTCACGGCATTGCCCGCGATATTCACGAGGATCTGGCGCAGGCGCCCGGCATCGCCCAGCAGGATCTCGGGCAGGTCGGGGGCGACATCGGCATAGAGCATCAGCCCCTTGCGCGCCGCCAGCGGTGCCAGAAGCTGCGTGACATCCTCGACCAGTTCGCGCAGGCGATAGGGCTCAGAGGCCAGCGTGAGCTTGCCAGCCTCGATCTTGGAGAAATCGAGGATGTCGTTGATGATGGTCAGAAGGGCGTCGCCCGAGCGGACCATGGTGCTGACGTAGCTCTCTTGCTCCGGGGTCAGGTCGGTTTCCGAGAGCATGTCGGCCATGCCGATGATGCCGTTCATCGGCGTGCGGATCTCATGGCTCATTTTTGCGAGGAAGTCGGATTTTGCCTCATTGGCGATCACCGCCACCTCGCGCGCCTCTTCCAGCCGGGTGATGAGGCGGCGCAGCGGGCGTCCGACGATCACCCTGAACGAGAGCCAGTTGCCAAGAGCGGCAATCAGAATGCCGCCCGCCAGAAGCATCAGCAGGAAATCGCGCTGATAGCGTTTGACGGTGGCGATCTCGCGTTCGTCAAAGCGGGTGACAAGCTCGGTTATAGGCCAGGAAAATACCTCGTAGGGCAGCGAGAGCGCGGTATCGGCCCCCTGACAGCCCAGCCCCTCGGGCACCACCGCCAGCAAGGCGCGGCTGGCCGGGTCCACCAGTTCCACACAGCGAATTGCGGGATCGCCCAGCAGCGTCTGCATGAGGTCGGTCACGTAGGGGCTGGCCCAGTTGACCGCGCCATCGCTCTGGTCGCTGAACCGTTCCAGCGCGCCACCCAGCCGAGCGGTGGCATTGCCGATGCGCATGGCCATCGCCTCTTCGCTGCGCAACAGGTTCTTTTCGCTGAGCCACAAGAGGCCGGAGGCGGCGAAAAGCAAAAAGGTCGGCACCATCACTGCCGTCAGCTTGAGGTACAGCCCCAGCGTCGGCGTGCGCAGCGCGGCCCCGTCGGTCGTGGTCATCGGGGTCACTCCAGCCGGGTGGCGCGGCCCGCGTCCATCAGCGCCTTGAGCGGGGTGCGGTTGTCGATCTCGGTCCGGATCACGCCATAGCGCCCGCCACTCTGCGAGATGTAGTAATCCACCGGCACCTCCCTGCCATCGGGGCCAAGGAGCGTGGCGCACATCACATAGACCTCGTCCATCTTGAGGATGATCTCGTGATTCTCGGTCGGGTAGAATCTGGTCAGTTGCCCGGTGGTCAGGTCGAGATGTGGCAGCGCACCATCGACCATGGCGCGGCTCAGGCTGCGTTGCAGTGCGGCCTGAAGCTGCGTGCGCACCTCGGTCAGGGATTGCGCCTGAGCATTGGTCCCAAGAGCAAGGCCGAGCATCAGCAGGGCAAAGAGGGTGAATCGTGTCATGTGCCATCTCCGTCTTGGGCGGTCGGAACAATCCAAACCCAAGAGCGTTAGCAAAGAGTTGATCCGCGCAAAGGATTTCGATCAAATCCGCGTTATTAGAGGCGGTATGACACGCGCTTGTGATCCCGATCCGTCACCATTTCGCTTAGGTCGGTCCATGTCGAAGCAAGGAGAGTGCGATGCGAGTCTTGGCAATTTTTCTGACAACCGGGGTGCTTGCGGGGCCGGCACTGGCCTGCGGGCCGGATACAGATTGCATGCTGGGCGACCGGCATTACCGCATCGCCATGCCCGAGGGGCAGAGCACAGACCCTGTGGGCGCCGTGGTCTTTGCCCATGGCTATCGCGGGTCGGCGGCGGCGGTGATGCAGAATCAGAACCTACGGAAGGTGGTATCCGACATGGGGCTGGCATTGATCGCGCTCAAATCCGCTGATGACGACTGGGTGATTCCCTATGCGCCGCGCCATATGGACAGCGATGGATCGGTTGAATTCCGCTATGTCGAGGCGGTGATCGAGGATGCCGCGCGCCGGTTTCCGATTGATCCCAAGCGCATGATGGCGGCGGGATTTTCCGCGGGCGGCATGATGGTCTGGAACCTCGCCTGCACCATGCCCGAGCGGTTCGCGGGCTTTGCTGCAATCGCCGGCACTTTCTGGATGAAGCCGCCCGAGACCTGCGCCACGCCTGCGGCAAGCCTTGTGCATATTCACGGCACGACAGACCCCACCGTGCCTCTGGCTGGCCGGGCCATTCTGGACACGCATCAGGGCGATGTCGGCGAGGCGCTTGACATGTATCAGGCGCTGGGTGGGTTCAGCCCGAGCGGCGAGACGGAATTCGAGGACCTCGAATGTCAGAACAGCCGCAATACCAAGGGTGAAGTTCTCGATTTTTGCCTGCACCCGGGCGGTCACAGCTTTCGCAGCAGTTATTTGCGCTTTGCTTGGCAGCAGTTGCAGGCGGCGGGGCAGCTCTGAGGCGGGACTTGTTTGATGTCTCTGTTCGCGGAATACTCCGCTGAATGGATATTCAGTCGGGGGGCATCGCATGTCGGAGGATATTCTTTACGATCAAAGCCATATCGGCTTTCTTGAGGAGCTTTGGGGCGAGGGGTTTCTCTCGCCCGGTGGCCCGGAGGAAGTAGCGCGGGTGCTGGACGGGGTTGATCTGGCGGGGGCGCAGGTGCTCGATATTGGCTGTGGGTCCGGTGCTATTGCGGTTTTGATGGTGCGCGACCATGGCGCTGCGCATGTGACGGGGATAGATGTAGAAGAACCGGTTTGCGCCGCCGCGCACGCCCGCGCGGATGCGGCGGGGCTGGCGGGAAAGATCACCATCGACAAGGTCACTCCGGGGCCGTTTCCCTATGCGGATCAAAGCTTTGACGTGGTGTTCTCCAAGGATTCCATCATCCACATTCCCGACAAGGAGGCGCTGGCGGCCGAGGTGTTTCGGGTGCTCAAACCGGGTGGTATCTTTGCCGCCTCGGATTGGTTGCGCGCGCATGACGGCGCGCCCTCGCCCGAAATGGCGCATTATATCGCCCTTGAGGCGCTTGATTTTGCCATGGCCTCGCCCGCGCGGTATCGCGCGGCGCTGACGGCGGCGGGGTTTGTCGATGTAGCGCTCCTCGACCGCAGCCCGTGGTATTCGCAAGTTGCGGCGGCGGAGCTGGAGGAGCTGTCCGGCCCCCGCCGCGCGAAATGGGAGGCGCGGCATGGTGCGGAGTTTATCGCGCATCAGATCGAGACCTGGACAGCCATGGTGCCGGTTTTGTGCTCGGGCGAGCATTGCCCACACCATATCCGGGGCCGCAAGCCGTTATGATCAGGCCCCTCGCGCAACGGGCGCTGGTGCTCGATACTCCTCGTCTGCGCTTGCGGCCCTGGGCTGCGGAGGACGAGGATCTGTGTCTCGATCTGCTGTGCGATCCCGAGGTGATGCGATTTGTGGGGCAGGCGCTGACCGAAGCGGAGGCGCGCGCCCACATGCCTAACGCACTCCGGCGTGGTGCTGGCGGGCGATTGGGCATCTGGTGCGTTCTGGATCGTGCGACCGGCGAAAAGATCGGCGATGGCGTGCTGACACCAGTTCCCATCGAGACCGAAGACCCGGATTGGGCGCAACTGGTGCCCGATGCTTACCCCGAGGCAGAAATCGAGGTGGGATACCTGCTCAAGCCCGGCGCGTGGGGGCAGGGCTTTGCCACCGAAATCTGTGACCGATTGCTGCGTTTTGCCTTTCAACAGACGGCCTTGGCGCAGGTTGTGGCCTGCACCGACCCGGACAATCGCGCCTCGCAAAACGTGCTGCGTAAATGCGGGATGCGCGATTGCGGCCCGGCGCGCGCCTATGCCAGTGATGTGGCGTGGTTCGAGATCACCCGCGCCGAATGGCGCGCTCAGGCGTCGAACCAATAGCCGTCGGGGTCGCCGGGATAGACGCCCAGATTGCGCCCGTGACCTTGATACCCCATCAACCGGCGCACGGCGTCGGGGTATTGATCCGCCTTGGTCTTCGGCACCGAGAGATACATGTTTTCTTCCTGCCGGAGCCAGCCCAGCGAATAGGTGGTGATCAGCCCCTTGCGCGGGGCGGAGGCACGGTTGGCCCCGCCCGCATGCACCGTGGCGCCAAGGTAGAACAGCACCGAACCGCGCGGCATCACGGCCTGCGTGATCTGATCCTCGGTGATGCTCTTGATCGGGCGCAGGTCCTGAGAGCCGGGAACAACCCGCGTCGCGCCATTCTCGGCGGTGAAATCGTCCAGCGCCCACATCGCGGAAATCTGGAACTCCACGCCGGGAATCCGGATCGGGTAGAAATCGTCGTCGCGGTGCAGCACCTGTGCCTTTTCCCCCGGTAGAATTTCGATCGCGGTGGACGACCCGATGCGATAGCTGATGCAATGGCGTTTGAGCACGCGGTCGGCCACCTCCATCACCAGCGGATGCGCAAGAACATCTGCTGCGGCCTCTGAAATCTTGAGGATGCTGCCCAGACGGCGCGTTTTGTAGCCGTTGAAATCATTGGCGAACTTGTGCCCTTGCTCGTCGAACGGGCCGCGCAGATCATCCGTGATGCGATCGAGCAGCGCGGAGTCTGCCACCGCTTCGACGACAACCCCGCCCTCGCCTAGCAGGGCCTTGGCGATCGTGCCCGGATCGGCATCCGCCCTCAGGCGCGCGACCTCAACCATTGTATTCGGCGCTGAGTTGGGTCAGCCCCGCCTCCATGATATCGAACATTTCATCTATCTCCTCTGTGGTGATGATCAGCGGCGGCGAGAACACCGCCATATTGCCGTAAGGGCGCAGCAAGAGGCCCCGCGCCTCGCAGGCGGCATCGAGTTTGGCCCCGAATTGCAGATGTTTGGCATAGCTTTCGTCGCTGAGGTCTGGCCGACATTCGAGACAGCCCAAGAGACCCATGCCGCGCGCGTCGCCGACGATGTCGAACCTCTCGCCGATGCTGCGCAACCGCGCCTGAAATTGCGGGGTGATGCGGCGGACATGCGCGAGAATATTCTCGCGCTCCATGATCTCGATATTCTTGAGCGCGGCGGCGCAGGCCACGGGATGTCCGCAATAAGTATAGCCGTTGTAGAACACGTCATCGCCCTCGACCCCGGCCAGCCGTTCCATCAGCCGGTCCGACAGGATGCAGGCCCCGAGCGGCACATAGCCAGAGGTCAGCCCCTTGGCGCAGGTGATGATGTCGGGGGTGACGCCAAAGACCTCTTCGGAGGCGAACCAATGGCCCAGCCTGCCAAAGCCGGTCACGACCTCGTCCGAGATATAGAGGATGTCGTGCTGGCGGCAGATTTCGGCGGTGCGTTGGTGATAGCCGGGGGGCGGCACGACAACGCCGCCGGAACACAGGATCGGTTCGGCGATAAAGGCACCGATGCGCTCGGGGCCAACATCGGCGATCATCTGCTCGAACTCCGCGATCTTGGCCTCGCCCCAATCCGCCACGCTCATGCCTGCGGGACGGCGGTAGGGGTTCACATCGGGCAGGAACCGCACCAGATCATCGGCCTTGTCAAAGCGCGTCTTGAACCGCTCTTTGCCAGTGACGGTCGCGGCCAGATAGGTCGAGCCATGATAGGCCTTTTCGCGCGAGAGCACGATTTTCTTGTCCGGGCGGCCCAGCCGGTTGTTGAGGAATTGCACGACCCTTAGGGCGGTATCGACAGCGGTCGAGCCGCCGGTGGTGAAATGCACGGTGTTGAGATCGCCGGGGGTCAATTCCGCCAGTTTGCGCGCCAGAAGCGCGGCGGGTTCGGTGGTGAAGGACCAAGGCGAGGCATAGGGCATGGCCATGGCCTGCGCCGCAATCGCCTCGGCCATCTCGGCCCGGCCATAGCCGATCTGAACACACCACATGCCCCCCGGCCCGTCGATATGGCGCTTGCCGTTGCTGTCCCAGATATGGATGCCCTCGGCGGTGTTGACCCGCAGGAGATCCGTTTTGCGCCAGTCGCGGATGCCGGTCCAGGGGTGCAGGTTATGGGTGCGATCCCAGAGGGTCAGGTCGTCGGGGGCAGGGGTGTTGGCGTGGGTGTTCATTGTCTTCTCCGTCTGAAGTCAGGTCTGGTCAGATCAGGTCTGGCCGGGCGGGGTGGCGCGGGCGCGGGGCGGGCGGAAAAAGGCCGATCTGACCGGCGTTAGCCGTGCCATCCGGCGGTCCCATTTTCCTTCTTCCAGCGTGTAGATCTCGGCCCAGAGGTCGCTCGGGTGCCGCGCGGCAAAGGGCATCTGCACATGGGCGAGGGCGATGTTGCGCTTTGCGGTGGGCGACCAGACGCCCGAGGTGACATGCCCCACCTCGCGCCGCCTGGCGTGATAGATCAGCGCGCCTTGGGCGGGTTTGAACCCCTCGACATCGAGCCGCATCAAGAGGCTGCGGGGCTTGGCCGCCAGGAGCGCGCGGCGGCCGTTGAAATGCCCCTTGGTGAAATCGACCATGGGGCCAAGCCCCAATTCAAGCGGCGTATGCGCGCGGTGCAGGCGCTCGGTGGCATGGGCGGGCTGGAAATCGACGCCAGCGACCATGAACCCCGCCTCGATCCGGGCGATGTTCACCGCCTCGTAGCCGATGGCGCGCAGGCCCAAGTTTTCGCCCGCGCGCCAGAGCCGATCCCAGAGGGGCAGGGCATCGCCCCACGCGGTCCAAAGCTCGTATCCGAGATCGCCGGTAAAGCCGGTACGCGAGATCATGAGGCCCGGCTCCGCCTGCGCAAGCTCGAAAGGGCGCAGATGCCCCATGTTGAGCCCCGCCGCGCATAGCACCGCAAAGGCGGTCGGCCCTTGCAGCGCCAGCGCGGCCATCTCTCGGCTCTCGTCGTGGACGTCGGCGTCAAATCCCCATGCCGCCTCCAAGAGCCATGTCAGCATCGGTTCCTGACAGCAGAGGCGCCAATCCTCGGGCCCGAGGTGAAAGAGCGTGCCGTCGTCAATCACCCTGCCCTCTTCGTCGCACCAGACCGCGTAGCCGACCCGGCCTGTCGCAATTCTGGTCACGTCGCGGGTGACAAGGCGGTTGAGCACGCGCGCCGCATCCGGCCCGGTGATGCGGTATTTGTGCAGCGGCGAGATATCGAAGAGCGCGGCCTGATTGCGCAGGGCGAAATATTCGAACTCCACCGAGTCGAGCATCGAGGGTGCCGCATAGCCGGCCCAGCCATACCAGCCCCGCGCCCGGTTGAGCGCGGCAAGCCGGGGATGCACGGGCCCGTCGATGAGACCCAGCTTGGGATCGGTGGCGATGCTCATGGCGCGCCTCTGAGGGCCGCCAGCGCCGCATTGCGCCCCGCCAGCCCCATCAGATCGCCGCCGGGATGGGCGGAGGCCCCGCAGAGATACAGCCCCGATGGTCCCATTGCATAACGTCCCATGCCGATGGCGGGGCGCAGGGTGAGAAGCTGATCGAGGCTCATTTCCGCATGATGCCAATGTCCGCCGGGCGCGCCGGTCTCGGCCTCGATCCAGTCGGGCGGGATCACCTCGGCTCCGGTCACAAGCTGGGGCAGGCCGGGGGCGTAGCGGGTGAGCGTTTTGAGGGTGGTCTGGAGCAAGGTATCGCGTGCGGCTGCGTTCCAGCCGCCCGCCAGATCAACCGGCGCGTAGCTTACGATCAGCGACAGGGCATGGCCCCTCGCCCCGCGCTGGGCCGGGTCCGTCTGACCGGGCAAGAGCGCCTCGATCACCGGATTGGGCGACATCTCGCGGTATTTCGAGGGGTTGAAGGCGTCTTCGACATAAGTGGCGGAGGGCGCAATCATAAGGCGGGCCGAGAGCAGATCATCGGGCAGGCCGGGGATCGCGGGCAGGGCGTTGAGCGTCAGGTTGATCTTGGCCACCGTGCCACGGGCGCGGATATGGCGCAGGCGACGGGTGGTTTCGATGTCGAAATGCGCAAGCCCCGTCATCTCTGCGGTGATCCGCGCGCCGCCGCTGCTCAGGACGCGGGCGGTATGGAGTGTCTCGCCCCGGTCGGTGATCACGCCGGTCACGCGGTCCTGATCCGTGAGGATGCGGGCCACGCCGCAGCCTGTCTCGATCACCGCGCCAGCCCGCCCGGCTGCCCCGGCGAAAGCGTCGATCACCGCCGCCATGCCGCCCCTGGGCAGGCTTGCGCCGCCGCCATGCCCCATGCGGTAAAGAAGGCCAAAAACCGTGCCGGGGGCGCGTGGCCCCGCCGCCGCCCCGCGCACCGCATCCGCCGCCAATAGGCCCGCAAGGGGGCCATCGGGAATGTCGTCGAGGATGAGGTCATAGGCGTTCGAGAGCAGGGTTTGCAGGAAACGTCGCATCTCGGGCTTGCCCATGCGGCGCAGGCCAAGGCCCATGCGGCCCAGGCGCCATATCTCCTTGATCCGGTCCGGCGAGAGCAGGGGTGCCGCGCCCCCCGGCGGGGCGGCTTCGGCGAGGTGGCGCAAGAGCGCGGCATGGGTGGTGAGGCGTTCGTGGAACGCCGCAAAACCCGCCGCATCGGGGTGTGTGCCTCCATCGGCAAAGCGGACGCTTGCACCTTGCGTGACCACATGGCGGCCATCTTCGGAGAGCGCCACCGTGGGTAAAGCCACAGTTTCGAACGGCCAATCGCGGGCACCCAAGCCCAACTCGCGCCGCACCAAGGGGCTGAGATTATAGAGCAGATGTGCCATGCGCGGTGCGCCGCTGGCATCGGGGGCGGCCATGCCGCCCAGATGCGCCGCGCGTTCCAGCAGGCAAACCGATTGCCCCGCCCGCGCCAGCACCCCCGCTGCCACGAGCCCGTTCAGCCCGCCTCCGATCACGACGCTGTCAAAGCTGCGGGTGGTGCTCATGCGGCATAGCCCTTGCGCGGGGCGCGGGGCCATTCGCGCCGCAGGATGGCGCGGGCGGCGTTGGCCCCCGGTGCCGCCATCACCCCGCCGCCCGGATGGGCAGACGAGCCGCAGAGATAGAGCCCGCCGATGGGCGAGCCATAGCCGGAATAGCCGGGCACGGGACGGTTGAAGAAAAGCTGATCAAAGGTCAACTCGCCCTGAAAGATATTGCCCTCGGTCAGACCCACTTCGGTCTCCAACTCCAGGGGCGAGCGGACCTCCATATGCTGGATGCGGTCGCGGATATCCGGGCAGGCGATGGCGATTTGATCGAGCACGGTCTCTGCCAGCGCCTGGCGTGCGGTATCCGTCCAGTTCTGGCCGCTGCGCTGGCCGTTGGTCGCCAGATCATAGGGCGCGTATTGCACAAAGACCGTCATCATATGGCTGCCCGGCGGGGCCATGGTCGGGTCGATCTGACTGGGGATCAGCATGTCGATATAGGGGCGCGCCGACCAGCGCCCGGCCTTCCAGTCGTCATAGGCGCGCTCCAACTCCCATAGGCTTTGCGAGACATGCAGATCGCCGCGCAGAAAGCTGGCATGCGAGGGCGCGGCGGGAAAGGCGGGCAGCCGGTCGAGCGCGATGTTGAGCTTGGCGGACGAGCCGCGGATCTTGAACCGCTCCACCGCGCGGGTGAACTCCTCGGGCAGGGCGGCGCGGTCCACGTGTCTGAGGAATGTGCGTTTCACATCCATGTTCGACGCCACGACCGGCGCGTGAAACTCGGTGCCATCCTCCAGCGCCACGCCAGTCACGCGCCCCTCCTTGACGAGGATTTGCGCCACGCCTGCGCCAACATGAATGGTGCCGCCCGCCGCCTCAAAGGCCGCGCCGAGCGCGTTGGAAATCGCCCCCATGCCACCACGCGCAAAGCCCCAAGCCCCGATGCCGCCGTCAATATCGCCCATGTAATGATGCAAGAGCACATAGGCGGTGCCCGGCGAATAGACGCCGAGCCCCGTGCCGATGATGCCCGACCCGGCCAGATGCGCCTTGATCAGATCGTTCTCGAAATGCTCGTCCAGAAGATCGCCGATGGACATGGTCCAAAAGCGCAGGGTTTCGGCAAGCTCCTTGCGCCCCAGCCCATGCGCCTGTTTCACCATATAGGCCATTTCGCCCAGATCGCGCGGGCGCAGCGAGGCGGGATCAGGCGCGTCGCGCAACAGAAACGGGCGGATGAACCGGCATTGCCGCAGGATCATCTGCGCATAGCGCGGATAGGCATCGGCATCGCGGGGCGAATGGCGCGCCATTTCGCGCTGAAGCGCGTGATGATCCGAGTAATACGCGAAATAATCGCCGTCCGGCGTAAAGCTGGCCCCGCCCTCATAGGGAATCACCTGTAGGCCGTATTTCGGCAGGTCGAGATCGCGCACAATCTCGCGCCGCAAGAGCGAGCAGACATAAGAGCAGTTGGAATAGGTCCACCCTTCGTGCAGCGAGCGGCTCACCGCCGCGCCGCCGATCCAGTCGTTCTTTTCCACAACCAGCACCTGACGGCCAGCGCGCGCGAGATAGGCGGCGGCGGTCAGGCCGTTATGGCCCGCGCCGATGATGATGGCGTCAAATGAGGATTGGGACCGCATGGCGTTGCTCCTGTCGTCATCCTAGCCAAGTCGGATTTCGTCGTAAAGTTTTTTGAGCGCTCAAATAAATTTTTATGGGCTGACGTGCTGCGCGACCTGTGGCATGGATGGTGAAACCAGTTGAAAAGGGCCGGACGTGGGCGGGGTGACGACCAGAAAACCGCGAAAAGAGCGCAAAGAGAACGCCGAACGTCGCCGCAGGCAGCTCTTGGATGCGGCGCGGCGGTCGATCCTGACGCATGGTCTGGCACGCACCACGCTGGCCACCGTCGCCGATGAGGCAGGGCTGTCGCAGGGCGTGGCGGTGTTCTATTTCACCTCGAAAGGTGGGCTGCTGACCGAGACGCTGCGCGACCTATATGAAGGCTATGAGAGCCTGTGGATGCGGGCGCTGGAGGGGGCGGGCGATGCGCCAATGGACCGGCTGATAGCCCTTCTTGCGGCGGATTTCAGCGCCGAGGCCTGTGGCCCCGATGTCCTGCCGCTCTGGTTCGCGTTCTGGGGTGAATTGCGGTTTACGGGACACTACGCCGAGGTCGCGGCAGAGTTCGACACGCGGCGCCATGCGGCGCTGTCGGGCATCTGGGCGGCGCTTTTGCCTCAATCTAGCCAAACGGAGGCGGAGCAATTGGCCGAGTGGATGGAATCCCTCACCGATGGCTATTGGCAACGCCTGCATCTCGCACCCGAAAGCTATGACCGCGCCCGCGCCTTGGCGGCGAGCAAAGTGTGCCTGTCGCGGCTGGTGCCGGACCTGCTGCGCGCGCCCACAACCTGACGCGGCGCGATTAGCCCTGGGGGCGGTTTGCGGGATCGAGGGCTGCGTAGAATTTGCGCAGGTACTTGGGCACATGCCAGATGCAGGGCGTGCCAGCCGGGATAAAGAACACGTCGCCCGCCGTGAAATGGTGCCGGGTGCCGTCCGCTTCGGTCAGATACAGCTCGCCCTCCAGAACCTGCGCCATTTCGTGATAGGGGAAGGGTTCCAATTCGGTATTCAGCACCTGGGTATCCCATAGGCCGATGTCGAAATTGCCCAGATCGCTGCTGAAGAGGATGCGGTCGCGTTGTGGCGTGCTGGTGTCCTCCATCAGTTCGGCATCGGTCAACGTCATCTCGGGCGAGAGCACGACCAAGCCGCCCTCTGCCGTCAGGTCTTGTGGCGCTGCGGCGCGGGGATCGTTGTAGGTCATGAAGAATTTTCGGACAGTGTCCTCCTGCTGCCAGCTGACCGGGATGCCGTTGCGGATGGCGGCACATTGCCCCGCCCGCGCCCCCATGCCCGCGCCTGAGGCGTCGCGCAGGTTGAACGCGCCTTCCTGCAGGACGATGAACTCGTCCCCTGGAAAGGGACCGAAGGCCTCTTGCATCGGGGTCGAGTGCCAGACGCCGACAGTGAGGCCAAGGTCGGCATCGGAAAAGTAGACATGCAGGGTCTGTGCCTCGGGCGGGGTGTCGAATTCTGCCGGGTCGATGGACACGTGTGTCAGCCCCGCAGGCCCGTTCGGGTTCAGGCGGATGATGCCGGAATTGTCGCGCATGTCGTGTCTCCTTTGACCTGTTTTTTGCGCCCAAGCTGCGCGATCCTTGATCATTCCGACGCCAGCACATGTCCCCGCCGCAGCGGGGTCGAGCAAAGTCCTTGACTCGATTCCCATATGGCTGAGATGATTGAACGACCATTCAATGACATGCCCGAGCGACGGAAAATGTCAACTGTCCTGAGCTGTGGCGCATGAACCATAACGATTGCGTGACGGGACCCACCGCAAAAGTGGGCCTGCGCCAACAGGGGAGACTGGGACCACATGGACATTCTGGACCAACTCGGCGCTGTGCGCCAAGGCAAGCTGAGCCGACGGAAATTTACCAAAGGATTGCTCGCGGCGGGGGTGGCACTGACCACCGTGCCACTGCCTGCGCGCCGTGCCCTCGCCGCTGGGGGCGATCAGGCCACCTATTTCACTTGGGGGGGCTATGACATCCCCGAACTTTTTGGCCCCTATCAGGAAAAGAACGGCGCTCTGCCGAATTTCGCCATTTTCGGCGGCTCGGAAGAGGCGCTGACCAAGATGCGTGGCGGTTTTGTCGTCGATGTCTCGCACCCCTGCAACCAGTCGATGCCGCGCTGGGTGCAGACGGGGCTGTTCCAGCCGATTGACACCAGCCGCGTCGGCAACTGGGGCGATGTGATCCCGGAACTGGTCGATCTGCCGGGCAATGATGCCGAGGCGGGCAAGGTCTGGATGGCGCCGTTTGATTGGGGGCAAACCTCTGTCACCTATCGCACAGACCTTGTGGATCTGGAGGGCGAGGAAAGCTGGGACATCCTGTGGGATGAGCGGTATTCCGGGCGGCTGGGGTCGCTGGCCTCGGGTGGCGATGCCTGGTGGTGCGGGGCGATCAAGGCCGGCGTTGATTTCGCCAATATCGACACGCCCGAAGCCTTTGACAAGATCGCCGCCGTGATGCGGGAACAACGCCCGCTGATCCGCCTTTATACCGACGACACGACCACGCTGGAGCAGGCGCTCTCGGCGGGGGAAATGGTGGCCTCGATGACCTGGAACAGCTCTGCTGTGCTGCTTCAGGCCGAGGGCATACCTGTAAAATTCGCGCGGCCCAAGGAAGGCGCGCTGACATGGGTCTGCGGCGTGATGATCCACAAGGACGCGCCCAATCTCGACCGGGCCTATGACGTGATCGACTCGCTGCTCAGCGTCGAGACCGGGCATTTCATGATCAACGACTGGGGCTATGGCCATTCCAACAGCAAGGCCTTCGACAAGTTCGACGAAGAGACGCTGGCGGGGCTTGGCCTGAGCAAGAAGCCGGTCGAGATCCTGAACGCGGGGCATTTCCAGCAGCCGCAAACGCAGGAATGGGAAACCCAGATGAACGAGCTCTTCGAGCAGATCAAGGCCGGGTTCTGACCCCGCCCGCACCGCCCGTCCGCCCCGGCGGGCGGGCCTATTGATCCAGCCTCTGAGGAGTGCGCGCAGGAATGGCCGAAACCTCTTTGCCGAAACGCCGCACAGCGGACGGGCCGCCTCGCGCGTCTGGGTCGCGCATTTTACGCTTGTTTCACCGCAGCGAGAGCGCGCGGGGCTATCTGATGATGGCCCCCACGCTCACGATCATGACCTTTGGCATTGTGCTGCCCTTTGTCATTCTCATTGTGATCAGCCTCTGGACCCGGCAGGGCTTTGGCTTTGACACCACGCTGACAATGGCCAACTACGCCCGAAGCTGGAGTGAGCCGATTTATGGCACCCTGATGTTGCGGTCGTTCTGGATGTCGGGCGTGGCCACCGTGGTTACGGTGCTGCTCTGCTATCCCATGGCCTATTTTGTGGCCTTTCATGTCCATAGAAACAAGATGATGTGGATCATCTTGATGACCCTGCCATTCTGGACCAGCTATCTCTTGCGGGTCTTTGCGTGGAAGGTGATCCTTGGCTATGAGGGCGTGATCAATTCGGGGCTGATGTCGGCGGGGTTGATCGAGGCGCCGCTCAGTTTCCTGCTCTATAGCCCCACCGCGGTGATCATCACGCTGGCGCATGCCTGGGCGGCCTTTGCCATTCTGCCTCTCTATGTGTCGCTGGAAAAGATCGACCGCTCTCTTCTTGAGGCCGCGACCGATCTGGGCGATGGGCCGATGGCACGGTTTTTCCGTGTGACATTGCCCCTGTCGATGCCGGGGGTGATCGCGGCCTCGTTCCTGATCTTTATCCCCACCACCGGCGATTACATCACACCTGCGCTCTTGGGCGGGCCGGATGGGGCGATGATCGGCAATCTCATCCAGTTGCAATTCGGGGCGGTCAACAACTGGCCGATGGGGGCCACGCTGTCGATTGTCCTGATGCTCTGGATTGCGGCGCTGGCGCTGGTGTTTTTGCTTGTCACGCGCAAGGTGCAGGTGCGCATCACATGAGCAGTTATATCAAGCGCCCGAACCGCGCGCTGCAACTCTACGCGGTGCTGTTCCTGATCGTGCTCTATGTGCCGGTGCTTTTCATCCCGCTCTTCAGTTTCAACGATTCAATCTATGTCCGCTTTCCACTTCAGGGCGTAACCCTGAAGTGGTATGGCGAGCTTTGGACCCGCGAGCCGGTTTGGAATGCGCTCTGGAACAGCGTCAAGGTGGGGCTGGTGGTCTCTGTCATCTCGACGGTACTGGGGGTGATGGCAGCGCGCGCGATCACCCGCACGCGGATGCGGGGCAAGGGGGCGCTTGTGACCTTCATCATGATGCCACTGGTCATTCCCGGCATCATCTTTGGCGTGGCGCTCCTGGTGCTGCTCAGCCGGATGGGTGTGCCGCTTTCGCTTTACACGGTCGGGCTTGGGCATCTCATCATCTGTCTGCCCTTTGCCGTGGCCACGCTCTTGCCGCGCTTTGAGGGGTTCGATCCCTTGATGGAAGAAGCCTCGGCCGATCTGGGCGAAAACGGCTGGTGGACATTTTGGCGCGTGACCTTTCCGATGGTCATGCCGGGGATCGTGGCGAGCCTCTTGTTGACCTTCACCATCTCGTTTGACGAATTCATCATGGCGTTCTTTCTGACCGGCACCGATCCGACGCTGCCGATGTATATCTGGGGGCAGTTGCGCTTTCCCAAGGAGTTCCCTTCGGTGCTGGCCATGGCCGCGCTGATCCTTTTCGTGTCTTTCGCCCTTGTCTTTGTCGCCCAATGGATCGGGCGCAAAGGCCTGGAGGAACAAGAGTGAAGGCCCCCTCATCCATGACCCCCTCGGACCGTTTCATCTCTATCCGCAGTGTCAGCAAACGCTTTGGGGCCTTTACCGCCATCGAAGAGATATCGATGGACATTGGGCAGGGCGAGTTCTTTTCCCTGCTCGGGGCGTCGGGCTGTGGCAAGACAACGCTTTTGCGGATGCTGGCGGGGTTCGAGGCCCCGTCGAAGGGCGAGATTTTCATCGACGATCAACCGATGTCGGACGTGCCGCCGCATCACCGCCCGGTCAACATGGTGTTCCAGAGCTATGCGATTTTCCCGCATCTCAACGTGCGAGACAATATCGCCTATGGCCTTCGCAAGCAAAAGCTGGCCGCCACCCGCCGTGCCGAGATGGTCGAAGAGATGCTCGATCTGATCAAGCTGCCGGGCTATGGCAACCGCAAGGCCAATGAGCTGTCGGGTGGCCAGCGCCAACGCATCGCCCTGGCGCGCGCCCTCATCTTGCGACCCAAGGTGCTGTTGCTCGATGAACCTTTGGGGGCGCTCGACAAACAGTTGCGCGAGCAGATGCAGCTGGAATTGCGCGCCCTGCAACGGCAGGTCGGCATCACCTTTGTCTTTGTCACCCACGATCAGGAAGAGGCGCTGACCCTATCGGACCGGATCGCGGTCATGTCCGGGGGCAAGGTGTTGCAGGTGGATACGCCGGCTGGCCTCTACGAGACCCCGAGAACGCGCGCCGTCGCCAGCTTTATCGGGACCATGAATTTCTTTCGCGGCACCGTGCGGCGCAATGGCTCTGTCATGGCCGCCATTGAGGCCGAGGGGCTGGGCACCATCCCCATGACCACGGCACAGCTGACGAAACCCGACGGGGCCCCGGTGCAAATCGCCCTCAGGCCCGAGAAATTCAGCCTCTCGCCCAAGAGGCCAGAGGGGGGGCTTGCGGTCGAGGGGCGCTTGCGCACAGCCGCTTATATGGGCGAACGCAGCCAATATTACCTAAGCATTCCCGGCAAGGCAGAGCCGGTCGCGGTCTCTGCCCCCAACACCCATCGGTTGATGGGGGGTCATGATCTGTCCGAGGGTCAGGCACTCTGGCTCTCATGGTCGCCCGAGTCCATTGTCATGCTCGATATCGATTAATCAAAGGAGAGGGGTATGCGGTGCCAGAGCGCCAGCCCCGACAAACCCATGCAAGAGACCGCTACGCCAACCTCCGTTACCGGCAAGCCCCGCCGCACCGAGCCCAAAACCGTCCGGCGCAGGCAATTGATCGAGGCCACCATCGACTCTATCGCCCAATACGGCATCGCGGGCACCACGATGTCCACGGTCACGGAAATTGCCGGGCTATCGCTTGGCCTCGCCAACTTTCATTTCCAGAGCAAGCAGAACCTGCTGGAGGAAACGCTCAAGTTTCTGGCGCGCGAACACCATGACCATTGGCGGCGCGCCTATGGGAATGCAGGGCTGAGCGCGCGGGACAAGTTGATGGCGATCGTCGACTCGCATTTCGAGCCCAAGATCTGCACGCCCCGGAAGCTGGCGGTCTGGTATGCATTCTTTGGCGAGGGCGGGCGGCGCACGGTTTATCGCGCGCTGGTCGATGCCCTCGACGACGAACGCTTTGCCCTCTCGAAACGCCTGTGCAGCGAGATTGCACGCGAGGGCGGCTATCCCGGCCCGCCGGTCGATACCATCGCGCATACGCTTGAAGGGCTTTATGATGGGCTCTGGCTGAATATCCTGATGTATCCGGACACGTTTGATCGCGATGCGGCGCGCGCCAAGGTGCAGGCCTATCTGGCCATGGCCTTTCCTTTGCATTTCGAGATGCCGAAAGAGGCGCGCGCCGAGGCCGCTTGCCGCGCGGAGAAGCTTGGATGACTCGCAACCCAAGTCACGATATTCTGTTCGAGCCGGTCCGTATTGGCCCCGTCACCGCGCCCAACCGCTTCTATCAGGTGCCGCATTGCACCGGCATGGGCTGGATGCGGCCGCGCACACTTGCGGCCATGCGGGGCGTCAAGGCCGAGGGTGGCTGGGGTGTGGTCTGCACCGAATACAATTCCATCCACCCGACATCTGATGACCTGCCGCATCCGTCGGCCTCGCTCTGGGATGTGAGCGACGTGCGCGCCCATGCCCTGATGACCGAGGCCGTGCATGAACATGGGGCGCTTGCGGGGGCCGAGCTTTGGTATGGGGGCGCGCGCACGCCCAACATGATGACGCGGCTGCCGCCGATGGATTTGGGGTCGGTGCCCAATCTCGCGGGTCATCCCTATCAGACGCGCGCCATGGACAAATCCGATATCCGCCAGTTCCGCCACTGGCACAAACGCGCCGCCCTGCGCGCGCGCGATGCAGGCTTTGACATCGTTTATGTCTATGCCACGCATGGCTATCTGATCTCGAATTTTCTCAACCCGCGCATCAACACGCGGGGCGATGAATATGGCGGCAGCCTTGAAAACCGGGTGCGACTGGTGCGCGAACTGATAGACGAGACGAAGGACGCGGTCGGCGACCGCTGCGCCGTGGCGGTGCGGTTCGCAGCGGATGAAGAGGGAGATCGCGACGGGCATCCCGTCTGGGGAGAGCGGCGTGAGATGTTCGCGATGCTGGCCGAACTGCCCGATCTCTGGGATATCAACATCGCCGATTATTCACTGGAAATGGGCGTGTCGCGCTTTGTCAAGGAGGGTGCGCTGGAGCCTTACATGACATGGGTGAAATCGGTCACGACCAAGCCGGTTGTCACCGTCGGCCGCTTCACCTCGCCCGATACGATGGCCGCTCAGGTGCGGCGCGGCATCGTGGATTTCATTGGGGCCGCGCGCCCGTCGATTGCCGACCCGTTTCTGCCGCGCAAGATCGCCGAGGGCAGGCTTGGGGCCATCCGGGAATGTATCGGCTGCAACGTCTGTTATTCCGGCGACAGCCTCGGCGTGCCGATCCGCTGCACGCAAAACCCCACCATGGGCGAGGAATGGAGACGCGGCTGGCATCCCGAACGCATCGCGCCACAGGGCAGCGCGGCGCATGTGCTCGTCGTCGGGGCCGGACCGGCGGGGCTGGAGGCGGCGCGCGCCCTGGGGGCACGCGGCTATCGCGTGACGCTGGCCGAGGCCACGCGCGAATTGGGCGGGCGCGTTCTGCGCGAGGCCGCCTTGCCGGGCTTGCGCGAATATATCCGGGTGCGCGACTACCGCGAGCAGGCCCTGCGCGACATGCCCAATGTCGGGATTTTCCGCGAAAGCCGCCTGACGGCGCAGGATGTTCTGGACGTGGGTGCCGATCATGTGGCCATCGCCACCGGCGCGCATTGGCGCAAGGACGTCTTTGATGGCGAGGTGTTCTATCCCGTGGCCAAGGGCGCGGCTGAGGCGCATATCCTCACGCCCGACGATATCATGGCCGGTCGCCTGCCCGATGGGCCGACCGTGGTTTATGACGGCGATGGCTATTACATGGGCGGCGTCGTGGCCGAGCGTCTGCGCGCGGCGGGGCTCGACGTGACCTTGGCCACCCCCGACGACAGCCTATCGCGCTGGGCGGGCCATACCGCCGAACGCTGGCGGGTGCGCCGCCACCTGCAAGGCCTTGGTGTCCGGTTCGAACCTGCGCGCGAGATTGCGGGCTTTGACGGGCGCGCGGTCGTGCTGCCTTGCGCCTATGGCGGGGCAGAGTTGACCCTGCCTGCGACCCATCTCGTGATGGTCAGCGCGCGGCGTCCCGAGGATGGGCTATACCAAGATCTGCGCGCCTTGGCCGGTCCGCTGCCCTTTAGCCTCACGCGCATCGGTGATTGCGAGGCCCCGGCGATCATCGCGGCGGCGGTTCATGCCGGGCACCGCTATGCGCAGGAACTGGACGCTCCGGTTGATCCGGACCTGCCGATGAAACACGACCGGATCGACGTGGGCGCGCCCGTCGGTGCCGCAGAGACAAGAGGAGAGCCGACATGAGCCAACCGGACCAGACCTATCTCGCCAAACTCTTGCTCTATTACGAGGAAGAGATCGAGGGGGAGGCCTATTTCCAAGGCCTCGCTCGCCGCTTTCCCGACCCTGCGCAGCACAAGCGCCTGACGCTCTTGGCCCAGGTCGAACGCCACGCGGCGGCGGGTGTTGCCCCGCTTATCGCGCAATATGCCCTGTCGCCCCGGTCGGTCGAGAGCCTGACCGCAAGCGGTCACGAACAGGCGCGCCGTGCGCCGGGGACATGGGCGGGGCTTCTGGATGAGATGAACCGCACATACCCCGCCTATCTTGCGGCCTTCGAGGCGCTCGAGGCGATGGGGCCCGAGGCGGATCAGCCGCGCCTGCGGTTCCTGACCGGGCATGAGGTGGCCGCACTCGAGTATCTGGCCCTTGAAAATGCCGGCGACGCGCAGTCCTACGCGCCGCTGGAGCGTTACCTTGCCTCAGCGCCCGTGCCGGCATGAAAGCAGGGCTGCTGCTCGCGGTCCTGCTCTGCGCGGCCTCTGTCGAGGCCGCCCAAGAGGCGTCTGTTGCGCCAAAAGTGGACTGCGACACCTGTCAGGCCCGGCACCGCGGGCTGCAATCGCTTCAGGCGGCGCGGGCTGGGGCCGGGCAGCAAGAGCAGGCGGTGGCAGGTCAGCCGCCGCAGGGCCAACCCGCGCCAACGGGGTCGCAGAGTAAAGACCAGACCAAGGAGTGACACGCCTGCCAGAGCGGGTGGTGTCCGCTCGGGGGCCATCGCCCCGGCCCCCGAGCCGGGGCCTCGCGGCTGCCTCGGCAAGGTCCCGGGTCAAGCCCGGGACGTGTGTGGGTTCGACGGGGCGCAACACGACTTGAAGTAAACTTGACTCTTTCAGTCAACTCAGCCAGAAACACCGCATCCCTCGCGCCGGTCCGGCGCGATTCACCTTATCCCCGTGCCAGCCCCGTGCCAGCCATGCGGTTCCCATGCCCTCGAACGACAGAGGGAAAGGAGCATTCCATGACGGCATCTTGCGGCCTGCGTCCCTGCCTTGTTGCAGCCTTTTTTGGCGCGATGACCCCGGCGCTGGCGGAGGAGCGCACGGCCCCTGCGCTTTCGCTCACCCTCAACAGCACAAGGACCAACGAGGCGGGCGGCTGCCGCCTGACCTTCGTGCTGCAGAATGATCTGGGCGCAGCGCTGGAACAGCTGGTGGCCGAGGCGGTTCTTTTTGACGCGGCGGGGCGTGTGGCCAGCCTGACGCTCTTTGATTTCGGCGCGCTGCCCGAGGGGCGCCCGCGCGTGCGGCAATTCGATCTGGCGGGGCAGGGCTGTGACAGGATCGGGGCCGTGCTGATCAACGGCATCGGCACCTGTGACGGGGCGGGGATAACCCCCGGTGCCTGTCTCGCGGCGCTGCGCCTCTCCTCAGAGACCCGCATCGAGGTGACAGGATGAACGGGGCCGGGGCCATGATCGCGCGGCTTGAGGGTTTGATCGCAATGGGCGGGCCGGTGATTGCCCTTATCGCCGTGCTTTCGGTCGGCACGCTGGCGGTCATTCTCTACAAACTCTGGCAATTCCGCGCCTCTGGCGTGGGGCGGCACCGCGCGCTGCGCGCCGCCGTGGCCGAATGGGACCGGGGTGCAGCCCCTGCCGCGCGCCAGACGCTTGCCACCTCGCAGAGCTATCTGGCCCCGGTCATGGCCCGCGCCTTTGCCGCCGATCCGCAGGATGGCGCGGCCACGCGGCGGCTGATGGCCGAGGCCGAGGCGCGCTTTGCCCGGCTCGAGCGCGGTTTTCGCTTTCTCGATACCGTGGCGCAGGTGGCGCCGCTCTTGGGCCTTTTCGGCACGGTGTTGGGGATGATCGAGGCGTTTCAGGCGCTGCAATCGGCGGGGGCGCAGGTCGATCCGTCGCTCTTGGCGGGAGGGATATGGGTGGCGCTCTTGACCACCGCCGCCGGTTTGGCGGTGGCAATGCCCGCCTCGGTCGTGCTGTCATGGTTCGAAGCGCGGATGGCGGAAGAGCGCGCGCTGGCCGATCACGCGCTGAGCGTTGTGTTGGGCCCTGATGGGCGGGCCGCGCCAGAGGGCTCGCCCCAGGCTCGGGCGGTGCCCGCACATGCCTAGGGCCGGGTTCCAGCGGCGCAAGCTGTCGCTCACCTCGCTGATCGACGTGATTTTCCTGCTGCTTCTGTTCTTCATGCTTTCCTCGACCTTTGCGCAATTCTCAGAGGTGGATCTGGCCACGGCGGGGCAGGGGCAGGCGGTGTCCGAGGCGCGCCCTATCTTCCTGCAACTGCGCGCGGAGGAGCTGCGGATCAATGCGCGCGCGGTGCCGCTCGATGGGTTGGGCGCGGCGATTGCGCCGCTGGCCGAGGGCGCTACCCGCGTGCTGATCAGCACCGATGCGGGTGTCAGCGCACAGCGTCTGACCGATCTGCTGGTGGCGCTGCGCGCCCTTCCCGGTCTGTCAGTGCAGGTTCTGGTGCCGTCATGAAGAGGAACCTTTCCCGCCGCGAGCCGACGATCGCGCTCATCAACATCGTGTTCCTGATGCTGATCTTTTTCATGGCTGCCGCCACGCTGGCCCCGCCGCTGGACGGCGATCTGAGGTTGGTGCGCACCGAGGAGCTGGAGGGGCGCGCGCCACCCGATGCGCTGGTGGTGCATGCCGATGGGCGGCTGGTTTACCGTGGCCAGCCTCTGCCGGATGCCGCCGCCTATGTCGCCGCGTTGCCCGAAGAGGCGCGCGCCACCCTGCGCCTTGTGCCTGACGCGGCGCTGCCTGCGGCGGATCTGCTGCGGCTGGGCGAGGCGCTGCGCCGGGCAGGGGCGGGGCGGGTGGTGATGGTCACGCAACGGGGGCTGCCATGATCCGTAGCTCGCGATTTGTGCTGTCGGTTTGCGCGGTCACGGCGCTGGGGCTGCATGGCGCGGGGATATGGGCCTCTGCGCCGCCGATGCGGGCAGAGGTCGAAGGAGGCGTGGGCGTGGCCGAGGTCATGCTGGGTTCGAGCTTTGCCGATATGGTGGCTGGGGCGGCGCGGCCCGTGTCAGAGGCCAGTGTCACACCGACCGTGAGGGCAGAAGACACCCTGCGCCCGACACGGCCCGAGATCGCAGAGCCATCAGCGCCGCAGAACGTCACTGAGGCCGCCAGCGCTCTGCCGGTTGCGGCGGCCCCGGCGGAAGATGTGGCGCTCGCCGCCTCCCCGCAACTGCCGCAGACCACCGCTCAAGCCAATGCCGAAACCGGTCTTCAGGTCTCGCGCCGCCCCATGGCGCGCCCCGCTGATGCCGCGGCCCGCGAAGTGCGACGCGCTGAGCCAGAGGACAAGGCCAAGGCCAGGGTGCGGCGCACCTCCGGCAGCAACGCCGATCAGACCACCACCCGCGGCAGCATGACCGGCCACGAGACCGCCACAGCCGCGCGGCAAGGGCGCGACCGCTCAAGCCAGAGCGCGGCCCAGGGCAATGCCGCCGCCAGCACCTATCCCGGTCAGGTGATGCGTCATCTTGCGCGGGTGCCTCGGCCCCGCGCCGACACGCGCGGCGCGGCGCTGGTGCAATTCTCGATCAGTGAGGGCGGGCGTCTGGCCTCGGTCCGCGTCGCGCGCTCCTCGGGCTCGACTCGACTTGACCGTGCGGCCCTGACCGTGGTCGAGCGCGCCGCGCCGTTTCCCGCCCCGCCCTCGGGGGCGCAGCGCAGTTTCTCGGTGCAGATCAAGGGGGAGTAGGGGCCGGGTGATCCCGCCCCGCCTCACCGTTTGGTCATTCCCAGCAACTGACCAGAACCGTCATGTCGCCGGCCCGGTCCGTCAATGCTTCTGCCGACAGACGTCCCTGATCCGAGGTCAGGCGCGGGGTGATGCCGCCCCGCGTCAGCACGTCTTGCAGCGCGCCATTGGTGGCCGCAAAGCTGACCTCTTCGGGCAGGGCGCGGCCATCCTGTGCCCGTGTCAGCAACATGCCCAGCACTGCCCCTCCGGCATCGAGCACGGGACCCCCGGCATCGCCGTCGAGCGCTGCAAGGGCAAGCCGCTTGAGATGGGTTTCGCCGTTCAACCCCTCCAATTCGGCCAGTTGGCCAAAGGTCACGGTGGGCGCACCCAGAAGGCCGCCATAGGAATAGCCCGCCACCGCCACATCGCTCAGCAAGCGCGGTGTCACCTCTTGAAACGCCGCCACGCGCAGCGGTGCCAGCGGCATCCGGGGGCGCAGGATCGCTACACCCAAGGCGGCATCGCTCAGCACGACGTCGGCCTCATAGCTTTCGTCAATGGTGATCCGTCCGCATCCTTCCACCGCCTCAGCGGTGGTCAGCACGGCACCGCTTGCATCGACATAAAATCCGGAGCGCGCCTGTTTCGGCTTGCGGATTTCCAGTCCCGAGACCAGGTCGATATCCTGCGCCCCGCTGCCTTCGGCGGGATCGAGCGTGCCGGGCAACCACTCAAAGCTGTCCTGCATCCGCCCCAAAAGACGGCTGCGACGGGCCTCGTCCCCGGCGGGCCAGACAAGGGTGAAGCCCTTGAGCGCGCCATCGCGCAGCCAGACCTGCGTGTGTGAAATCTGCAGCGCCCCTTCGCCAATCAGGGTGAAGCTGTCGGCCTCAAGGCTGCGCGGCCCGCTCTCGGGCACGATCTCCAGCGTCTGCATGATGTCATAGAGCCCCGCCAGCGTGGTGCGGTCGCCCGTCTGGCTGATCAAAAGGACCCGCGCGTCGATATCGCCCGTCGCGTTGAAATGCGCGAAAGGCGGCTCGTAACGGTCAAACCCCACCACGGCGGTCGGCAATTCAAGGGCGATGCCGGTCGCGTTGTCGCGCACCACCTCAAGGCCAAGCCCGTCGAATACCGCATTGAACTGGCGCAGCAATTCCGCCCGCTGCCGGGTGGTCAGGACGCCGGTCGCCTCATACCCGTTCTGGGTCTGCCAACGGGCCATGGCCGCGCGGGTGCCCTGGCCAAAGGCTGCGTCGATCGCGCCGTCATAGACACCGGCCCATGTCATCGCCTCTTGCAGGGTGGCGCGTGCGTCGCGGTCAAGCTGGCTCTCGCTCTCGCGGGCCTGGCGCGGCGTCTCGTCCACGGGTTCGGGGGCGGGCGCGGGGGCCGGGTCGAGCGCCACGACGGGCGGGCTGTCGGGCGCGGTGGGGGCGGGGGCGACTTGACCGTCCAGCAGATTGGCGCCGATGGGCCAGAACTGTTGCTGATAATCGCTGCTTGCGGCGATATAGCTGTCGCGGGCGATCACCCCTTCGGCGCGGTAGACCTGAAGCACGCGCTCTGCCTCTTCCTGCCGATAGGGGCCAAGGGCTATGGCATACCAGCCGTTTCCAAGGGAAAACCCGTTCACATCCGCCAGAGATGCCCCGTAACGCCGGGCGGCGGTTTGGGCTTCGGTCAGGCTGGGCTGTGCCTCGATCTGAACCCAGACCACCGGCTCCTCCTGCGCGCGCGCCGCTGGCAATGCGATGAAAATCGAAAAAATGAACCCCAGTAAGATGCGCGCCATAAGCTTCCCTAAATTCTGTCGTGATTACGGTCATTCAGACCTTTTGGGGGTTTTACCAAAACTGGACGGCGATGCACCCGAAAACTTCGGGCTTTGCGCGGCGGCGGCGGGGCCAAACGCCCGATTGACCCTGCCGCGCCCCCGGCCTAGGTAAGGGCGGCAAATCAGGGGCAGCATTGGGGTCAGGCATGAGCGACAGGACCGAGAAACCGCGCAGCTTTCAGGAGATCATCCTGCGGCTTCAGGCCTATTGGGCCGGTCAGGGCTGTGCCATGATGCAACCCTATGACATGGAAGTGGGGGCCGGCACCTTTCACCCTGCCACCACGCTGCGCTCTTTGGGATCAAAGCCCTGGGCTGCGGCCTATGTCCAGCCCTCGCGCCGCCCCACCGACGGGCGTTATGGAGAGAACCCCAATCGCCTCCAGCATTATTACCAGTATCAGGTGCTGATCAAACCCAGCCCGCCCGATATGCAGGACCTTTACCTTGGCAGCCTGCGCGCCATCGGCATCGACATGGCGCTGCATGACATCCGCTTTGTCGAGGATGACTGGGAGAGCCCCACGCTCGGCGCTTGGGGACTGGGCTGGGAGGTGTGGTGCGACGGCATGGAAGTGTCGCAATTCACCTATTTCCAGCAGGTCGGGGGGCATGACTGCGCGCCGGTGTCGGGCGAATTGACCTATGGGCTGGAGCGTCTGGCGATGTATGTGCTGGGCATTGATCATGTGATGGACATGCCCTTCAACGATCCCGCCGCGCCAATTCCGTTGAAATATGGCGACGTATTTCGCCAGACCGAGGAAGAATACAGCCGCTGGAATTTCGATGTGGCCAACACGGACGTGCTCTTGCGCCACTTTGAAGAGGCCGAGGCCGAATGTCAGGCCATCCTCGCGCAAGAGGCCGTGGACCCCAAGACCGGCAAGCGGATCATCATGGCGCATCCCGCCTATGACCAATGCATCAAGGCCAGCCATCTCTTCAACCTGCTTGACGCGCGCGGTGTCATCTCCGTGACCGAGCGGCAGGCCTATATCGGCCGGGTGCGGGCGCTGGCCAAGCAATGCGCCGATGCCTTCGTGCAGACAGAGGCCGGGGGGCAGGCGGCATAATGGGCAAGATACTGGCGGGGGCGATCTTGATTTCGGCATTGGTGGCCGGTGCGGCCATGTATTATTTGCAAGTCTATCACTTCTACGAAGAGGTGGCGGCGGATGGCAGCAACGATGTCGTCCTGACCTCGCTGGTCACGGGCGCGCCGGAACCGGTGCTCTACGACGGCTTTACCGCGATCGACGCCAACAGCAGCCCGATCCGCTATCGCGCCTGTTTCACCACCCCGATGAGCCATGCGCTGTTGAGCGAAACCTATGAAATCTACGAGCGGGCAGAGCCGTTGACCGCGCCCGACTGGTTCGACTGCTACGACGCCCAAGCCATCGGCAAGGCGCTGGAAGAGGGCCGCGCGCTGGCCTTTCTGGGCCAGCGGGATGTGACCTATGGTGTCGACCGTGTGGTGGCCATCACCGAGGACGGGCACGGCTATGTCTGGCACCAGATCAACCGCTGCGGCGAAGTGGTGTTTGACGGACAGCCCGCGCCCGACGATTGCCCGAAACCGCCCCAAGGATACTGAGCCATGCCCGACCTCCTGATCGAACTCTTTTCCGAGGAAATCCCGGCACGGATGCAGTCCAAGGCTGCCGACGATTTGCGCGCGCGCCTGACCGAGGCGCTGGTCGCGGCAGGCCTGACCTATGCCGGGGCCGCGGCTTTTTCCACGCCGCGCCGGTTGGCGCTGACGGTGCAGGGGCTGACCGGCCAGAGTCCGACCACCAGGGAAGAGCGCAAGGGCCCGCGCGTCGATGCGCCCGAACAGGCGATCGAGGGTTTCTTGCGTGGCGCGGGGCTGAGCCGCGATCAGCTTGAAATCCGCAATGAGAAAAAAGGGCAGGTCTATTTCGCCACGATCACCAAGCCCGGACGCCCGGCGGCGGACATCGTGGCCGAGGAACTCGACAAGATCATCCGCAATTTCCCCTGGCTCAAGTCGATGCGTTGGGGGGCCGGATCGTTGCGTTGGGTGCGCCCGCTGCATTCCATCCTCTGCATCCTGACCGATGAGGCGGGCGAGGTGACGGTGGTCGATCTCGACGTCGACGGCATCCGCGCGGGCAACACCACCGAGGGGCACCGCTTCATGGGCGCGGGGCGCTTTGCCGTCACGTCGTTCGACGATTACCGCGCCAAGCTGCGCCGCGCGCATGTCATCCTCGAGGCCGAGGAACGCGCACAGCATATCTGGCAAGAGGCCAGCAATCAGGCCTTTGCATCGGGGCTGGAACTGGTCGAGGATCGCGGCCTCTTGGCCGAGGTGGCGGGGCTGGTGGAATGGCCCGTGGTGCTGATGGGGCGGATCGACGAGGCGTTTTTGGGCCTGCCGCCCGAGGTGCTGCAAACCTCGATGAAGGAACATCAAAAGTTTTTCTCGGTGAAAAACCCCAAGACGGGCCGGATCGAGCGCTTTGTCACCGTGGCCAATGTCGAGACCGCCGATCAGGGCGCGACCATCCTGGCGGGCAATCAAAAGGTTTTGGCGGCGCGTCTGTCGGATGCCAAATTTTTCTGGGAAAACGACCTGCGCACCGTGCAGGCCGAGGGGCTGGAGGGGATGGGCGCAGGGCTCGCCCATGTCACCTTTCACAACAAGCTGGGATCGCAGGCTGACCGGATTGCGCGTATCGCGGCATTGGCGCGTGAAATCGCGCCGCTTGTGGGGGCCGATGCCGATCTGGCGGAGCAGGCGGCAAAGGTCGCCAAGGCCGATCTGCAATCTGCCATGGTGGGCGAATTCCCGGAATTGCAGGGCTTGATGGGGCGCTATTACGCGCAGGCGGCAGGGCTTGATCCGGCCGTCGCGGCGGCCTGCCAAGAGCATTATTCGCCGCTGGGGCCGGGCGACGCCGTGCCAAGCGCGCCCGTGTCGGTGGCCGTGGCACTGGCCGACAAGATCGACACGCTGACGGGGTTCTGGGCGATTGACGAGAAACCGACGGGATCGAAAGACCCCTACGCGCTGCGCCGCGCGGCCTTGGGGGTTATCCGGTTGGTGTTGGGGAATGGGTTGAGGGTGCCTCTGGCCGGTTCTATCGACGCCCAGCTTTTGCGCCAGAAAATCAACCTTTATGGCCACAAGGCGGAAAAGGGTGAAATCGACACTCTCGAAGAAGTGCTGGATGAAGTCGCGCAACATGGCGTGTTCGGTGCTGCGTTTCACGCGGTTTTGGACCGGCTCCAGAGCAACGGTCAGCCCAAGGATCAGTGGGCTGGCACGCTCGTGGCGCAGGTCGGTGCGACCTTGCCCGAGTTTTCGGCAGACCTCCTCTCCTTCCTCCACGACCGCCTCAAGGTCCATCTGCGCGACGAGGGCCTCCGCCATGACGTGATCGACGCCTGTCTGGCCATGCCGGGCAATGACGACCTCACGCTTCTCGTCCACCGCGCCCGCGCACTCGGCGATTTCCTCAAGACCGACGATGGCGAGAACCTGTTGCAGGGCTTCAAGCGCGCCAACAACATCCTCACCCAGGCCGAGGAAAAGGATGGGGTGGAATATTCCTACGGCGCGGATGTGAAATTCGCGGAAACGGACGAGGAGCGCGCGCTCTTTGCCGCGCTCGAAGCCGCCGAACCTGCGATTGCGAGCGCGCTCAAGGCCGAGGATTTCGCGCGTGCGATGGCGGCGATGGCGGCGCTGCGGGCACCGATTGACGCCTTCTTTACCGCCGTGCAGGTCAATGCCGAAAGCGCGGTCATCCGCCGCAACCGCCTCAACCTGCTGAGCAGCATCCGCAATATCTGCTTGCAAGCGGCGGACCTCACGCGGATCGAGGGTTGATCGCGCCCCGGGCTTGACCCGAGGCCTCGGGTTGATTGGCGCAAGGCCCCGGGTCAAGCCCGGGGCGGGTGAGTGAAGCTCCGGGGAGTTGCGTTAGGAGTCTGGTATCTCTGAAGTAACGTCCCGCCAGTCGGGGTTTGCGCTTGTGATCAAGGCGATTTTCCACGCGCGATGCCAGCGTTTGATTGACCGCTCCCGCCGGAGGGAGGTTTGGAAATCGTCCAATGGTTCGAACCAGACCAGCCGCCCGATATTGTATTTCGCCGTATGGGCAGAGAGACCAGCGCGATGCGTTCCGACCCGGCTGCGCAGGTCATGCGTGCGTCCGGTGTAAAGCGCACCAAAGGGGCGCGATGCCATGATGTAGACGAAATGTGTCATTCCGCAGTCTTGGCGAAAAATGGTTATGAATGTGTGAACCCCGCCCCGGGCTTGACCCGGGGCCTCGATGCTTTGTGGAGCAAGGCCGCGCGTCAAGCCTGCGGCGGGTGAGGCTGTGGGAAGGGTGAGGCCCCGGGTCAAGCCCGGGCTGGTTTTTCTAACCACGCTGGACCGATCCCGCCCGTCATCCTTTCCCTTGCCTTGTGCCGCAACGCGCGTATGGTGCGGGCAAAGGAAAGGTGCCGCAGTGCAGCAAGACGACAGACATATCACCCTGATCACCCCCACGGCCCCGGTGCAGACCCATACGCACGGGGGGCGGGCGAAATGTCTGCAGCGGCTGGTGCGGCTCGATCTGCCGGTGCCGCGCACCGTGGCGCTGTCCTTTGAGGCGGTACACCGGATCGCGGCGGGGGAAGTGCCGGATATGGTGCGCTTTCTCGCCCCCTTTGGCGATGCGCCACTCCTTTGTGTGCGCCCCTCGTCCGAGGACCCTGATTGGGGCGGGCCGGGGGCGGTGCTCAATATCGGTATCAACGATGCGCGCTTTGTCGAATTGTCGGAGCGTATCGGCAAAGAGGCCGCCTCGCATATCTACCTGCGCTTCGTGCAGGCCTATGCCATCCACGTGGCGCGGCTTGATCCGGACGTGTTCGAGGATGTCTCGCCCGATCCGGTGCTGGGCCTGAGCCAGGCGCTCAAGGCTTATGAATCCGAGGCAGAAGAGGAATTTCCCCAAGACCCCGGCAAGCAACTGACCGAGGTGCTGCGCTCTATGGCGCGCGCTTGGGAGGGCACGACGGCGCGGCTCTTGCGTCAGGCCAAGGGCGCGCCCGCCGATGCGGGGCTGGGCCTTGTGGTGCAGGAACTGGCGCTGGGGCTGGGGCAGGGGGAATGTGGCTCTGGCGTGATGCAACTCGTCAATGGCCAGACCGGCGCGCGCCAGATCATCGGCCGCTACCTCAGCCAAAGTCAGGGACGCGATGCGCTGAGCCATGGCGCGGATGCGATCTATCTCACCCGCGATCCGCGCGGCCCCTCTCTCGAGGAACTGGCCCCCGATGCCTTTGCCGAAATCCGCGCCTATGCCGAGTTGATGCGCGCCCGCCTGCGCGAGGAAATGCAGGCCGAATTCACCATCGAGAATGGCAAGGTCTGGATTCTCGACGGGCTGCGCGTGCCCCGCAACGGGCGCGCCGGCGTGGCCATTGCGGTGCGGCTGGCCGAGGATGGCATCATCAGTCGCGATGACGCGCTGATGCGGGTCGAGCCACGCGCGCTCAATGAGCTGCTGCACCGGCAGGTTGATCCCTCCGCCCCCCGCGATGTGCTGGCGCGGGGCATCGCCGCCAGCCCCGGTGCCGCCACGGGCCGGGTGGTCTTTTCCGCCGCCGAGGCACAGGCCGGGCATTCGCGCGGCGAGGCCTGTATTCTGGTGCGCCGCGAAACCAGCCCCGAGGATATTCGCGGCATGCACGCTGCCGTGGCCGTACTGACCGAGCGGGGCGGCATGACCAGCCACGCGGCGGTGATCGGGCGCGGCATAGGGCTTCCTTGTGTGGTCGGGGCCTCGGAAATCCATTTCCAGACCCGGCGCAAGCAATTGACCATGCCTGATGGGCGGGTGGTCAAGGCGGGGGATGTGATCACCATCGATGGCACCGGCGGGCTGGTGCTGGCGGGTGAGACGCCGCTTCTCGAAGTGGCACGTGACAATGCCTTTCAGACCCTCATGAGCTGGGCCGACGATGTGCGCGACATCGCGGTGCGGGCCAATGCCGACACCCCTGCCGATGCGGAAGTTGCGCGCAAGTTCGACGCGCGTGGCATCGGTCTGTGCCGCACCGAGCATATGTTCTTTGACACCGAGCGCCTGACGGTGATGCGCGAGATGATCTTTGCCGATGGCAGCACCGATCGCGCCGCCGTGCTGGAGCGTCTTTTGCCGATGCAGCGCGCCGATCTGGCCGATCTCTTTCGGATCATGCAGGGGCTGCCGGTCTGTATCCGTCTCTTTGATCCGCCGTTGCACGAGTTCCTGCCCACGGATCGCGTGGGGCATCTGCAACTGGCCGAAGCGCTTGATCTGCCGCTCTCGGATGTGACGCGGCGGGTCGAGGCGCTGAGCGAATACAACCCCATGCTGGGCATGCGCGGCGTGCGTCTTGGCATTACCGTGCCGGAAATCTACGACATGCAGGCCCGCGCCATTTTCGAGGCCACGCTCGAAGCCAGCCGCGAGGGCGCGCCGGTGGTGCCCGAAATCATGATCCCGCTGGTCAGCGCCAAGCGCGAGGTGGAATTGGTCAAGACGCGGGTCGATGCGGTGGCCGCCGCCGTGCGCAACGAGACCGGGCGCGATTTCACCTATCGTCTGGGTGTGATGGTCGAGACCCCGCGCGCCTGCCTGCGGGCGGGCGAGTTTGCGCCGCTCGTGTCCTTTCTCAGCTTTGGCACCAATGACCTCACGCAGATGACCTATGGCCTTTCGCGCGATGACGCGGGCCGGTTCATGTCGGACTATGTCAAGCAGGGCGTCTACCCCGAGGACCCGTTTCACATGCTCGATGTCGATGGTGTGGGTGAGTTGCTCAAGATCGGGGCAGAGCGTGGGCGTGCAGCCAATCCCGAGATCAGCCTGTCGATCTGTGGCGAACATGGCGGCAATCCCGAATCAATCGCCTTTTGCCGCGATGCCGGATTTACCTATGTTTCCTGCTCGCCGTTCCGCGTGCCGGTGGCGCGACTCGCTGCCGCACAGCTCACGGTGCGCGACAAGATGCAGTAGGAAACGCAGCCTGCCGCGCAAGATCAGGCAAAGTCGAGCCGTAATTTGAGACAGAAAATGCAATCGGCGGGAACCCGCCGGTGGCTCAGGTGGACGCCTGCGGCGATTTTGGCTAAGGGGCACGCATGCCGTGGACCATACGTCCACCCGCCTGGAGACGAGAATGAGACGGATTGCACTCGCTGCGGCACTCGCAGTGTTGGCAGGCCCGGTTCTGGCAGACGCGCCAGTGACCCGATTGATGGAACAAGAAATGCGCGCGTTGCGCGCGATCTCAGGCGACCGCATGGCGCGCTACCTCAGCAGCCCCGAGACCGAGATCAGCTATTCAAGTGCCTGGCTCGACCAGCAAGCCCCGGCCCAAGGTGGACCCGAGTGGCGCTGTCTGGCAGAGGCGCTCTATTTCGAGGCGCGCGGCGAAAGCGTCAAAGGACAGTTCGCAGTGGCCGAAGTGATCCTGAACCGCGTTGATGATCCCAATTACCCCGATACCGTCTGCGGCGTGATCCATCAGGGCACGGGCCGCAAGTATCAGTGCCAGTTCACCTATACCTGTGATGGCCATGCCGATGTTATCGCCGAAGGCGATGCCTTTCGCCAAGTGGGCAAGGTGGCGCGTGCCATGGTTGATGGCGCTCCGCGCAGCCTGACCAGTGGTGCCACCCATTACCACACCCGCAACGTCAACCCCCGTTGGGCTCGGCAGTTTCCACGGACTGCCGCGATTGGCGTGCATTATTTCTATCGCCAACCCACGCGCGTTTCCTCGAACTGAGGGTGCTGTGACGAAATCGCCGGTTTTAACGACAATCGCGGTTGACTCGGCTGCGAGCGTCGCTAAAAGGCAGGCTTCATAAGAGATTCACGGGCGGTTCGATCGCCCGGCGCAGGAGACAAAAAATGGCAAAGCCGACGACCATCAAGATCCGTCTGAACTCGACCGCGGGCACGGGCCATTTCTACGTGACCAAAAAGAACGCCCGCACCATGACCGAAAAGATGACCGTACGAAAGTACGATCCCGTGGTGCGCAAGCATGTCGAGTACAAGGAAGGCAAGATCAAGTAAGATCCCCCTTCCAGACCAGACAGCCAAAGCCGCGCCAACCCGAGCGCGGCTTTTTCCTTTGGGGCGCTCCGGTGGCCGGCGATTTTACCCAAAAGGGTTTGCCGATGTCCGAGTTTCTGATCCGCCCCGTCTTTCCCGCCGATCATGCGGCGATTTCCGATCTTTTGCATGCAGCCTATGCCGGCCAGATGCGCAGCGCTTATTCCGAAACGCTGATGCGCGCCGCAGTGCCGCTCTTGACGCGCCCGGTGCCCTCGCTGCTCTTTGGGGGGCGCTATGTGCTGGCCGAGCAGGGCGACGAGGTGCTGGGCATCGCGGGCTGGAGCGACATCAGCCCCTTTGGCCGCAGCTGCCCGCCGGGGCAGGCGCACCTGAGGCATCTGGCCGTCACACCAGCAGGGCAGAGGCAAGGCATTGGCCACGCGCTCATGGCGCATCTTCTTGAGATGGTGGAACGGGCCGGGGTGCAGCATCTGCACTGTCTTTGCCCGCTCAACGCGGTGCCTTTCTGTCGCGCGGCTGGCTTTGACATGCTGGGCGAGGTCATTCTCAGCCTGTCGCCCGATGTCAGCCTGCCTGCCGCCCAGATGCGGCGAGACATCGGGCCTCAGCCGGTGCTCTGTCCGGTGCCGATAGAGGCTGGTGCGACTCTCTGATCTGTGGCAGGCTGCCTCGCGTCATGCGTGTTTCATTGAGCCTTTTTTCAAAACTGATTGTGGTCGTTGCCCTCAGCCTGGCATTGGCCGCAGTCGGGTTTGCGCATCGTGATCTCAATGCCCGCGCGCTTGATCCGACCTATCTCGCCTTTGTCGCGGCGGGCGGCACGGCGCAGGACCTCTGCGAGGATCACGCGGCCCATGACACCAAGCCGGGCTCGTCGGACCACCGGGGCGCCACCGGTTGTGAGGCGTGCCGCTTGGTCGACAGCCTTGTCGTGCTGGCGATGCCCGAGACCGCTCAGCCCTGGCACGCGCCGCGTATAGCCCCGCTTGCCCCCGGCGCGCCCGAAACCCGGACACAGATCGTCGCGCATCGGCTGGCTCAGGTTCGCGCCCCACCTCAGGCCTGATTTTCAGAACCAACTGCTTTTGAAAATTCCCCCCCGCATCGGGGGTCATCCTGATGGAGTCGTCCATGACGTCGATTGATCCAACCTATGCCCCTGCGCAGGTGCGCACCGGGGTCAACAAATTCTACTTTGCCGCCTGGCGCTGGCATTTCTACGCTGGCCTGTTTGTCATCCCCTTCTTCTGCATCCTTGCTGTCACCGGCATGATGATGTTGTGGATTTCCTGGGTGGATGGGCGCGACGGCGAACGCACGCCGGTGGTGCCGCAAGAGATGGCGCTTGCCGTATCGCAACAGGCAGAGGCCGCAGTTGCCGCCATTCCCGGTGGCACGCTCAAGCAATATGTGGCCCCGCGCCGTGATGATCTGGCGGCCATCTTCCGCGTCGATCTGGAGGGCGATGCCAATATGGTCGTCGTCGATCCCTACACGGCCGAAGTGCTCGAGATTTTCCCGCGCCGCTCTGGCTGGTATGATTTTGCCGACAATCTGCACAGCGATCTGATGCTGGGTGTCACCGGCGACCGCATGCTGGAAATCGCGGCCTCTCTGGGCATGGTGCTGATTGCCACCGGCCTTTACATGTGGTGGCCGCGCGAAGCGGGATGGCGGGCGGCGCTCATTCCGACGCTTGGCCGGGGCCGCGCGCTCTGGCGGTCGCTGCATGGCGTGCTGGGCTTCTGGATTTCCATCGTGCTTGCGTTCTTTCTGGTCTCGGGCCTTGCCTGGGCCGGGATATGGGGGGAAAAGATGGTTCAGGCCTGGAGCCAGTTTCCCGCCGAGAAATGGGATAACGTGCCCCTCTCGGACGATATCCACGCCAGCATGAACCATGACCGCAAAGAGGTGCCCTGGGCGCTCGAACTTACGCCCATGCCTGCCTCGGGCAGCCATGCGGGGCATGCGGGCGTCGATGCGGCTGGCGGAACGGCGGTGACGATCGACACGCTCGATGCACTCGCGCGCGACATCGGATTTGACGCGCGCTATCAGCTCAACCTTCCCAAGGGCGAGACCGGCGTCTGGACGATCAACCGCGATTCCATGAACACGGACGACACCGATCCAACATCGGATCGCACGGTGCATGTGGATCAATACACGGGCAATATCCTGGCCGATGTGCGGTACGAGGATTATTCGCTGGCGGGCAAGGCGATGGCGGTGGGCATCGCGCTGCATATGGGCACGATGGGGCTCTGGAGCGTGTTGGCCAATACGGTCTTTTGCCTTTCGGTGATTTTCCTCTGTGTCAGCTCGGTCGTGATGTGGTGGAAGCGTCGCCCCGTCGGCGCGGGCGGGCGGCTGGCCGCGCCGCCGCTGCCGCGCGACATGCCGATGTGGCAAGGCGCGGTGCTGGTGGGCATCGCGGTGTCGCTGGCCTTTCCGATGGCGGGGCTGACGCTGATCACGGTGCTGGCGCTTGATGCGCTGGTGCTCTCGCGCCTGCCGATGCTGCGCCGCCTCGTGAACTGACCGCAAAGGGCAAAGTCGCCCTCATATACGATCAAACCCCCGCAGAACCCCGCCCCGGTGGCGGGGTTCTGTCGTTTCAAGGCCGTTTCCGCGCGTGTTCACGGGAATGGATGGGACAGATCAAGATTTTCCGGTGAAATGCGCTGGATTCTGCGAATCACACCGGGCGTAAGGCAAGAAATTGCTGCCGGGATTTGGCCGTTTGCCGTGTCGATTATGGGAAAAACCGGTGGTTTCGATCAGAGATGCCAGAATTTCTGGGAAATCGTGGGATAATGCTGAAGATTTCAAATCTCACACATTTTGTGATACAGGTTCATTGAAATACAACATGAAGTATCAAGCTGACGAGATTTGGCACAGAATGTTGTTTTTTCAGGTGCTTCAAAACAATATCATGTGCCGGAGCTTATAAAAAATCGTTGCCATGGGACAATTTCCCAGTGTATCAAGAGTTACGCGATGAGGACGGGATAAAAGAGGGGCACCAAGACCCCAAAAAACTCCCAAGTCAGGTTTCATACAGGCCCCGCTTTCATCGAACAAAGAGATCCGGCGCGCGAGCGAGCAGACATCCCCCCAGGTGGCGCGCGCAGTCG
>NZ_CAXAUM010000011.1:0-120556 GCF_963972555.1 uncultured Roseovarius sp.
CAGGTTTTCAACCTGAAAAGAGGGGTTCGACTCCCCTACGGGCTGCCACTTTTCCACATCATCGAATTCTGCTCTTGTCGCCGTCGGCATCGTCGGGTCACGTTGTGATCGTGTGCCAGAAAGCACGCGCTTCGCAGATCGGAGCGCCGCATCACCGCGTATCACCGTGACCCGACCACGTCGCGATCTTGCACAAGGCCCTCGGGATTGGATAGCTCTTGCTCAAGACCGCGCGCACCAGAAAGCCCCGATCACGATGCCACCTGCCCGCCCCCCCTCAGCCCTGATCGCTGCTGCCCTCCCCGAGGTGGCGCCGGGGCGGCGCGTGACCGTGGCAGGGCTGGTGCTGGTGCGTCAGCGTCCCGGCACCGCGCGCGGCGTGGTCTTTGTCACGCTCGAGGACGAGACCGGCACCGTCAATGTCGTGATCTGGCGCAAGGTGTTCGACCGCTTTCGCCGCGCGGTCATCGCCGGGCGAATGCTGCGGGTCACTGGCCGGGTCGAGCGGCAATCGGGTGTGACCCATGTCGTCGCCGAAGAGATCGAGGACATCTCGCCCCTGCTTGACCTTCTGGCCGATCCCGAAACCCCGCTTTCCCCACCGGATCAAACAGGCTAGGCTCTGCCCGTTCCTCTCTCGCGAGACGCCTGCCCATGATGCCTTTCCGCCTGTCCTGTCTCGCGCTCGCGCTCGCCCTTGCCGCCTGCCAGCCCGCGCCACCCGGCCCGGATCGCCCAAGCCTCGGGGCCGAGGCCCCACCCGGTGCCGCGCCCGGCACCTGCTGGGGAAAGAAGGACACTCCGGCCGTAATCGAAACCGTGACCGAGCAGGTGCAGCTTTCGCCGGCTGAAACCGATGCCACGGGACGCGTTCTGCGCCCCGCCACCTATGCCACCGTGACCCGTCAGGCCATTCTGCGGGAACGTGTCACGACCTGGTACGAAACCCCCTGCCCCGATGTGCAGACGCCCGAATTCATCGCCTCGGTGCAACGCGCGCTCGCGGCACGCGGGCTCTATACGGGCCAGATCACGGCCCGGTTCGACGCCCGCACCCGCGCCGCCATCGCCCGCTATCAGGCCCCGCTTGGTCTGGACAGCGACACGCTCTCGCTCGACAGCGCCCGTCGCCTGGGGCTGGTGGCCACGCCGATCCCCGACTGACGCGGTCGCCCTCTTCAACCCTGCCTCCGGCTTCGCCTGGCCCGAAATACCTCGGGGGAATCCCGGATCAATCCGGGACGGGGGCAGCGCCCCCAGCCCTCAGCCCTGCCCCTGATCGACCAGCCGCTGTGCCAGCGCCAGATAGGCCCGCGCCGCCGCGCTATCGCCCGCCGCCACGGGACGGCCCGCGTCCCCCGCCAGCCGGGTTTCCAGATCAATCGGCAAGGCCGCCAGGAGCGGCAGACCCAAGCCCTCGGCCTCGTGCCGGACCCCGCCATGACCAAAAACATGCGCCTCATGGCCACAGGCGGGACAGGAAAAGAACGACATGTTCTCGATCATGCCCAGGATCGGCACCTGCAGCGTGCGGAACATGTCCATCGCCTTGCGCGCATCAAGAAGGGCCACATCCTGCGGCGTCGAGACGATGATCGCCCCATCGGGCCGCGCGCGTTGGCTGAGCGTCAGTTGCACATCGCCCGTGCCCGGCGGCAGGTCAACGATGAGCGCGTCAAGATCGCCCCAATCGACCTGCGCCAGCATCTGCTGCAACGCCCCCATCAGCATCGGCCCCCGCCAGATCACCGCCTTGGCCGGATCGAGCATCAGCCCGATCGACATGACCTTGACGCCATGCGCCTCAAGCGGGGTGATCCGCGTGCCATCCGGGCTTGCCGGGCGCGCGCTCAGCCCCATCATCCGAGGCTGGCTCGGCCCGTGGATATCCGCGTCGAGCAATCCCACGCGCCGCCCCTGACGCGCCAGCGCCACCGCCAGATTGGCCGCGACGGTGGATTTACCCACACCGCCCTTGCCGCTGGCCACCGCCAGCAGCGCGCCGATGCCCTCTGGCCTGATCGAGGCATTGCCCCCCTTGGGATGCTGCCCCAGCTTGAACACAGGCGGGGCCGCCTGCGCCGTAAGCACCACCCGAGCCCGGACGATCCCCGGCAGGCTCAGCGCCGCGCGTTCGGCGGCGGCACGCAACGGCTCCATCATCCGCGCCATCTCCGGGCTTGGAGCCTCGATGACAAAGCGCACCTCGCCCGCCTCGACCTCGAGCGCGCGCACCATATCCCGTGACATCAGATCGCCCCCGTCGGGCAGTTCGAGGTGCCGCAACCGCGCTTCAAGTTCGCTGCGAAAATCGCTCATTTTCGGTCCTTTGGTCTTGGGTTGCTCTTTCGCCCGCCCCACAACCGGGACGGCACATCTTCACATAACGCCTAAAAAATGCCGCATTTGCTTAACCTTAGGTCACTTTCGGCTTATGCAATTGCTGCATAGCAGCATTGCTCATGCGGGGTATTGTGCAGGCGCAGCAAAGGCGTATCTTAGTCTCAACAAAGGGCGAAACGAACTTCGCCGAACTTGAACACGATCAAATCCGCAAGGACCCGAAAAAATGCCGACGACGTTTTACACCAGACGCTCTGCCGCCGCCGTTCTTGGCGAAGACCTGAGCGCGGCTGTTTATGCTGCCATGCAGCGTATCGTGGATTATCGCACCTATCGCCGCACGGTCAATGAGTTGTCGCAGCTCAGCGCGCATGACCTCGCCGATCTGGGCCTGCACCGCAGCGAAATTCGCCGCGTTGCGCATGAAACAGTTTACGGCCACCGGTCGTAATAAAGGATCAGATACCCCCCTCCTCCTCCCTGGGGTATCTGTTACGGTCACGGGCATCTTTCCTCCTCCCTGATGCTCGGGGCCGTCAAATTGGGACTGAACAGGTCCTTATGTTTTGCGGATGGCCCTCTCCTCCTCCCTGGGCCGGACGTATAGGAAACGGCGGCACCCCTCCTCCTCCCTGGTGCCGCCGTTTTTTATTGCGCGCAGGCAAAGCAGAGATTTTCAGTGACATGACCGAACGGCTGGTGCCTCCGGTCGCCATTGGCCACGCGGCCCTGCCCTCAATGCAGAATCCGCGCCCGTCCACGCCGCACCGGCTTGACCTGAAAGGCGCGGCAGGCCTCTTGCAGGACCCCGACAAAGGCCCGCGCCGCGTCGCTCTCGGCGGTCTGGGCCTCCGGACTTTCCAGCGCGGCCCTGACAAGCTGTGACGTGACCGGCCCATCGACCGCGCAGGCCCATTGCAGGAAACCCAACCGCGCGGCCTGCATCGCCTGTGACCCGGTCGCCGGGCTGCTCTCAAGCCCATCCATGATTCGTAGAAAACTCATCTTGCTTTTCTCCCCGACCGCACCCCGGGTCGGATGGGGCGAGAGCGGCAAGGGTCATGGCACGTCGGAGCATCCGGCCTGGCGTGCACACGCCCGCACCGCACCCCGCGATTCGACGTCACGCCAAGGCTGGTTTCCGGGCTTGGACGGCAGGCCATGCGGCCCTCGCGTTGCGGCACCTTCCCGGGCAAACCTGCCCAGTGGCCTATTGCCGAAACGCCCTTCCTTACCGTTGCGGGGGCAGCGCCGGACTTGCACCGGCTTCCCAATTCTCCGCCCCAAAGGGCGGCACCCTGACAGGTTTAGCCTAACCGCGCGGGCCCCCAAGCCGCAAGCCTGAAACCGACGCCGCCCGGACCGCTCACGCCAGAACCCGGTAGCGCGCCGCGTAGCTCACCGGAAAATTCACCGAGCGCGCAATAAAGCAAAAGGCATGGACCTGCCCATGCAGCGCATCGGCTTGGGCAAGGTCGGTTCCCGCCGGCACCGCAATCCTTGGCCGCAGCGTGGCACGCAGAAACCGGCTCGCCCCGGCGCTGTCGGTCTCCCCCACCGCCAGCGGATCGTCTTCGTAGGATTGCACGGCAATGCCTGCGTCACTCGCCAGATGCAGAAACCACAGCATATGACAGGCGCTGAGCGCGGCAATCAGCATGTCCTCGGGGTTGTGCAGGCCGGGATTTCCCCCGAGCAGCGGGTCGTTGGAACAATGGATCACCGGCTTGCCCGGCGTCTCGACATTCCAGGTGCGGTCATAGCCCTTGTAATGCCGCGTCCCCTCGCCCCGGTTTCCGGTCCACACGACGCGGGCGGTATAGTCATGCTCTGACATGCTCTGCGCTCCCCTTTGGCACGCGCGCAGCATCGCGCGAAATCGTCGCGCCAGACAAGTCAGGATCGCCGCACCCGCCCTCAGGGGCAGAAAATATCGTTGAAGAGGGCAAACAGCATCAGCGACAGAATGAGCGTGAGACCAACGGTCATCAGCACCCGCAAGGCCCGCTCGCTCGGCGGACGGCCCGCGACCGCCTCATAGGCATAAAACACCAGATGCCCGCCATCCAGAACCGGCACCGGAAAGAGATTGAGCAGCCCCACCGCCGTCGACAGCACCGCGATGAACCAGATGAAACTCTGCGCGCCCTGGCTGGCCATCGCCCCCGAGACCTGCGCGATACCGATCGGCCCGGACATGTTGCAACTGCTGATCGCGCCCGTGATCATGTGATAGAGACCCGAGAGCGAGCTTTGGATGATGTCGCCGATCTGCGCCACCGCATCGCCCACCGCCTCGATCAGCCCCAGCCGCTCTGTCGCAGGCTCGAACGCCATGCCGCCCGCAATCCCGATCCGCCATTCGGTGCGAAACCCGCCCTCAGGCTGCGGCTCGTCCACCCGGCGCGGCGTGATCGAGACCTCGTGGGTCCCGCGACCCTCGCGCCACACTGTCAGCGTCAGAGGTGCCCCGTTCGATCCCTCGACCACAACCTTGAGCTCTTCAAAGGCCACAATCGGCGTGCCGTTAACCGCCGTGATGACATCGCCCGCCTCCAGATCCGCAGCAAATGCCGCCGATTGCGGCGCAAGCCCGCTGATCAAGGGCGGCATGAGCTGTGGCCCCGTCGCCTCGATCTCGCGCCCTGCACGTTCGACCCTGTAGTCGAGCAGCGCCACACGCGGCAGCGCGTCGATCATGTCGTCATAGACCTCGCCCGCCGCCACATCCGGCAGGGGTTGGCCTTCGATGCTCAGCACCCGGTCGCCCGGTTCTAGCGTGATCCCAGCTACCGGCAGCGGCTTCAATGCCCCCACCGTCAACGGATCGGCGGTCTTGCCACCAGTCATCATCACCGCGCTGAAGATCACGATGGACAGAATGAAATTGAATATCGGCCCCGCCGCCACCGTCGCCGTGCGCGCCCAGAGAGGCGCACCATGCATGGTCTGGCGCAGTCGTTCAGGCGGCAGCGCCGCCATCGCCGCGCCATCCTTGCCACTCGCGGCATCGGCATCGCCCAGAAACTTGACGAACCCGCCAAAGGGCAAGGCCGCGATCTGCCAGCGTGTCCCATGCCGGTCCATCCGCGAAAACAGCACCGGACCAAACCCAAGCGAGAACACCTCTGCCTTGATCCCCGACCAGCGCCCGACGATGTAATGGCCATATTCATGGACGGCGACGATCACCGACAAGGCCACGACAAAGGCTGCAAGGGTCACGAACAGATTGCCGAACTGCGGCAGAGAGGTCAGAATTTCCACACTTTATCCTTGGGTTTTTCGCTGAGACACGACCAGATCGGCCTGCTTCCTAGCCAGATGGTCCATGTGGGCCACCACATCAAGGGTCATCTCGGAATTCCGCGCCTCGGGCGCATCGTGCAAGGCTGTCAAAACCTCCTCAACCACGATGTTCATGTCGGTAAACCCGATCCTTCCTGCGATAAAGTGATCCAGCGCCCGCTCCTTGGCGGCGTTGAACACCGCCCCCGAGAGGCCGCGCGCCTGCATGACCTCGCGCGCAAGCCGCAGCGCGGGATAACGCTCGGGGTCAGGCGGGCGAAATTCCAGCGTGCCAATCGCCGCCAGATCGAGTGCAGCCACCGGCAGCGCCTGACGCTGCGGCCAGTTCAGCGCGTAGCCGATGGCATGGCGCATGTCGGGCGGCCCTACATGCGCCATGAGCGCCCCGTCGCAGAACCCCACCAGCGCATGCACAAGCGATTGCGGATGGATCAGCACCTCGATCTGATCGGGGGCAAAGCCAAAGAATTCCCGCGCCTCGATCATCTCCATCGCCTTGTTGAACATCGAGGCGGAATCGATGGTGATCCTCTGTCCCATGGCCCAATTGGGATGGCTCGACGCCTCGGCCACGGTGGCGGCGGCCAGCCGCTCCAGCGGCCAATCGCGAAATGCCCCGCCCGAGGCGGTGATGATGACCCGGCTCACGGCGGCAGCATCCTCGCCGACCAGCGCCTGAAAAATCGCCGAATGCTCACTATCCACCGGCAGGATATTGGCGCGGTTGGCGCGCGCGGTGCGCATCATCAGCGCCCCCGCCGTCACCAGCGATTCCTTGTTGGCCAGGGCCAGTGTCGCGCCCTGCTCCAGCGCCGCCAGACCGGGGGCCAGCCCGGCGGCCCCTACGATAGCCGACATGACCCATTGCGCCGGACGGCTGGCCGCCTCGATCAGCGCGGCCTTGCCCGCCGCCGCCTCGACCTTGCTGCCCCTCAGCGCCTCGCGCAGGGACACCAGCAGATCGTCATGCGCCGTGACCGCCACTTCGGCCCCCAGATCAATCGCATCCCGCGCCAGCTGGTCGATATGATGCCCGCCCGTCAGCGCCACCACCTGATAGGCGCCCGGCGCGCGGCGGATCAGGTCAATTGTGTTCTGCCCGACAGAACCGGTCGCGCCTAAAATGGAAATACGTTTCATGCCACCCCCGGCAAGAGACCCAGCGCCCAAAGGATCACCACAACCAGCGCCGCGCCCAGCATCGCATCGAACCGGTCCAGAACACCGCCATGACCCGGGATGAGGTTGGAACTGTCCTTGATCCCACGCAGCCGCTTGACCGCGCTCTCGGCGATATCCCCCATCTGCCCGGCAAAGCCTACCAGCACCGACAAAGGCACCAGCGCAAGACCTGCCCCGGTCGGCCCGGCAAAGATCAGCCCGATCACAGCCGCACCAATCCAGCCCGCAATCGTGCCGGACCATGTTTTCTTGGGGCTGAACCGTGGCCAGAACTTGGGCCCGCCCAGAATGCGCCCGGCAAAGTACCCCGCCACATCCGAGATCACCACGACCGCAACCAGCCACAAAACCCAGACCAAACCTGCCTCGGCGCGGAGCGTGCCCATGGCATAACAGCCCAATAGCGCCCAGAGCGCCAGCGCAAAGAACGGCCCGCGCTCGCGCTCGATTGAGCTTGACGCGACCATCACTGCGGCCAGCAAAAGAGGCAAGACCATGATCCCCGGCAGCCAGAGCGCCAGCGCCAAGGCCACCGCCGCCAGCACGCCAGAGCGCAGCGCATCACGGGCCGCGAACATCCGCGCGGCTTCCCAGATCATCGCGCCCGCCAGCGCACAGACCAGCGCGGCAAAGGGTAATCCACCTACCCAGATCTCAACCGCGCCCACGACGATCAGCACGATACCCGACACAAGCCGGGGCCAGAGATCAGCCCAACGCGCCGCGCCGCTCATGCAGGCACAGCTCCAAAGCGGCGGTCCCGCGTGCCGTACTGCGCGAGCAATCCAGCAAAGACGTCCGGCGTGAAATCCGGCCAGAGCGTGTCGATGAACTCATATTCCGCATAGGCCGATTGCCAGAGCAGGAAATTGGAAATCCGCGCCTCGCCGCTGGTGCGGATCACCAGATCGGGGTCGGGCAAAACATAGGTATCCAGATACCGGGGCAAGGTCTCCTCGTCCACATCCTCTGGGCGCAACCGCCCTGCGGCCACATCCTCTGCCAGCCGCCGCGTGGCGCGCGATACCTCATCGCGCCCCCCATAATTCAGGGCAATGGTCAGGTTCGTGCCGGTGCAATGCGCGGTCATCGCCTCGGCCTCGTCCATCAGCCCGCGCAGCTTGGCATCCAGACGCGGCCGGTCCCCGATGAAACGCACCTGCACATTCTCGCGCACGAATTCCTGCATTTCCTTCATGATATAGCGGCGAAAGAGACTCATGAGACCGGCCACCTCGGTCTGTGTCCGTTTCCAGTTCTCGGTGGAAAAGGCAAAGATCGTCAGATACTTGACCCCCAAACCGGGGCAGGCCTGCACAATTTCACGCACCCGCCGCGCGCCGGCGTGATGCCCGAAAAGGCGCGGACGCCCGCGCTTTTGCGCCCAGCGTCCGTTACCATCCATGATGATCGCCACATGGCGCGGCCCCTCGGCCGGCGCGGATATTCCTGCCATGGGCGCGCTTTTTGCCATCAGACCTGCATGATCTCCGCTTGCTTTCCCTCAAGCAATTCATCCACATGCTTGATGAAACGGTCGGTCAGGGATTGCACCTCGGATTCCCAGAATTTCTGATCATCCTCCGACATGCCATCGCCCTTGGCCTTCTTGATCTGATCCATGCCATCGCGGCGCACATTGCGCACGGCGACGCGGGCGTGTTCGGCATATTGCGCGGCGACCTTGGTCAATTCCTTGCGGCGCTGCTCGTTCAACTCGGGGATCGGCAACATGATGATCGTGCCATTGAGCTGCGGGTTGATACCCAGACCGCTCTCGCGAATGGCCTTTTCGACCTTGCCGACCAGCCCCTTGTCCCAGACATTGACCGTCACCATGCGCGGCTCTGGCACGTTGACCGTGCCCACCTGGTTGATCGGGGTTTTCTGGCCATAGGCATCGACCATGATCGGTTCCAGCATCGAGGCCGAGGCGCGCCCGGTGCGCAACGAGGCAAACTCGGTCTTCAGCGCGCCAATCGCCCCTTCCATCCGGCGTTCCAGATCGCCTGTGTCGATTTCGATTTCATCCGCCATACTGTCTTGGTCCTTCTTGCGGCTCTTGCGTCTGAGCCTTGTTTTGCCTCAACCGTGCACGGTTGTATAGGTGCCCTCACCGGCCAGAATGCCCTTGAACCCGCCCGGTTCGTCAAGTGAGAAGACGATGATCGGCAGGTTATTGTCCCGCGCCAGCGCAATCGCAGAGGCATCCATCACCCCCAGATGCTGCGCCAGAACCTCGTCATAGGTCACACGCTCGAACCGCTTGGCATCCGCGTGCTTGATCGGGTCCTTGTCATAGACGCCGTCCACCTTGGTCCCCTTGAAGATCGCCTCGCAGGCCATTTCATTGGCGCGCAGCGTGGCGGCCGTATCCGTAGTGAAATAGGGATTGCCGGTTCCGGCAGCAAAGATGCAGACGCGCTTTTTCTCCAGATGCCGCACCGCGCGGCGGCGGATATAGGGCTCTGCCACCTCATCCATGCGGATGGCCGAAATCACCCGACAGAACACGCCCATCTTTTCCAGCGCCGATTGCATCGCCAGCGCGTTCATCACCGTGGCGAGCATGCCCATGTAATCGGCGGTCGTGCGCTCCATCCCCTGCGCACTGCCTTGCAAACCGCGAAAGATGTTGCCGCCCCCGATAACCATGCAGATCTCGACCCCCAGATCATGCACGATCTTGACCTCGCGCGCGATCCGCTCGACCGTGGGCGGATGCAGGCCATACCCCAAATCCCCCATCAGCGCCTCCCCGGAAATCTTGAGCATCACACGGGTGAATTTGGCTCTCTCCGGGGTGGTCATCGGCATTCTCCGCTCGGTCGTGTCAATCCCGCGCAAAATGTCGCAAATGCCGCCCATGTGCAATCGCTGATCACCCCGTTTCGCGGGGAAAAGGCGGCAAACCGCCTCGCCAAACCGCGCGATTGGCGCTAACCGGGGCCTATGCACCTGCCCATTGACATCGCCCCCGACCGCCCCATCTTGATCGCCGGCCCCACTGCCAGCGGCAAATCGGCGCTTGCGATGGAAATCGCCCGCACCCAAGGCGGCGTGATCGTCAACGCCGACGCCCTGCAAGTCTATGAAAACTGGAGGATTCTCAGCGCGCGGCCCAGCCCCGAGGATGAGGCCGCAATCCCCCACCGCCTTTATGGTCACGTCGGTGCGCGCACGCCCTACTCCACCGGCCATTGGCTGCGCGAGGTGGCGGCGATCCTCAAGGCTCCCGCGCGGCCCATCATCGTCGGCGGCACCGGCCTCTATTTCAGCGCCTTGACCGAAGGTCTGGCCGAAATCCCCGCAACCCCCGCCGCGATCCGCGCCGAGGCAGATCACCTGCTGGCCAGCCAGGGCCTTGCCCCCCTTCTGGCTGCGCTCGACCCCACGACCCGTGACCGCATCGACACGCGAAACCCGATGCGCGTGCAGCGCGCCTGGGAGGTGCAGCGCGCCACGGGTCGGGGGCTGGCCGCCTGGCAGGATGACACACCGCCGCCTCTCCTGCCGCTCGGCACCTGCACGCCGCTCGTGATCACCGCTGACAAGGATTGGCTTGGGGCCCGTATCGCTCGCCGTTTTGATGCAATGCTGGGCGCCGGAGCGCTGGACGAGGCGCGCGCCAATCTGCCCCTCTGGGACCCTGCCCTGCCGTCGATGAAGGCGATCGGCGCGCCCGAACTCATCGCGCATCTACGTGGGCAAATGACCCTCGATCAGGCCCGCGAGGCCGCCACCATCGCCACCCGCCAATATGCCAAACGCCAGCGCACATGGTTCCGAGCGCGGATGCAGGCGTGGCACCCCATCGACGCCGAAACGCTCGCCGCCTGAAACACTCGCATTTCGTGCAACCATTTCGCATTTCGTGCAGCGAGCCGCGATTTTCAGGACATGTGAGGCGACAATCCGCGCCCGCCCTCTCCAAATCCCGCCCAAGGCCGCCCGGCCCCGTCTTTGGGAGGAGACCACATGATTCCAGCCGCATTCGAATATCACCGCCCCGGTGATCTGCCCGCCGCCTTGGCCCTGCTGCAAGAACACGGCGACGACGCCCGCGTCATCGCAGGCGGTCACAGCCTCATCCCGATGATGAAGCTGCGCATGGCCGAGGTGCCGCATCTCATCGACCTGCAAGCCATCGACGCCCTGCGCGGGATCACCATGGATGGCAGCCGGATCACCCTCGGGGCCATGGTCACACAGGCGGAAATCATCGCCCATGCCGGCCTCACCACCCACGCGCCCATCCTGCGCGAAGCCGCCCTTCAGATTGCCGACCCGCAGGTGCGCGCCATGGGCACGGTCGGTGGCAATGTCTCCAATGGCGATCCCGGCAACGACATGCCCGGTCTCATGCAATGCCTGAATGCCACATTCCACGTCACCGGCCCGAGTGGCAGCCGCACCATCCCCGCGCGAGAGTTTTACGAGAGCGCCTATCTCACCGCCCGTGAGGATGACGAAATCCTGACCGCCGTCAGCTTTGACGCACCCACCGGCGGGCAGGCCTATGAAAAGCAGAAACGCAAGATCGGCGATTACGCCACCGCCGCCGCCGCCGTGATCCTCACCCGCTCGGGCGATCGCTGCACCACTGCATCCATCGCCATGACCAACCTGTCGGATACGCCCATCTGGGCCGAGGCAGCAGGCGAGGCCCTTGTCGGCACCGCCTGCAACGAGGATGCCGTTATCGCCGCAATCACCGCAATGCAGGCCGCCATCGACCCGTCAGAGGACAATCGCGGACCGGTCGAATTCAAACGCCACGCTGCGGGCATCATTCTGGCCCGCGCCATCGCCCGCGCCTGGTCGCGCGCCTGAGGAATAGACCCATGTCCAAGAAAATGCAGATCACCCTCACCGTGAATGGCACCCGGCATGAATTGCTGGCAGAGCCGCGCGAACTCCTGATCCACGTCCTGCGCGAACGCCTCAATATCACCGGGCCTCACATTGGCTGCGAAACCTCGCATTGCGGCGCCTGCACCGTGATCATGGGCGAGCGGTCGATCAAATCCTGCACCGTTTTTGCGGCTCAGGCCGATGGCGCCACCATCACCACCATTGAGGGCCTTGGCACGCCCGACTCGCTGCATCCGCTGCAAGAGGCGTTCCGCGAGCATCACGGGCTGCAATGCGGCTTTTGCACGCCGGGAATGATCACCCGCGCGGCGCAACTCCTCAAGGAAAACCCCGACCCGACCGAGGAAGAGGTGCGTTTTGGTATGGCCGGCAATCTCTGCCGCTGCACCGGCTATCAGAACATCGTCAAATCCGTGCTTGCCGCCGCCGCCACGATCAATGCTGCCAAGGAGGCCGCAGAATGAACGACCTGACCCCAGACCGCGACGACCGCACCGCCAAGCTCAAGGGCATCGGCTGCGCCCGCAAGCGCGTCGAGGATGCGCGCTTTACCCAAGGCAAGGGCAACTATGTCGATGACATCAAGCTGCCCGGCATGCTCTTTGGCGATTTTGTCCGCTCGCCCTACGCCCATGCCCGCGTCAAATCCATCGACACCTCCGCCGCCATGGCGCTTGATGGCGTGGTGGCTGTGCTGACCGCCAAGGATCTCGAACCGCTTGGCCTGCACTGGATGCCCACGCTGGCAGGCGACAAACAGATGGTGCTGGCCGATAGCAAGGTGCTCTTTCAAGGGCAAGAGGTGGCCTTTGTCGTCGCCCGCGACCGCTATGTCGCCGCCGATGCCGTGGAACTGGTCGAGGTCGAGTATGAGGAACTCCCCGTCATCACCGACCCGTTCGAGGCCCTGCAATCCGATGTGACCCTGCGCGAGGATCTCGTCCCCGGCGCCGATGGTGCCCACGGCCCCCGCCGCCACCCCAACCACATCTTCTTGTGGGAAGAGGGCGACAAATCCGCCACCGAAGAGGTGATCGCCGCCGCCGATGTGGTGGCCGAGGAAATGATCTACTACCACCGCACCCACCCCTGCCCGCTGGAAACCTGCGGCTGCGTCGCCTCGATGGACAAGGTGAATGGCAAGCTCACCGTCTACGGCACCTTTCAGGCCCCGCATGTGGTGCGCACCGTGGCCTCGCTGCTCTCGGGAATAGACGAACACAACATCCGCGTTGTGTCGCCCGACATCGGCGGCGGTTTTGGCAACAAGGTGGGGGTCTATCCCGGCTATGTCTGTTCCATCGTCGCCTCTATCGTGACCGGCGTGCCGGTGAAATGGGTCGAGGACCGGATGGAAAACCTGATGGCCACCGCATTCGCCCGCGACTACTGGATGAAAGGCAAGATCGCGGCCACCAAAGACGGCAAGATCACTGGCCTCTGGTGCCATGTCACCGCCGATCACGGCGCGTTCGACGCCTGCGCCGATCCCACCAAATTTCCTGCCGGCTTCTTTCACATCTGCACCGGCAGCTATGACATCCCCGTGGCCTATGTCGGCGTCGATGGCGTCTATACCAACAAGGCCCCCGGCGGCGTCGCCTATCGCTGCTCCTTCCGCGTGACGGAGGCGGCCTATTTCATCGAACGGATGATCGAGATACTTGCGATCGAGTTGGGCATGGATGCCGCAGAGCTGCGGCGCCTCAACTTCATCCGCGCCGACCAGTTTCCCTATCAGTCGGCGCTTGGCTGGGAATACGATTCGGGCGACTATCACATCGCTTGGGACAAGGCGCTCAAGGCCGTGGATTACGCCGGTCTGCGCGCGGAACAGGCCGACCGGGTCGCGGCCTTCAAACGCGGTGAAACCCGCAAATTGCTGGGGATCGGCCTGACGCATTTCACCGAAATCGTCGGCGCAGGCCCGGTCAAGAATTGCGACATCCTCGGGATGGGCATGTTCGACAGCTGCGAGATTCGCATCCACCCGACCGGATCGGCTATCGCCCGCCTTGGCACCATCTCTCAGGGTCAGGGTCACGCCACCACCTTTGCCCAGATCCTCGCCTCCGAAATCGGCATTCCGGCGGACAAGATCACGGTGGAAGAAGGCGACACCGACACCGCCCCCTACGGCCTTGGCACCTATGGCAGCCGCTCGACCCCCGTTGCAGGCGCGGCCACCGCGCTCGCCGGTCGCAAGATCCGCGCCAAGGCGCAGATGATCGCGGCCTATCTGCTGGAGGTCCACGACGATGACGTCGAATTCGACATCGACCGCTTTGTCGTCAAGGGCGCGCCGGAACGGTTCAAGACCATGGCCGAGATTGCCTATGCCGCCTATCATCAGGCCATTCCCGGCGTCGAGCCGGGGCTCGAAGCGGTCAGCTACTATGACCCGCCCAACATGACCTATCCCTTCGGCGCCTATATCTGCGTGATGGAGATCGACGTGGACACTGGCGAAATCGCGGTGCGCCAGTTCTACGCGCTCGACGATTGCGGCACCCGCATCAACCCGATGGTGATCGAAGGCCAGGTCCACGGCGGCCTGACCGAGGCACTCGCCATCGCCATGGGGCAGGAAATTGCCTATGACGAGATGGGCAATGTCAAAACCGGCACGCTGATGGATTTCTTCCTCCCGACTGCCTGGGAAACGCCGCATTACACCACCGATCACACCGAAACCCCCTCGCCGCATCACCCCATCGGGGCCAAGGGCGTGGGCGAAAGCCCGAATGTCGGCGGTGTTCCGGCCTTTTCCAACGCCGTGCATGACGCGCTGCGCCCCTTTGGCCTGCGCCACACCCATATGCCGCATGATCATTGGCGCATCTGGCGCGCGGCGCACGAGCTTGGGCTGCATGGCTGAGGACGGGACCGGGGGCCAGCCCCCGGACCCCCGGAGTATTTGCACCAAGAAGAAACAGGATGACAGCATGGCAGACTGGCGCGATCTGCAACAGAGCATGGCGGATCATGGCTATATCGCGGGCGATGATCTGGTCATGGCCCTGCATATCGCGCTCTCTCTGGGGCGTCCCCTCTTGCTTGAAGGGGCGGCAGGCGTCGGCAAAACCGAGGTGGCGCGCGTGCTCGCGGCGCTCAAATCCGCGCGCCTGATCCGGTTGCAATGCTACGAAGGGCTGGACGCAGCACAGGCGATCTATGAATGGAACTACCCCCGCCAACTCCTTGCCATCCGTGCCGCCGCCGAGGGGGGCGAGACAGGGGCCGGCGTCGAGGCACGGATATTCTCGGATGAATATCTGCTGGAGCGTCCCTTGTTGCAGGCCATCAGGCAGACGGAATCGCCGGTTCTGCTGATCGACGAGATCGACCGCGCGGACGAGGAATTCGAGGCCTATCTTCTTGAAATCCTGTCCGAGTTCCAGATCACCATTCCCGAGATGGGCACCCTCACCGCCACCGCGCGCCCCATGGTGATCCTGACGGCCAATGGCACCCGCGACCTCTCGGATGCGCTGCGCAGACGCTGCATTTATGCGCATGTCGACTACCCTGACCGTGCTGCAGAGCTTGCAATATTGCAAAGCCGCTGTCCCCAGATCGACCACCACCTCACCCGCCAGATCGTCAGCTTTGTGCAGGCGATCCGCCGCGAGGATTTGGAGAAAACCCCCGGCATCGCCGAAACCCTCGATTTCGCCGCCGCCCTCGCTGGCCTCGGCATCAACGACCTGACCCATGATCCGGTGATCCTGCAAGCTGCCCTCGCCACCCTGCTCAAGACCCAAGTGGACCGCGCCCGCATCACCACCGAAGTGGCGCAGCGCCTCGCGGGACAGGCAGCATGAGCCGCGTCACCCGCTTTGCCGCCCGCGATCCGGGGCCATCGGCGCGTGTCGCGGGTTTCATAGCCCATCTGCGCGCCAATGGCCTGCGGTTGGGGGTGGGCGAGACGGAAACAGCTCTTACAGCCCTCAGTCATATCAACGCGGCCAACCCAGACGAGACCCGCCGCGCCCTCAAGTCGGTCTGCGCCAGCACCGCCGATGAGGTAGCCCAGTTCGACGCGCTCTTTGACAGCTATTGGCTTAACGCCGGCCGCGTGCGCGAAAAATTTGCCCCGTCAGAGCGCGGCGGCAATGCCCACAGCCACAACAGCCGCGAGGCAAGCGGTGAAGACGCCGCCGCGCGCGGGCAAATCCATGCCCCCGACGATGGTGCAGGTGCCGCGCATGGCGAGGGCACCGGCACGCTCATCGCCAGCCGCACCGCCAGCCTCATGCACCACGACATGCGCAAACTTGTCAGCCCGCAGGATATTGCCGCCGCTGAATCCATCGCCCGCCACCTCGCGCACTCCCTCGCCTACCGCCGGTCGCGCCGCCGCCGCGCCGCGCGCCGGGGCGATCACATCCACTTTCGCCGCCTGATCCGTGCCAGCCTCTCGACCGGGGGCGAGCCGCTGACACTCCCGCGCAAGAAGCGCCCGGATCGGCGCATGCGGATCATAGCCCTGTGCGATGTCTCCGGTTCGATGACAATCTACGCGCGGGTGTTTCTCGCCTTTCTCACCGGCCTCATTCGCGCCGATGACGCCACCGACGCGTGGCTGTTCCACACCCGCCTTGTGCGCATTTCGGACGCGCTGCGCGACCCTGACCCGCTACGCGCGCTCAACCGCCTGTCGCTCTTGGCCGATGGCTTTGGCGGCGGCTCGAAAATCGGCGCATCGCTTGCACAGTTCGCCCACGGCCCTGCGCGCCAGTGCGTCAATTCGCGCTCGGTCGTGGTGATCCTCTCGGACGGCTACGACACCGACCCGCCCGCCGCCCTGACCGACGCCCTCGCGCGACTGCGCAAACGGGGCGGCCGCATAATCTGGCTCAACCCCTTGAAAGGTTGGAAGGATTACGCGCCGGTGACGGCTGCCATGGCCGCCGCCCTGCCGCATCTTGATCTCTTCGCCGCAGCCACGACGCTCAATGATCTGGCGGCGCTTGGCCCGCAGTTGGAGCGCCTGACATGATCCCTGACACGCTCAACACCGCTACCCACCGCTTGAACGCCGCCCGCACCCCCTATGCGATCGCCACCGTGATCCGCACCGTGGGGGCCACCGCCGCCAAGCCGGGCGCACGGGCGCTGATCCTCGCCGATGGCACCATCACCGAGGGCTGGATCGGCGGCGGATGCGTGCGGGGCGCGGTGGCCCGCGCCGCCCAGAGCGCCATCGCCGAAGGCACACCGCGCCTGATTTCCATTCAGCCCGACGAGGATCTGACCGCACAGGGCCTCAGCCCCGGTCAGCGCCATGAGGGGCGCGACATCGCCCGCAACGGCTGTCCCAGCAAGGGCGCGATGGAGATTTTCGTGGAACCCGTCCTGCCCCGCCCGGAACTGGTGATTCTCGGGGCCTCGCCCGTGGCCCTGGCGCTTGCCTCTCTCGCCCAGCCCTTCGGCTTTGACATCACCACGCCGGATACCCAGCCCGATTCTGGCCCCCTGCCCGCAGCCAACCACGCCCCCATGGTGGTCATCGCCACCCAAGGCGCGGGCGATCTTGACGCCCTGCGCGCGGCGCTGGCCTCTGACGCCACCTATATCGGCTTTGTCGCCAGCCGCCGCAAGTTCGCCACCCTCGCCGCGCGGCTTGAGGCCACGCCTGAGGCGCTGGCGCGGGTTCACGCGCCTGCAGGCCTTGCGATCCATGCCGTGACGCCCGAGGAAATCGCGCTCTCGATCCTTGCGCAGATCGTCCAGCACCGCCGCCAGGGCCAGCGCCAGACCTGACATTCCCCAAGTATCAAGGAGACCCAATGGACCTCGCCGATGAAATCACGCTTCACGCGCCCAAATCCCGCGTCTACGCCGCGCTGAACGATCCCGAAATTCTGCGCCAGAGCATTCCGGGCTGTGAGGAGTTGATCAAACAGTCCGACACTGAACTTGAGGCGCGCGTCGTGCTCAAGATCGGGCCGGTCAAGGCGCGCTTTACTGGCACGGTCACGCTCGACACCTCCGGCGCGCCGGATGCGTTTTCACTGACGGGTCAGGGCAATGGCGGGGCCGCAGGCCATGCCAAAGGCGGGGCGGATGTGACTTTGACCGAAGACAACGGCGTCACCACGCTGCGCTACACCGCCCGCGCCGAAATCGGTGGCAAGCTTGCGCAATTGGGCAGCCGCCTGATCCAGAGCACGGCGAAGAAACTCGCCGCACAGTTCTTTGCAAATTTTCAGCAGGCCTTGACCCCCGCCGAAGTTTAGATCCCCGCCAGAAACGCCGCGATCCCGGCCTCTGCGACGTCGCGGTCCTGCATCGGTGTGCCCGAACTCACGCCGATGCCGCCCACAACCTCTCCGTCCACGACGACAGGCAGGCCACCGCCCACCACCATCAACCGCCCGCCAATGGCCGAGGCAATGCCGTAAACCGGTTTGCCCGGTTGGCTTACCTCGCCATATTCATGCGTCGCCTTTTTGGCTCCGGCGGCGGTAAAGGCCTTGTCGATGGCAATGGTGATCGACGTGACCTTGCCCCCGTCCATCCGCTCGAACGCCACCAGATTGCCGCCCTCGTCGGTGATGGCGATGCACATCGGCACGCCAATCTCCACCGCCTTGGCCCGCGCGCCCGCCAAGAGCACCCCGGCATCCGCCAGATCAAGCCGCTTCACTGTCATCATGGCCCTGCCCCTTATGCCGCCTTGACCCCACGCCGCGCCGCATGCAGCAGCGGCTCGGTATAGCCCGAGGGCTGCTTGGCCCCCTCGAAAATCAGGTCCCGCGCCGCCTTGAACGCCGCCCCGTCGAAATCGGGCGCCATCGGGCGATAGGCCGGGTCATGCGCGTTCTGCGCATCCACCTTGGGGGCCATACGCCGCAACGAGGCGTCGATGTCCTCTGCCGTACAGATCCCATGGATAAGCCAATTCGCCAGATATTGCGACGAAATCCGCAGCGTTGCGCGATCCTCCATCAGGGCGACATCATTGATGTCCGGCACCTTGGAACAGCCAATGCCCTGATCGACCCAGCGCACCACATAGCCCAGGATCGACTGACAGGAATTGTCCAGCTCGCGCCGCACCTCTTCGCCCGATAGGTTCCGCCCCACCATCAGCGGCGGCGTCAAGAGATCGGCGCGCGATGCACGATCCCGCCCTTTCAGCGCCTCTTGCAGCCCGGCCACATCCACCTGATGATAATGCGTGGCATGCAGCGTCGCTGCGGTGGGCGACGGCACCCATGCGGTATTCGCCCCGGCCTTGGGATGCGCGATCTTGACCTCCAGCATATCGGCCATGGCATCGGGCTTGGCCCACATGCCCTTGCCGATCTGACCGCGCCCGGTCATGCCCGCCGCAAGGCCCGCATCGACATTCCCGGCCTCATAGGCCGCGAGCCAGATCGCCTTTTGCATCTCGCCCTTGGGAATGACCGGCCCCGCCTGCATCGAGGTGTGAATTTCATCCCCGGTCCGATCGAGAAAGCCGGTATTGATGAACACGCAGCGATCCTTGACCGCCCGGATACAGGCCATCAGGTTCGCCGAGGTCCGCCGCTCTTCGTCCATCACGCCCAGCTTGACCGTGTTGCGCGGCAGGCCCAGAATATCCTCGACCCGCCCATAGAGCGTATCGACAAAGGCACATTCCTCCGGCCCATGCAGCTTGGGGATCACCACATAGACAGATCCAGCCCGCGAATTGCCCTCAGGCCCGCGCGCCAGGTCATGCATCGCCGCCGCCACGGTCACCGCCGCATCCAGCATCACCTCGGGTGTTTCCTTGCCATCGAGCAGCACCGCATCCGTGGTCATCAAGAGCCCGACATTGCGCACCAGCATCAGCGCGCGACCGGGATGCACCACCTCGGCGCCCTGCGGATCAAGATAGGTCACATCCGGGTTGAGCCGCCGGGTCAAGAGCCGCCCGCCCTTCTCGAACCGCTCTTCCAGATCCCCGCGCATCAGACCCAGCCAGTTGCGGTAGACCACGCATTTGTCGTCGGCATCCACCGCCGCGACCGAATCCTCGCAATCCTGTATAGCGGTCAGCGCGCTCTCGATCCGAATATCGGCAATACCTGCGGGATCTTCTCGGCCAATGGTCGAGGCACGGTCAATCACGATCTCGATCATCAGACCGTTGACCCGCAACATCACGTTGCCGCCCGCGGTATGCCCGGCAAATTGCGCCGAATCGGCCAGCCCCGTCACCTGTCCCGCGACCGTGACACGCAACCCGCCATCCACCTCCAAGGCATCCACATCCGCCCAGGACCCAGCCGCCAAAGGCGCCACCTTGTCCAGATGCGCCCGCGCCCATGCAATCACTTGCGCCCCCCGCGCCGCGTCATAGCCCGGCCCCGCTGCACGCCCTGCAATCGCATCCGTGCCATAGAGCGCATCATAGAGACTGCCCCAGCGCGCATTGGCCGCATTGAGGGCAAAACGCGCATTCATCACCGGCACCACCAGTTGCGGCCCCGCAACCTGTGCAATCTCGGCATCGACATTCTGCGTGCCCAGCTCGAATGCCTCGGGTTCCGGCACCAGATAGCCGATCTCGGTCAGAAACTCGCGATATGCCTCACCGTCGAATTGCTGGCCGCGCCGCGCGCGGTGCCAGCCGTCGATCTGCACCTGCAATTCCCGCCGCTTGGCCAAGAGGGCCGCGTTCCTGGGGGCCAGATCACGCAACAGCGCGGCATAGCCCGACCAGAACTGATCGGCGCTCAGCCCAAGCAGCACCTCATCCTCGATCAGACGGGCCAGCGGTGCGGCCACGCTCAGGCCGTGACGGTCAACATAGGTGGTCATGAGTATCGCTCCAGTATTTCAGGAAATCATCGGGTTTTGCAGCTACTTCAGCGCTGCGGCACTTGTAAGAACGGGAAAAATGTTTTCCATTGTATGGAAAGGTATACCGAACATGTCCGACCCCCAAACCCAAGGCGTCCAGTCTGTCGCCCGCGCCCTGCGCCTGCTGCACCTGCTCAGCCAGCAGGACGAAGGCGCGCGCGTCTCGGATCTGGCGCGGCTGGCCGGTCTTGCGGTCTCGACCACCCACCGGCTGCTGACCACGCTGGAATTGCAGCATTTCGCCCAGTTCGATTCGGAACGCGCGCTCTGGCATGTGGGGCGCGGCGCGTTTTCGGTGGGCACTGCCTTTGCCCGGCGGCATAATTTCGTGACCCCGGCGCTGCCGCTCCTGCGCCACCTGCGCGACATCACGCGCGAAACCGCCAATCTCGGGATCCTCGATCAGGACGAGCTTGTGACGCTGTCACAGGTCGAAAGCCGCGAGATCATGCGCGCCATATCGCCCCCCGGCGGGCGCGTGCCCGCCTTTTGCTCTGGCATGGGCAAGGCGATTCTCGCCACCTGGCCCGATGCCGATATCGCGGAATTCGTGGCGCGCACCGGCTTTCACCCGATGACCAAGCGCTCGCATCGCAGCCTCACGACCGCCATGGTTGACGTCAAACGCATCCGTGCCCAGGGTTTTGCGCTGGATGATGAGGAACATGTGACCGGCCTGCGCTGCCTTGCTGCCGTGGTCTGGTCGCCGCAGGCCGAGGCGGTCTGCGCCATCTCGGTCTCGGGTCTGGCCGCCCGCCTGCCCGATTCCCGGCTCGAGACCGTCGGACGGCAAGTGGCCGAGGCGGCTGCGGACCTGACCCAGCGCATCGGCGGGCAGAAACCGGAATAACCCCGTCAAAAGAGCGTCCCTTGCCCCTCCGGCGGTCCCTTGGGCTTGGATTTCGGCGCCGAGGTCGCAGCCCCCGACAGATCGAGCATCCCATCGGTAAATTCGATCACAAGTGCTCCGGCCCCCGCGGCCGCCGCCCGCGTGGTCACAACCGCCCCATCGCCGCGCACCACAGCGTAGCCGCGCTTGAGCGTGGCCTTGTATCCCAGCGTCTCGCGCAGCCGGTCCAGCGCCGCCAGCTGATCCTGCCAGCCCTGCACCTGCCGTCCTGCCGCATCCGAAAATCGGATCGACAGCCGGTCCAATTCGCGCCGCTTCTGCGCAATATCGCGGTTGAGCGCATGCACATTAAGCCGCGCCGCCACCCCCTGTAACCGCCGCCGATCCCCCTCGACCGCGCGCCGCAAGAGCGCGGGCCGCAGCGCCCCTGCCGTTTCCGACAGATGCACCCGACGCACCTGCACCGAACGGATGAGCGCCGCAGGCAGGCGCTCGCCCAGCGCATCCAGCCGTTGACGCGGCCCATCGAGCAACACCTCGGCCCGTGGCAGGGCCCGCGCCAGATCGCGCAGCCGCTGCCCACGCAGGCGCACCCCTTGGCTTAGCGCATGGCTCAGCCGCGCGCCCTGCCCCTCGACCCACGCCAAAAGGTCCATGCGCACCGGCACCGCCAGTTCCGCCGCCGCCGTCGGTGTCGGCGCCCGCTTGTCCGAGGCGAAATCAATCAGCGTCGTGTCGGTCTCATGGCCCACGGCGGAAATCAGCGGAATCGCACTCTCCGCCGCCGCACGCACCACGATTTCCTCGTTGAACCCCCACAGATCCTCGACCGACCCGCCCCCGCGCGCCACGATGATCAGATCGGGGCGCGGCAGCGCGCCACCGGGCGTCATCGCATTGAACCCCCGGATCGCCCGCGCCACCTCGGGCGCACATCTGTCCCCCTGCACGGCGACAGGCCAGATCAGCACCTTGCGCGGGAACCGGTCGCGCAGCCGGTGCAGAATATCCCGGATCACCGCACCCGAGGGCGAGGTCACAACCCCGATGATCTCGGGCAGATAGGGCAGCGCCTGCTTGCGCTCCGGCGCAAAGAGCCCCTCCGCCGCCAGCGCCGCCTTGCGCTTTTCCAGCATCGCCATCAGCGCGCCCATGCCCGCCGGTTTCATATCCTCGATGATGATCTGATAGCGCGACTGGCCGGGGAATGTCGTCAGGCGGCCCGTGGCGACCACCTCCATCCCCTCTTCGGGCTGCACCGCAAGGCGCGCCGCAACCCCTTTCCAGATGATTCCCGCCAGCACGGCACTATCATCCTTTAGATCCAGATAGATATGCCCCGACCGTGGCCGCGAGATACGCCCCAATTCGCCGCGCACCCGCACATGCGAAAACTCGCCTTCGATCATCCGCTTGATCACCCCAGACAGATCCGAGACCGAAAATTCCGGGGCATTGCCGCCCTCTTGGGGATCGTCGATCAGATCGGACATGCGCGCGCCTCCTGCCTTGTGTCTGGCTGCCCGCCACCTTAGAACGCGGACCAACCGAGGCCAAGCAGGAGTTGCCGCCATGAACATTCTAATCCTTGGATCGGGCGGGCGGGAACATGCGCTTGCCTGGGCGGTGCTGCAAAACCCCAAATGCGATCGGTTGATCGTGGCCCCCGGCAATGCGGGCATCGCGGAAATCGCCGAATGTGCGGCGCTCGACATTCTCGACGGCGGGGTCATCGCCGGCTTTTGCGAGGCCGAGGCGATTGATTTCGTCATCATCGGCCCCGAGGCGCCCTTGGCCGCCGGTGTCGCCGACCGCCTGCGCGACGCCGGATTGCTGGTCTTTGGCCCCTCCGCCGCCGCCGCACGGCTTGAGGCCTCGAAGAGCTTTACCAAATCCATCTGCGACGCCGCAGGCGCCCCCACCGCCGCCTACGCCCATTTCACCGATCTCGCCGCCGCCCGCAGCTATGTCGAAACCCAAGGTGCCCCCATCGTGGTCAAGGCCGACGGTCTGGCCGCAGGCAAGGGCGTGATCGTCGCCATGACCCTGCCCGAGGCCCAGGCCGCCCTTGACGACATGTTCGGCGGCGAATTCGGCAGCGCCGGGGCCGAAGTGGTGATCGAGGAATTCATGGACGGCGAAGAGGCCAGCTTTTTCGTCCTTTGCGACGGCGAGACCGCCCTTCCCATCGGCACCGCCCAGGACCACAAACGCGTGGGCGAAGGCGACACCGGCCCCAATACCGGCGGCATGGGGGCCTATTCCCCCGCCCCCGTGATGACCGATGCCGTCACCCGACAGGCGCTCGATCAGATCGTCCGCCCCACCTTGGCCGAAATGGCACGGCGCGGCACGCCCTACCAAGGCGTGCTCTTTGTCGGGCTGATGATCAAGAACGGTGCACCGCGCCTTGTCGAATACAACTGCCGCTTTGGCGATCCCGAATGTCAGGTGCTGATGATGCGCCTCGGCGCGCAGGCGCTCGACCTGATGCTTGCCACCGCCGAGGGGCGGCTTGCCGATCTCTCTGTCAACTGGGCCGAGGATCACGCCCTCACGGTGGTTCTGGCCGCACAGGGCTATCCCGGCGATTACGAAAAAGGCAGCGTCATCAAGGGGCTGGACACTTGCCCCGAGGACAGTTTTCACATGGTCTTTCACGCCGGCACCACACGCGCCCAAGGGCAGATCACCGCGACAGGCGGCCGCGTTCTGGCCGCCACAGCCCGTGGCACCACCCTGCAAGAGGCGGCCGACCGCGCCTATGCCATGGTGGATCGCATCGACTGGCCCCAGGGCTTTTGTCGCCGCGACATCGGCTGGCGCGCGCTGAAATGACCCTCGACACGGCCCCGGTCCGGGTGCAACCCGGCAGCGGGCAGGCCGACGCGATCCTTGATCTCATCCGCCGCAGCTTTGCGCAGATGGAGGGCCGGATCGACCCGCCCTCCTCCATGCACCGTCTGACCGTGGAAACCGTCGACCAGCACTGCCGCGATGGCGAGGTCTGGACCATCGGCACGCCGCCCGTGGCCTGCGTTTTCCTGACGCCGAAATCCGGATGTCTCTACCTGGGCAAACTCGCAGTCGATGCCGCATGGCGTGGGCAAGGGCTGGCCGCGCGGCTGGTAGACCTTGCCATGGACCGCGCCCGCGCCCGTGGCCTCGACGCGGTGGAATTGCAGGTTCGTGTGGAATTGACGGAAAACCACCAGGCCTTTGCCAGGATGGGCTTTGTCAAAACCGGCGAAACCGCCCATCCCGGATACGACCGCCCCACCTCGATCACCATGCAGCGCGCGGTGATCTAAGCGGGCATTTGCTCGGGCGCCACCCCGAAACGAAATCCCACGTTTCCAGAGGTCACAGCCTAAGAAAGCGCCACACGATTGATCACAATCTCTATATCATTGACCGTGTTCCGCTCATTCTCGGGATAGAACAAATCCGTAACAACTTCCCCTGCGAATATCCGAGCGACTTCGACGTTTGGTGCCAGGAATTGCGGAAGATCGAGCAACTTATCCTCTGGGGGGCCGTCTATCGACAAAAACGTAAGAGGCGCATTCGCCAGCTCCACCTCGGTCACCGTTGCCCCGTCAAGCTCTGCCGGACTAAACACGACATGCCGGAAGTGCGAGGTGATCCCGTCCCCAAAGCCCCTTGTCAGTGAAAAGAGACGGCTCTCGTGAACCTCGAATGTGCCCTCTATAGTCTCATCAATATTCAGCACGACACGGGTAATATCCGCGAGCGAATTTCCGTCCTGTCGGGACACGTCAAGCGTCTGCGCCGACAGGGTTGCCAAATCCTCGGACCGAAGGGTGAACACAAGATCGCTGCCGTCGCGCAGAGGTTCGATTGGCGTCCCATCTTCCTCTTCCAAGTCATCGACAAAGCTGATCCGAATCTCGTCCGCCTGTGTCGCATCCAGCCCGTCAGCGAAATAGCGGTAAACCTCAGGAGGGAGTGCGGGATCGGCATGAGTGACCGTAACCGCCAGAACGGATGGCTCTTCCTCGGTGCCGGGGGTAATTGTCACCTCAAATCCGGTCATCTCCCCAAGAACCGAACCCTCGGCAATATCCCGAACGATCTCGATCCTGTCTTCGGCCGGATTGAAATCATGCAGTTGGGCAATCACGCCGCTCGGGCTCCTACTGGAAAAATACCGGATGAGATCATCGCCATCGCCTAAGGTCACATCAACAGCGTTCTCGAATCTGAATGAATAGACATCAACAGTGTCATTGCCCTCACCCGCGTCGATCACACCAACGCCACCAACAAACACCTCGATCACATCATCGCCAGCACCCTCAAGCGCAACGGGTTCAACCCCCGGCACCTCCTGCGGGGTGCCTGCGAACTGGAAAAAACCCCTCCTACAAAGAGGGAAATCGTATCGTTACCCTCCCCGCCGATCCCAATCCCCCCAGACATATAAAGGCGGTCATTGCCGGCACCCGCGTCCACAGAATTGGAAACCGGTATGCTACGCCCACTTTCACCTCGGACAGTCTCGTTTTCGATCACGATCACATCGTCAAAAGGCGTGGCCACTTGATCCTCAGGACCGGGTGAAATCGACACGGTGCCGAATTGGCGCGGGCCATCTACGACCGGCTCTTCGGGGAGTGTTATGGGCGGCTACACCTCTCCGACGTCTTCCTCGTCGGGCGGCCCATCATTGGAGACGTTATCATCGTCATTTTGATCACTTAAGACAAGGGATGCCCCCAAAACGCCCATCGCCGCCAACAGCAAACCAAGCATACCGTCGCTCCTCACAAACCTTGCCTTGCGCGAAGCGTAGGTTGGGACAAAAATGTAATCAATCTACCTATCGAATGGCTTCCACTTGCGGCTTTCAAATTATGGTTGTGCGCCGCAAGCGCGCAACAGGTGCGCCCCCTGTCAACCGCAGGTCAGCGCCTGTGCGAACCCCTCCGGGTTGGCCGTGATCCCCAAGGGCCGCGCCGTCAGGTCAGCGCCGTCAAACGCCACCGCCACTACTTCGCGGAATCCGGCATCCGCGACGATGATTTCGGGACCCGGACCACAGTCGCGCACCCCGCCCCAGATCACCTCATCCCCGATCCGGTGATTGGTGACACCCGTGAGGCTGGCAATTTGCGTCAATCCCCCCGGCGCCCAACTCCAGACGCGCAGGGTCTTGCCCAGATGCGGTGTCTCAACATAGGCAATGTCGGTGATCCCGTCACCATTCAGATCGGCAATCGCGGCGGGGGCCAGCCAGCGAAACCTTGTGCCGATTTGCGGGGTGGCCGCGGATTTCACCAACTGCCCGCGCCGCAGAGTGTAAATCGCGAGTTGCGCACCTTGCGTGGGGCTCGATTCCACCACCACAACATCGGTCTGACCATCGCCATCGGCATCCACCAGACGCGGGGCCATATCCTCGAACACATGGCTTGGCTCCGGCCCTTGCCGCAGGTCGTGCCGGATTTCCACTCCAGAGGCATCGCGCACCGCCAAGACACGACGCTCTTGGATCTGCCCCATGATCCGGTGCGGATAGCTGTCATCGGGGGCCTCAAAGCGCGCAGCGGCGATGTTGCCACCGCCGCTCGCAACCCAAGGTTCGGCCAGAACCGGCCGGGCAAACAGCAGCGCCCCGATGACCGCCGCCGCGCCGCGCATCTCAGATCTGTTTTTCCGGCATCTGCACGACCAGACCATCCAGCGCATCCGTCACCTTGAGCTGGCAGGTCAGGCGCGAGCGCGCCGGGTCCGGCTGATAGGCGAAATCAAGCATGTCCTCTTCCATGTCATCCTTGGCGGGCAGTTTCTCCACCCAGGTCGGATCGACATAGACGTGACAGGTGGAACAGGCGCAGGCCCCGCCGCAATCGGCCTCGATGCCGGGGATATTGTTGTCGCGCGCGCCTTCCATCACGGTCAGGCCATTGGCCACCTCGACCTCGTGCCGGGTGCCGTTATGCTCGATATAGGTGATTTTAGCCATGTCTGGGCTCACTCCGTTGCGTCGCTATCGCCCATCTACCTAATCGCGCCACCGGCCCGAGACCAGCCCAATTTGCGCCACCCCGGCAAAAGATTACCCTACGTCTTGCGCCAACGCGCGCCCAGCCAGCGCCGGACCCGCGCGCCATCGGGTTTGGTCTCGGGCAGGGCGCCCCGCATCTCTTGCGCCACATGCGTCGACAGGATCGCCTCTGCCCGCTCCGCCAGCGGCACCCATGCCTCGTCCGGGTCTTCTGGCGCGTCAAACAGTGCCCGCCCCCCAAGAAAATCCCGCGCCAGCGCCGCATTGGAGGCCGCACAGCGCGCCAGCAAATCGCGCCGCGCCTCGGGGCTCAGGATCTCTTGTGCGGCGCGGGTTTGCGCCCACTCTGGCCCCCGCGCCATGAACCGCGCCAAGAGCGGCGCAACATCCGGTGCCCGCATCCCCTGCGCCATCAGCGCCGCCTTGATGTGCCGCGCCGCCTCGATCATCGCCGCGGGCGGGCTGACATTCTGCTGCGCGATGCCGAGCGGCCCTTCGGGCAGCGCCACGCCGATCACGTCCAGCAAACGGCGCACGGCAAAATCCTGCGGCTGCGACGGGTTGAGCGGCACAATGCGCATCGCCGCGCGCCCCACCTGCGCCGCCCATGCCGACAAGAGCCGGTGATAATCCAGCGTTCCCCGCGACCACCGCCGCTCCAGCAGATCCTCAAAACTGCCGACCCAGTCGCTGCGGCCCTTCACATGCTGCTTGAAATCGCTCTCGATCCACAGATCCTGCCGCTTGAGATAGACGACCACCCGTGGCTCATAGCCCCTGCGCTCCACCGCATCGCGCAACGGCATGAACTTCTCGTCGCGCCACAGGTCGAACAGGACCTCGCTGCTCAACACCACATCGCGCCCCGAGCGCAGGAAATAGCCCAGATGCGCCTCCATCCGCGCGGCATCCTGCGCCATGCAGATGGCGGCCAGCTGCGCCGCATTGCCCTGATTGCGCGTGCGGTCCTCTGGATGACGCTCGTATATCTGCCCTTGGCCCGCCAGCCAGTCGGCCCGCGCCTCCAGAAAACTCTGGATCGTCGTGGTCGCGCATTTCGGCATGCCGATATGAAAGGTTACTACGGGCATCACCGCGCCTGTGGTCTGAACGGGACGCGCCATGTCAGCCACATCCCCCAATGGCCGCGAGTCTATAACATTTCGAGATCAAAGCGATAGAGTGACAGCGCATGATACGCGACCCTGCCACACCAAGAGGCGGACCATATCAGCGGTGGAGCAGGCTCTTCATCCGCGCCAACAGCGGCACAGCCCCCTCAGGCTGTCCGGATGCAGTCAGCGGGGCATCGCTCTGAACGGGCGACCTGTCATCTTGGCGCTCTTGCCTCAACGATTTCGCAATCACCCCCGCCAGAATAGCGGGCACCCGCTCTGTCGGGGGCACCCAATCCGCCATATCGTCCTGCGGCAGATCGTCAAAGGCGGGCTTTCCCCCCAGAAAGCTGCGCGAAAGCTCGGCATTCGAGGCGGCAAACTCGGACAAGAGCGCGCGCCGCGCCACCGGGCTGAGAAAGCCATCGCCGGGCACATCAAGGCTGACATCGCGCACGGACTCCAGAAACCGCTGGATCAAATTTCGAATGTCATCAGGGGCCATTCCTGCGCCGATCAGTTGCAGCTTGATCTGGCGCGCCGCCTCGGTTGCACTTGCCGACGGGCTGACATTCTGTCGAGGCGCGGCGATCTCCGCCTCTGGACGGGGCAAACCAAGCAGCGACAAAAAACTGTCGATGGCGTAATCCTCATCCTGCGACGGGTTCAGAGCCACCACGCGCATCCGCGCATGCCCAACCTGCTTGGCCCAGCTTGTCAGGAGGAAACGATAGTCAAGCGTATGCTTGGAACGGCGCAGCGCAAGCAGGTCGGCAAACGTCCCGTCCCAGAGGTTGGCGTCCTTTACATGCTGTTTGTAATCGCTCTCGATCCACAAATCCTGGCGTTTGAGATAAACGATCACCCGCAGATCAAAGCCCCGGTGCAGCACCTCTTGCTGGATCGTCTCAAAGCCGTTTCCGCGCCCCAGAACGAACAGCATTTCACTGCTCAGAACGACATCGCCGTCACAGTTCAGGAAAAAATCGAGATGCTCGAGCAGCTGTGCAGGGGTGCCGGTCATCGCATAGTCGGCCAACTGCGCAGCGTTTCCCTGCCTCTCGGTGGGATCATCCGGGTGCTTCTTGTAGGAAAACCCACGCTCTTCCAGCCAGGTCCCCTGCTTTGTCAGAAAATCCTGGATCGTCGTGGTGGCGCATTTCGGCATGCCAACGTGAAACAGAACCGTCTTCATACGCACCCCAGATCCTGCATCGCGCCTCAATCCTACAACCACAGCCGCCAAGCGCAAGCAAGCGCGTGTCGCACAGACACCGCGCTATGGACCGCGCCCGCGCGCCAAATGTGGCACGCAAAGCGGAACGCCCCTCAAGGCTTTGGTACAATTCGAGAATAATCCGAACGGAGAGCCGCGCTTTTGCCATGGTCCTGACGCCAACGCGCCCCTGCCGGGCGCTGGAATGACCGCCGGAACACAACATTTGAACCGGAGTCTCGACCATGAAACCCATCCTCACGCTCGTCACCGCGCTCACCCTTGGCCTCACCGGTGCGGCTCAGGCCGATGTCTCCAAGAAAATCGGCCGTGCCAGCCAGATCAAGGTCGGCAAAAGCAGCGTCACACCCCCTGCCGGCCATCAGGGCCAATGGTGGACGCATCCCTCGGGCTGTGAATATTCGCGCACCGGACGGCCCGGCGAAACCGTCTGGTATCTCATCATCAACACCGCCCGGCCCGGTTGTCCGGCCTATATTTCCGTCACCGGGCGCGGGGATGTCTACTAGGCCTGCCCCGACAGAACCGGCGTCATATGGATCAACGTGGGGCGGTCCGCCCGCAATGCCGCCTGCACCGCCTCTTGCAACGCCGCCACGCTTTGCGGGGCCTCGGCATGGGCACCATAGGCCCGCGCCAGCGCGCAGAAATCGGGGTTATGCGCCTTGACCGCATTGGGCGCGATCTGCGCACGCACCATGCTATCCTCGATCTCTTTCAGCTTGGTATTGTCCCAGACCAGAATCGGCAGGGCCAGACCCTGCTCGACTGCCGTGCCCATCTCCTGCACCGTATACTGAAACCCGTAATCGCCCGCGATGGCGATGGTGGGTTTGCCCCGCCGCGCCATTGCCCCGCCAATCGCCGCGGGCAGCGCATAACCCAGCGTGCCAAAGCCGGTGGGATGGTGCCAATGACCGGGCCGCGCCATGGGCCAGACCTCCTTGGCGACATAGGCGAATTGCGTCATGTCCGAATAGATCATCGTATCCTCGGGCAAGGCTGCGCGCAGGGCATCGCAAATGCCGGCGATCCCCGGCCGCTCGGCATCGCTCTCGGCCCGCCAACGTGCCCGCGCGGCAGCAATTTCCTCGGGTCGCCAGCCGCCCCGAGAGCCAAGATCCTGCGCCAGAATCCCCCGCGCCAGCGCCCTGGCATCCGCCAGGATCCGGCGATCCCCGGCCATGGCACCACCCAGAACATCCGGGTCCATGTCCACCCGGATAAGCGGCGCACGATGCCCCAAGGCGGGCCGCCACAGATCGTTCTGCGACAACTCGCTGCCCACGACCAACACCAGATCGGCCTCGGCGATCACCGACGCGCTGTCCGGCCGCGCCAGATAGGCCCCGAAATCGAGCGGGGCCGCCGCCCCCATGATCCCGCGCCCGGCATAGGTGGTAAAGGTCGCCGCCTCCAACCGCGTCGCAATCTCGCGCCAGTCTGCGGCACTCTTCACAGCGCCACCGCCCAGAATGATCAGCGGCTTGCGCGCCGCACATAGCGCCTCGGCCACCTCCGCCGCCACCTCAGCGGCCAGCGCCGGCGCATGATCCAAAGGCACCGCCACAGGCGCCGCCTCGGCCATCCCCTCCAACGCCGCAATCGGCACCTGGATATGCCGGGGCCGCCCGCGCCGCGTGGCAAACTCGACAAGCGCGCGGTCGATCAACCGATAGGCACTGGCCGCGTCGCGCGCCTCGGCGCTCCATTCCGTGACACATGCCGCCGCCGCCCGCTGGTCGCGCATCTGGTGCAGCTGCCCCTGCTGCGCCGCTGCCTCATCCAGACAGGATGACAGCACCAGCACCGGCACACTGTCCGACCACGCCTGCCCCAGCGGCGTCAGGATATTGCACAGCCCCGGCCCGGTGATCACAAAGGCAACCCCGGGCGTGCCCGTGGCCCGCGCGTAACCATCGGCCATGAACCCGGCCCCCTGCTCATGCCGCGCCAGAACATGGGTGATGCCCGCCTCTTCGATGCCGCGATACATCTCCTGGTTATGCACGCCCGGAATGCCAAAGATCACCTCGACCCCGCGCGATTTCAGCATATGGCTGATCTGCGCGCCCAAAGGGGCCTGCGCGCGGAACTCGTCGGATGTCTTGGGCATTTCAGGCTCCTTTTCAGGTCAGGGTGTCAGGGGCGCCAGAACGACGGCAGGATAAGCACGATCACGGCCAGAATTTCCAGCCGCCCCATCAACATGGCAAGGATCATCAGCGCCTTCGCCGCATCGGGAAAGGCAATCAGCGATCCGGTCGGCCCGACACTGGGGCCAAAGGCCGGACCGACGTTGAAAATCGCGGTCCAGGCCCCCGTCACCGATTCCATCAGCGTGAGCCCGGTCAACTCCAGCGCGACCGAGAAAAACCCCAGCGACAGGATATAGACGGTAAAGAGCAGCATCACCGATTGCAGCACCTCATCCTCGACGCGCCGCCCCTCATGGCGCAGGATCATCACGCTGGACGGGTTGAAAATGCGCCGCGCCTGCTGCCCCATGGCGCGCAACATAAGCTGGTAACGGAAAATCTTGATCGAACAGCCCGTCGAGCCGGTGCAGCCGCCAATCGCCCCCACCACGATCAGCACGACAAAGGGAAATGTCCCCCAGGCCGTCACATCGCCATCGCCGAATCCGGTGCCGGAAAAGATCGACACGATGTTGAACAGCCGCAAGCGCACGCTTTCTTCCGAAAACTGGCCGTTCATTATGAAATCATAACCCACCACCAAGGCGACGGAATAAAAGATCCACCGCAGATAGGTGCGCACCTGCGTGTCGCGATAGAGCGGCAGGATATTGCCCTGCACCCCCTGCATCATCCGCACAAAGGGAAGACTGGCCAGGATCATGAACACCACGCAGGCATATTGCGGCCCGCCAGGAAAGGCCGCAAAGGAACTGTCCATGCTGGAAAACCCCCCCGTCGAGACCGTGGTCAGCGCATGCACCGTCGCATCAAACGCCCCCATGCCAAGGGCAAGAAAGGTGAGCGTGCAAATCGCGGTCAGCCCCAGATAGACGTTGAGCACACCCTTCGAGATGTCGATGGTGCGCGGCAGCGCCTTGCCAAAGGTGTCGAACCCCTCGGCGCGAAAGAATTGCATCCCCCCCACCCGCATCTCGGGCAGGAACACCAGCGCCACGATCACAATCCCCAGACCGCCCAACCATTGCAGAATGCCCCGCCACAGCAAGAGGCCCTTGGGCAAGGTATCCAGCCCGGCAATCACCGTCGCCCCTGTGGTGGTCACACCCGACATCGCCTCGAAAAAGGCGTCTATGAACTCCAGATCGGTCTCGCCCAGCATGAACGGCAGCGCGCCAAAGAGCGGCAGCGCCACCCAGACCAGAGTGGTCAGCAAGAACGCCTGCTGGATCGTCAGTGGTTGACCTATCGAATTCTTGCACGACAGCGCCACCAATCCGCCCGCAATGCAGGTCACGATCATGCTTTCGGCAAAAACAGGCCAATGTTCGCGCCCCTCGGCGATATCCACCAAGAGCGGCAGCGCCATGGTCAGGCCCATGGCCATGACCATCAGGCCAACGAGATATCCCACGGGTCGCACATCGAACATGAGGCGCAGAGTTGGCCGTTGCCGCCGGTACTGTCAAGCTGCATCGACACCCGTATCGTGCCCTCAACCGGGCAGAATGTCCTCGAACACAAAAGCGGCAATATCGTCGCGCGTCAGCCCCATGGCCGCCAACTCCGAGTCGCTCAGACTCTGAAGATGCGCCACGCTCGCCAGCCTCGATCGAGCCAGCAGATAGCCGTTCATCCCGGCGGCGCGTTCCACCAGGAAAAGATCCAGATCGTGCCGCCAATTGGCGGGCATGAAGCGGGTCGTCAGGTCGGTCTCGGCCATTTGGGTTCCCTTTCCCGGATCGGACAGGTCCCCTCCCTGAAGGTATCATAGCGCGAATCCGGTCGGAAATCGCCCATCACCGGACAGCTGCCACAGAGTGTTGCCGCATTGCAGCAATCGCACGGACCAAGGCCGGGATGCCGTTCGAACCCTTCAACGCCTCACGCAATAGTTAAGTTCAATTACAGTGGATTCATGCAAATGTCCGCGTGGACGACCAACGTGTCTCATGATTTTCAAGGGAGTGAACATAGAATGAAACGCCAGCTTTTCGCCGCCGCGACCCTGATGGCCAGCCTCAGCCTTGCGCAAACCGCACATGCTGCCGAATGTGCCGTCGCCGTGGATGACCCCTTCGCGCTCGAGGCCGCCGCGATCGAGGAAATCTACGCCTGCATCAAGGACGAGCTGGTCGCAGGCTACGCAAAAGAGGGCGATGCCGTCGCCAGCGCCTATCGTGACTGGACCGTGTCCTCGACCCGCCCCGCCGTGGCCGGGGCCCATGGCAACCGCCTGCTTTACACCTTCGCCAATGACATCGCCGCCGAGCAATACCTGAAATACGCGACCGAGGGCGTGAACATGCCCGTAGGATCCGTGCTGGCCAAGGAAAGCATCACCATCAGCGCCAAGAAAAAGGCCGCCGTGCCCGGCCCGCTCTTTATCATGACCAAGGGCGAACCCGGCAGCGCGCCGGAGACCGCCGATTGGGTCTATGGCGGCATTCAGCCCAACGGCCAGCCGATGAAATTCAAGCAGAGCTTCTGCCATGACTGCCACGTCGCGTGGGAGGCACAGGACATGCTGGCCTATCCGCTGGAAGAGGTGCGGCTCGCAAACTGAGCAGCATGCCAGAAAATGCGCCCGGCTCCTCTCAGGGGCCGGGCTTTTGTTTGCAAATCCGTGTTCCCTGGGTCATTAAACCCGAATGACCTTACAGATGCGCGCACTCCTTGTTCACCTCTTTACTGCCACCGGCGCCGTCTTCGCGATGCTCGCGATGCTTGCAGCGGTCGATCACAAATGGGAACTGATGTTTCTCTGGCTGGTGGTGGCCTTTGCGGTGGACGGCATCGACGGGCCGCTCGCGCGCAAATACGATGTGCAGCAATATGCCCCCGAATTTGACGGCGTGCTGCTCGATCTGATCATCGACTATCTCACCTATGTGTTCATCCCGGCCTTTGCGCTGTTCAAATCCGATCTCTTGCCGGGCTGGACAGGCTGGCTCGCCATCATCGTGATCACCTTTGCAAGTGCGATGTATTTCGCCGACACGCGGATGAAAACCAAGGACAATTCCTTTTCCGGCTTTCCCGGATGCTGGAACATGCTGGTGCTGGTGCTCTTCGCGCTTGCTCCGAATTTCTGGATCATCCTCGGATTGGTGGTGGTGCTCGCGGTGGCCATGTTCCTGCCGCTCAAATTCGTGCATCCCGTCCGCACCGAACGCTGGCGCTGGCTGACCCTGCCGATGGCCCTGGCGTGGACGTTCTTTGCCGGATGGGCCGCTTGGGTCCATTTCGATCCGCAAAGCTGGGCGCATTGGGGGCTGGTCGTCACAAGCGTCTACCTGCTCTTCGCAGGGATCGTGCAACAGATTTTCCCGCGCAAGGGTGATCTCGACCGCCTTTAGAACGTGCGGCACCCCATCGAGACCACACCCGTCCCGGGCTTGCCCCGGGACCACGCCCAAGCAGCATAGAGACCCCGGCTCGGGGGCCGGGACGCCGTAACCCCGATCAGATGCAACGCCCCTAGAGCGTATCCAGACAATGCCGCCGGAATGCCCGCTTGAGCAGGTCCAATTCCTCGCGCAAGAGCGCCATTTCGGCGCGAATGTCATAGCTCAGCACATCCCCCGCCAAGAGCGCGAAACTGTCCAGAACCTCGCCGCTCCGCCGATCCCGGATCACAAAGGTCTGCACCCCGTCCGCGATCTTTTCCAAGGGCACCGGCACCCGCACCACCCAGAGGTTTTCCTCCGGCTTTGCCGTCACCACGACCCCCGCCACCGGCTCTTGCTGATGCGTCACCTCGATCTCGGGCGGCGCAGCCTCTGCCTCGCCCGCCCGTGTCAGCACACCCTCCCAGACCCCTTCAAAGAGCCGCGTCTTGGTCAATGTCCACTCGCTCATCACCGCACCCCCCTATAGCGCCGCGCGCGGGCGACGGCTAAACGTCACATCCCGCAACACAAGCTGGCTCATCTGCGGATTCTCGAAGATCAGGTCGATCCAGGCTCGCTCCACCCGCTTTTCGTTCAGGTTGGAATAGGCCAGATCGAATTCGACCATGATTTCTTCGGCATTCAACGGCAATTCCCGCACGATCTGTTCGGTATTCGGCCCGTGCTTGATGTTGAGCCGGGCAAAGATTTCCAGCGGCTTTTCCAATTCCACAATCGTATCCATCCGCAACAGATGCCGCTTGGTCAGCCCGTTCACCGCCTGTTGCGGAAAATCCAGCACCACCGACAGAAACGATCCGTCAAAGGCAAACACATCCATCCGCAACCCATAAGGCGCCAGATCCGCCTCGCGGCTGTTGCGCAACTGGCGCAAACACAGCTCCGAACGGGCGCAATCGTGAAACAGTGTCACCTCGCGCCCCAGCATAGACTTGGACCGGACCGAGGCCATGCCGGGCACCGGCAAGGGCTCGCGCCACAATTCGGGCCGCCAGGCCCAATCGGTGCCATGCGGCCGGGAAAACGAATTCGACCCGATCATCGGCAACGCCAGCCGGTTATCGGCAATCGAGATCACCTCGTTGAGCGAATACATCAGCTTGCGCGCCCGCGCCCGCGCGCGCCGCAACTCCGCCAAGCCCATCATCGGGGCATTGCGCGCAGTCTGACGCCATTTGCGCAGGCTGTGGCGATGCGTCAACACGTCCAGTAATTTCATGCAGAGCGCACCCTTGCCAATCTTCGCACGCGCGGCCGTACCGCACTGCTACGTCCCAAATCCTTGCATAGCATTAATTCAAAAGAGGAAACAATCCATCCCAAAGATCAGGAGGATGGGCTTGCCGCCCACATCGCCCGCGCCAGGGCTTGCACCAACGCCTGCCCCTCGGCCCCCGACACACCCTGCCCCTCGGGGCCGTAAACCGCCAGTCCCACCAGATGCCCGTTGATCACCAGTCCAGCACGCCAATGTACCGGATCGCCCCCCGGAAGCGCGGCATCGCCGCCCTGCATCACCTGCACCACGGCCAGACCGTCCTTTTCCTGCGCCACCCGCACCTCTGCCGGGGCCAGCGCCCGGGCCATGGCCTGAGCATCCGGTGCTTGCGCCGACGCCGCGCGCGGCAGAACCGAAACAGTCATCACCGCCGGATCGGCATAGACGCCGCCCATCTGCCCCAGACTTAGACAACTGGCCATCAGCGCGAAACTGCCCGACACTCCACGCCGCACGCTGGCCGCATCCACGCAATAGCCGCGCGGGCCCGTCACCACCACCGCACCCTCGTAAAACGCGACCGCCGTCATCGCCTGAGGCTTGCCCGCAGGCGCGGCGAGACAACCCGCAAGGGCCATCATCCCCAGCCCAAGCAGGGTCCGGCGCGCTATCGCCCGGACCCCGCCCCGCTCAGAGGTCCATATAAACATGCCGCTCGAACGCCGCGCCGGGATGGGTGACAGCGCCCTTGTAGGTCTCGCCCACCAATTGCGCATATTTCCACAGCGCGCCGCTGCTATAGATGGTCTCACGCGGGCCTTTCCACGCTTCCTTGCGCTTGGCCAATTCCTCGTCACTCAAGTCGACCGACAATACACCCTTGATCGCGTCGATCGTGATCATGTCGCCCGTGGCAATCAAGGCAATCGGCCCGCCATGCGCCGCCTCCGGCCCGACATGGCCCACACAGAACCCGCGTGTCGCCCCAGAGAAACGCCCGTCGGTGATCAACGCCACCTTCTTGCCCATGCCCTGACCGCTCAGCGCCGCCGTGGTCGACAGCATCTCGCGCATGCCGGGGCCGCCTGCCGGGCCCTCATTGCGGATGACGATCACCTCGCCCTCCTTGTAGGCGCGCGCCTTGACCGCCTCGAACGCATCCTCTTCGCATTCGAACACCCGCGCCGGGCCGGTAAAGACCTGATGCTCGGGCGCAATGCCCGCCACTTTCACGATCGCGCCGGTCGGGGCCAGATTGCCCTTGAGGCCGACAACGCCCCCCGTCTTGGTGATCGGGGTTTCAATCGGATAGATCACCTTGCCATCGGCCTCGCGCTCGATCAGATCCAGCTCCTCGCCGATGCTGCGCCCGCTGGCGGTGATGCAATCCTCATGGATCAGCCCCGCCTTGCGCAATTCCTTCATGACCACCGGAATGCCGCCTGCATCGTAAAGGTCCTTGGCCACATAGGCCCCACCCGGTTTCAGATCGACGAAATAGGGCGTGTCGCGGAAGATGTCGCAGACATCCTCGAGAAAAAAATCAATCCCCGCCTCATGCGCAATCGCAGGCAGGTGCAGACCGGCATTGGTGCTGCCCCCGGTGCAGGCCACGACCCGCGCCGCATTCTGCAAACTCTTGAGCGTCACCACATCGCGCGCCCGGATGTTCTTTTCCAAGAGCTGCATCACCGCCCGGCCAGAGGCCTCGGCATATTGATCGCGGCTCTCATAGGGCGCGGGCATGCCTGAGGAATTCATCAACGCCAGACCAATCGCCTCGGACACACAGGCCATGGTGTTGGCGGTAAACTGCCCACCGCAGGCCCCCGCCGACGGGCAGGCCACCCGCTCCAGCATATCCAGCGCCTTATCGGACATCTCGGCATTCTGATGCCGCCCCACCGCCTCGAACATATCCTGCACAGTCAGATCGCGACTGCGGAAATCCGCCGGGATTTCCTCGACCTGCGGCGCCTTGCCCGGCAGGATCGACCCGCCATAGATGAACACCGACGGCACATTCAAACGCACCATCGCCATCATCATCCCCGGCAGGGATTTGTCGCAGCCCGCCAGACCCACCAGCGCATCATAGCAATGCCCGCGCATGGTCAACTCCACCGTGTCGGCAATCGCCTCACGGCTCGCGAGGCTCGAGCGCATACCCTCATGCCCCATGGCGATCCCGTCCGTCACCGTGATCGTGGTGAACTCGCGTGGGCTGCCATGCGCCTCTTTCACGCCGCCCTTGACGGCCTGCGCCTGACGGTTGAGCGAGATATTGCAGGGGGCCGCCTCGTTCCAGCAGGTCGCCACACCCACGAGCGGTTGATGGATCTCCGTCTCGGTCATACCCATGGCATAGTAATAGGACCGATGCGGCGCGCGCTCGGGCCCTTCAGTCACGTGACGGCTGGGCAGTTTGGCTTTGTCGAACTTGGTCATGAGGGGCCTCCCGGAATTAGCTGGAAATCGGTCTAGGCCAGCGGCGCGGCGGGGGCAAGCCGATTGCAACCCCTCAGCCCTGCCTATAGCTTGCGCGCATGAGATATGACGCCCATGAAATCCTCGTTGGTCCTGCCCGTGCCACGGCCCATCCGGGGCGGCTTGTGGCAGGCATCGCCCTTGGCGTGCCGGTCTTTGTGGCGCTCAGCTATGGCTATGCCGCCCTTCTGCCGCTGCTCTTCGGACCCGAGGCTTGGGCGCAAATCTCGCCGGGAATCGAAACCGCCTCGAACCCGCAGGGCGTGCTGATCAACCTCTTCGTGTTCGGCCTCTTGATCGTGGCCTTGGGCCTCACCCTGCGCATCGTCCACCGGCGCGGCCTCTCTAGCATCATCGGCCCCCGCGCCCTAGCCTTGCGCCAGTTCACCCGCGCGATGGGGGTGATGCTGCTGCTTTACGGTGCTCTGCTCTTTCTGCCCATGCCCGAAGGGCTGGAACCAGTTGCCAACCTGCCCGCCTCGCAATGGCTGATGCTTCTGCCGCTCGCCCTGACGGGCCTCTTTCTTCAGGTCTTTGCCGAAGAACTGGTGTTTCGCGGCTATTTGCAAAGCCAGCTTGCCGCGCGTTTTGCATCGCCCCTTGTATGGATGGTGCTGCCCTCCGTCAGCTTTGCCATGCTGCACTACGATCCCATCAGCTTTGGCGCAAACGCCTGGGTCGTGGTCGCCTGGGCTGCGGCCTTCGGTCTGGCCGCCGCAGACCTCACCGCCCGTTCCGGCACCCTTGGGCCCGCCACGGCACTGCATTTCATCAACAATTTCAGCGCCATCATGATCGCCGCCCCGCGCGGGCAATTCGACGGGCTGGCGCTCTATGCCTATCCCTTCACCGTGGACAATGCCGACGCTCTCTGGGCCATGATGCCGCTCGACCTGCTGATCCTCGTCTGCGGCTGGCTCGCCATTCGCCTCAGCTTGCGCCGCTGATTGCATTTCACCCGCGCCCCGCTTATGTGAGGGCGCAATCGTCACCAGAGGGACCGGACCCGATGAACTGGATCACCAATTACGTGCGCCCCCGGATCAACTCGATCTTCTCGCGCCGCGAAATCCCCGAAAACCTCTGGACCAAATGCGACGAGTGCGGAACCATGCTGTTCCACCGCGAACTCTCGGACAATCTCAACGTCTGCACCAACTGCGGCCATCACATGGGCATCACCCCGCGCGCGCGCTTTACAGCGCTCTTTGACGGCGGCATCTTCTCCGAGGTAGAGGTCCCCGCGCCCACCCCCGACCCGCTGCAATTCCGCGACCAGAAGAAATATCCCGACCGCCTGCGCGCCGCCCAGAAACAGACCGGCGAGAAAGAGGCGATGCTCGTCGCCACCGGCGAGATGGGCCGCACGCCCATCGTGGCCGCAGCCCAGGACTTCAGCTTCATGGCCGGCTCCATGGGCATGTATGTGGGCAACGCCATCATCGCCGCCGCCGAGGCCGCGGTAAAGCTCAAACGCCCCCTTATCCTCTTCTCCGCCGCAGGCGGCGCGCGGATGCAAGAGGGCATCCTGAGCCTCATGCAAATGCCCCGCACCACCGTCGCAGTGCAGATGCTGAAAGAGGCAAACCTGCCCTATATCGTCGTGCTGACCCACCCCACCACCGGCGGTGTCACGGCATCCTATGCCATGTTGGGCGATGTCCAGATTGCCGAACCGGGCGCGCTCATCTGCTTTGCCGGGCCGCGCGTCATCGAACAGACCATCCGCGAAAAACTACCCGAGGGCTTTCAGCGCGCCGAATATCTGCTGGATCACGGCATGCTCGACCGCGTGACGCCCCGCACCCAATTGCGCGACGAACTGATCACCATCACCCGCATGTTGATGGGCCTGCCCCCCGCGATCAAGGGCGATCTGCCCGCCCCCGGACCCGAGGCACAACCGCAGCAGGACGCCACCCAAAAATGACCGCCCCCACATCCGACGCCATCCTTGCCCGGATGATGGCGCTGCACCCCAAGATCATCGACCTCACGCTCGATCGCGTCTGGCGCTTGCTCGATGCCTTGGGCAATCCGCAAAACGACCTGCCCCCGGTGATCCATATCGCGGGCACCAATGGCAAGGGCAGCACTCAGGCGATGATCCGCGCCGGGCTAGAAGCGGCGGGCAAGTCCGTCCACGCCTATACCTCGCCCCACCTTGCGCGCTTTCACGAACGCATCCGCCTTGCCGGCGAGTTGATCACAGAAGAGCACCTGACCGCCGTCTTGGATGAATGTTACGCCGCCAACGGCAGCGACCCGATCACCTATTTCGAGATCACGACCTGCGCGGCACTTCTGGCCATGGCCCGGACACCTGCGGATTACACCCTGCTCGAGGTGGGTCTTGGCGGACGGCTCGATGCAACCAACGTAATCGACCAACCGGCGCTCACGGTCATTACGCCCATTTCCATCGACCATGAACAATATCTGGGCGACACGCTGGCCAAGATCGCGGGCGAAAAGGCCGGGATCATCAAACGCCGCGTGCCATGCATCTGCGGGCCACAACCGGACGAGGCCTTGGCCGTGATCGAATCCGTCTCCGCCCGCCACGGCGCGCCCCTGCTGGCGCATGGCCAGCACTGGCACGCAACCCGAGAACGCGACCGCCTGATCTATCAGGACGAAACGGGCCTTCTGGATCTGCCCTTGCCCAACCTGCCCGGCGCGCATCAGATCGAAAACGCAGGCGCCGCCCTCACCGTGCTGCGCCACCTCCAGATGGGCGAGGCCGCCTATGAGGCCGCCGTCACCCGCGCCTTCTGGCCTGCGCGCATGCAACGCCTGCAAACCGGCCCGCTCATTGATGCGGCCCCCAAGGCCGAGGTCTGGCTCGATGGCGGCCACAACCCCGCAGCAGGCGAGGCGCTCGCCCGCCATCTGGCCACCCTGCCCGCGCGCCCGACCTATCTCGTCTGCGGCATGCTCAACACCAAGGACATCGCGGGCTATCTCACACCGCTGGCCGTCCATGCCACGGCCCTCACCGCCCTGTCGATCCCCGGCGAGGCCAACACCCTGCCCGCCGATGTGACGGCCGAGGCCGCGCGCGCAGCGGGTCTGCCCGCCACCACCGCCGAAAGCGCCCTTGCCGCTATCACCGAGATCGTCGCAACCTGCCCCGAGGCGCGGATTCTCATCTGTGGCTCCCTCTACCTTGCAGGGGGAATCCTGCGCGAGAACGGCTAGGTAGTCCGACGGACCGGGGCACAGCCCAGACACACGCAAAAAGCTTACAAAATCCACGTAAGGACCTTACAGATTGTAAGGTCACCCTCTGTGAACCACACCGTGAGAGAAATCAGCGGTTTTTCGGACTTTTCTGGAGTTTTAGGACCATTTCCGAATCACTCCATATTGACGAAATCTTGAAATTCAGACTAAATATAGGCAATAAAATCCGGCTCACCTGCCCGCCGGACTGCATAATCGTCGAGGGGGATAGAGCCGTGCCAAACCATGTCACAGGCGATGCAGCAACAGCGGTTGCCTGTACGACGACCCCAGCTGCATATTCCCAAAGCGTTGATTATTATGAGGTTTTCTTATGTTGCGTGCAACACTGATCGCGGCGGGATTTGTCGCTGTAACCCTTGCGTTGATCCTGCTTCAGCCCGGAAAATCGCGTACCGTGGCCGACTTGCCCCCCGTGATCGACACCGATGTCACTCGCGTTGCTCCGGACCTCTCGACGCTCACTGCGCCTGCGCACGCGACTGAACCGTTGGTAAACAATACGGATGTTGCCACGTTGCCAGCCCTTCCCGCAGCCCCAACCCCTACCGCTCCTCAACCGCAGACAGCCATGCCGGTTGGCACTGCACTTGAATCCATGGTGCTTGGGGCGCTGCAACAGGGGCAGTCCGAAGGCTACATCGACGCGCTCGTGAATGACGCCGCCAAGAAGGGCAAGGTCGAGGTGCCCCAAGGTCTCGTAACCGCCGAAGGCCGGGTTGATACCGCCCTCCTTCTCAGCGCCCTGTCGCAACCCGCCCGCCCTCGCGTGCCCACCACCTATACCGTGGCCACCGGCGACAGCCTCGCCTCTATCGCCTATCGCTTTTACGGCGATTTCGCGCGGCAGGCTGACATCCTCGCCGCCAATGCCGACACGATGCAGCCCACGGATCGCCTGCGCGTCGGTCAGGTGCTCAACCTTCCAACCCCCTGACTTTACGGGGATTTCCAGTTACGATGGCAGGAATGATCGAGGGGCCGAACCAACGGCCCCCTTTCATTTCATGGGGTCATTGCTCAGCCGCGCCCATCCTTGGGCGACCCCATCACAACGTACGAAGTGATCGCATTGACCTGCGGCAGCGTACCCAAAACATCGGTGTGAAACCGTTTGTAGGCAACCAGATCGGCCACTTCGACCCGCAGGATATATTCCACCGCTCCGGTGATGTTGTGGCATTCCACCACCTCTGGCGCACGGCTCATCGCCTGCTCAAAGGCCACCTGACTGGCCTTGGTATGGCTGTTGAGGCCAACCGTGACATAGGCCAGAAACCCGATACCAAGCGCGCCGCGATCCAGCACCGCGCGATAGCCCGCTATGATACCCCGGCGCTCCAGATCCTGCACCCGCCGCAGACAGGCAGACGGCGACAGCCCCACCTTCTCCGCAAGCTCCAGATTGCTGATCCGGCCATCGCGGGTTAACTCTTGCAATATACGCTCACCGATCTTGTCCATGGATCAATTTAATTGCATTGATTTCTATAAATCGCAACAGAACGCAATTTCATGGCAGATTTTCTCGCATAAGGTTGCGGCATGACACTCGATTTGCTCACCGCCCTCGCCACTTTCGCCTTCGTCACGGTCATGACTCCGGGGCCAAACAACCTCATGCTCATGGCGTCGGGGACGAATTTCGGGTTTACACGGTCGATTCCCCATATGTTGGGGATCGGATTGGGTTTTCCACTAATGGTGGCCTGCGTCGGCCTTGGCGTGATGCAGGTTTTCGACCTATGGCCGCTCAGCTACACCCTGCTCAAGATCGGTTCCGTCGCCTACCTCGTCTATCTCGCGTGGAAAATCGCCAACGCCGCCCCACCCCGCGATGCGGAAGCGTCCGGTAAGCCATTGACTTTCTTGCAATCTGCGGCGTTCCAATGGGTCAATCCCAAGGCGTGGAGCATGGCGCTTTCGGCTATCACCCTTTATGCAACAGGTCGCGATCTGGCCTCGGTCCTCTGGGTCGCAGGCGTATATGTTGTGGTCTCAAGCATCAGCACCACAAGCTGGACCCTGCTTGGCCAACAACTCCGCCGCCTCCTCAAGAACCAAACCCGCCTGCGCATTTTCAACTGGCTCATGGCCACCCTGCTCATCGCAACATTGATCCCCGTACTCTGGCCCTCCTGACCCGGTTGTGATTGCAAATCGTCGCTCTTGCAGCCATATAACGCCACGGCAACCGTGGAGACCTGAGCGCAATGACCAACTACCTCGACTTCGAAAAGCCTCTGGCCGAGATTGAAGGCAAGGCCGAGGAACTGCGCGCCATTGCCCGCGGGAACGCCGAGATGGACGTCGAGGCAGAGGCTGCAGCCCTGGATGCCAAGGCCGCCGAGATGCTACGCGATCTCTACAAGTCTTTGACTCCATGGCGTAAATGCCAGGTCGCGCGTCACCCAGACCGCCCGCATTGCCGCGACTATATCGAGGCATTGTTTTCCGAGTACACCCCCCTCGCCGGCGACCGCGCCTTTGGCGAGGATCACGCCATCATGGGCGGTCTTGCCCGGATCAACGGGCGCCCCGTGATGGTGATCGGCCATGAAAAGGGTAATGATACCAAGAGCCGGATCGCCCGCAATTTCGGCATGGCCCGCCCCGAGGGCTATCGCAAGGCCGTGCGCCTGATGCAGATGGCCGACCGCTTTGGCCTGCCGGTCGTGACGCTGGTAGACACGCCTGGTGCCTATCCCGGCAAGGGGGCAGAGGAACGCGGTCAGAGCGAGGCGATCGCCCGCGCGACCGAAACCTGCCTTGCCATCGGCGTGCCGCTGGTGTCGGTCATTATCGGTGAAGGTGGCTCTGGCGGGGCCGTGGCCTTTGCGTCAGCCAACCGCGTGGCGATGCTGGAACACTCTGTTTATTCGGTGATTTCGCCCGAAGGCTGCGCTTCGATCCTGTGGAAGGATTCCGAAAAGATGCGCGAGGCCGCCGAGGCACTGCGCCTCACCGCGCAGGATCTGACCCGGCTTGGTGTTGCGGATCGGGTGATTGACGAACCATTGGGCGGCGCACATCGCGACCCAGCCCGCACCATCGCCGCAGTCGGCAAGACGATCGAGGCGATGCTGAGCGAATTGTCGAAAAAGGATCGCGCCGCCCTTATCAAGGACCGGCGCGAAAAATTCCTGCGCATGGGAACCAAGGGGCTCGCGGCCTGAGCCGCGAGCACGGATGTCTCAGTTCAAGCGGCGTCGCGACGATTGGCCTTGAGCCGCGCGTTCACTGTGTCCACGATCCCCGCGAATTCCGACGACTCGATGCCCTGCTGTTCGGCGATGAGTTTCACAAGCATATCCACGCGCTCGATGCGGTCCGCCCCGCCTTCAATCGCGCGCGCGGCCGAGGACGGCTTGAGCAAACCATTGGCGGCACTGGCATATTTCGCGAACGGAACGGCATCGTCGGCCTCTGCGCCCAATCGGCGCACAACCTCGTCAACGGTGCTGTAGATCTTTTCCGACAGCGCCACATCGCCATGCACCGCCTCTTTGATCGGGCGCGCGCCCTCGGGCAGGACACAGCGGTAATTGCCGGTAAGCAGCATGCTCCATTTGGCAAAGGGAACATAGATCGAGTCGAACACGCGCAGCTTGACCGGCACGTCCTTCCCATCCACGGTCACCGCATCAATCGCCGCCTCCAGATCACGCAGGATGCGGTTATGGGCCTCATCCTCGAAAATGGCCGCCTTGAAATTGGTGGGCAGGCCGACATGCAGCGTATTGGCGCCATCCTCGGCCACGCGATACGCCTGCGGGTCGGGGCTGCAGAGCGTGACTGTACCGGGCTTGAACGCGGCCCACGCACTCGGGCAGGTATAGGCCGCTTCAAGCTTCGACGTGTCCAGCCCCGGCACCCGGCGCAGATAGGGCAACGGCGGCATGTTCATGATCGAGAGGCACGGCGTGCCCGCCGCGGCAATGCGGCCCAAGAGGTCGACGATATTCTGGGCACAATACTGCGGCTCTGACATGGCAAGCGCCACCATGTCGTAATCGGCGGGATTCACATCCTCGGGCGCCAGAGCGTTGAGCGTGCCAGGCAGGTCATGCGAGCGGAACGAACGATGCTCTGCCTCGTCGCGCAGCTTGATGCGCACATCGGTGCCCTCGGAGTTGATGAGATCAGCCGTGGACTGGCGGCAGACAAGCGTCACATCCTGCCCGGCCATCAAAAGCTTGGTGCCAAGAAGAGAGCCGTAAGAGGCCCCAAGGATTACGATGCGATATGCCATGACAGTCCTTTCGAAAGAATCTTGCGCGTGTTTTGGTCCCCTTAGTTATATAGGAGCGCGCCGATTTCACTACGAAATTAATGTCAATGTGTGTATGGTAAACATTACAAAGAAAAATTCTGTAATATTGTAAGGTTTCGCATGGCAAAGACGCTCATCGGCCCCCGGCTGCGCCAGTTGCGGCGCGAGCGGGGGCAAACCCAGGCCGACATGGCCCGCAAGCTGGACGTCAGCCCGTCCTATATCAACCTGCTGGAAAACAACCAACGTAGCCTGTCGGTTCAGATGCTGATGTCTATCGCCGACGCCTATGCTGTCGATTGGCGAGACCTGACCCGGGACGAGACCGCGCGCCGGGTGGCAGATCTGCGCCATGCGGTGCGCGATCCGGTGTTTGCGTCGGACCGTCCGGATCTTCAGGAGTTACGCGGGGCGGTCGATCATGCCCCCAGGTTGGTTGATCTTTTTCTAGAATTGCACGGGGCCTATCGCACGGCGTTGGAAAAGATCCTTAGCCTTGCGGGAGAAAACGCCGCCGATGAGCTCTTGCGCAGCTCGCCTGAAACGGTGATCCACAACTTCTTTCGAGACCACGAGAATCATTTCCCGGAACTGGAGCGCGCCGCCGAAAGCGCGCGTGAGGGAGAGTTTACATCGCCCGAAGATCGCTATTTCGACCTGAGAGAGCGGTTGCGGATGCGGCACGGCATCAGCGTGCGCATCCGGCGGATCGGAGAAATAGGCGATGCCCTGCGCTACTATGACGAGGCCACAGGCGTCGTGCATCTGTCGCAGGCGCTTGACACCTCAAACCGCGCCTTTCAATTGGCGCATGTGCTGTGCCTTGTCGCCTATCCGGGCGTTCTGTCGGGGATTGTGGATCGCAGCGGACTTGGATCGCAACATGCCTTGGCTCGGCTACGGGTGGAGTTGGCCAATTACTTTGCCGCCGCGTTTCTCATGCCCTATGACGCCTTCTTGCGCGAGGCCGAGTTGGCCGCCTATGACATTGACCGCGTTGCCGCCGTGTTCAGCACCTCGTTCGAACAGGTGTGTCAGCGCCTGACCACCCTGCAACGCGAAGGCGCGCGCGGCGTGCCGTTCTTCTTCTTGCGCATCGACAAGGCTGGGAACGTCACCAAACGCTTCAATTCCACCTCGTTTCACCTTGCGGAATACGGCGGATCCTGCCCGGTCTGGAACATTCATACGGCGTTTTATCAACCCGGCGTGATGATGCCACAGTTCGTCGAAATGCCCGATGGCGCGCGGTATTTCACGGTGAGCCGCACGGTGCATCGCCCGGTTTTCAGCGAGGAAACACAGGATCGCCGCCTGACACTCGCCTTAGGCTGCGAGGCGAAATATGCGCATCGCCTGCGCTATGCCTCAAGCTACAATTTCGACGACCCCAAGCTCTATGCGCCCATCGGTCTCAACTGCAACCTCTGCCCGCGTCAGGCCTGTTCACAGCGCGCGCATCAGCCCTTGTTGATGGAATTGCCAATTGACGAAAACCGGCGCGGCAGCACCCGTTATGAAAGCTGAAAAGGGGGCCGATTGGCCCCCCTTCCATTTCTCTCGATGTGCCCTTATTCGGCCGGCTTGGCCCGGCGGGGGCGCAAGTATTTGAACGCGGGCATCAGGATCAAGATGATCGCGACCACCATGATCGGTGCCGAAATCGGACGGTTGAAAAAGATCGACGGATCGCCCGAGGACAGAAGCAGCGATTGGCGCAGCGTCGGTTCGGCAATCGGACCCAGCACGATGGCCAGAACCGCAGGCGCCACCGGATAGTCGAACTTGCGCAGGAAGAAAGCGCCAAAGCCAAAGATCAGCAGCAGCCAGATGTCGAACATATCCTGCATCGCGGCGTAGCCACCGACCACCGACAATACAAAGATCAGCGGTGCCAGAACCGTGAAGGGCATGCGCAGCATCCAGATAAAGAGCGGGATGAAAGCGAGGTTCACGATCACGGCGAAGAAGTTGGATACGTAGAACGATCCAATCAGACCCCAGACGAAATCCGACTGTTCCACAAACAGGCGTGGGCCAGGGGTCAGCCCCCAGATCACCATACCACCAAGCAAAATTGCCGTAGTAGGAGACCCAGGAATACCCAAGGTCAGCATCGGCAACATGGAGCCGGTCGAGGCAGAGTTATTCGCTGCTTCCGGGGCAGCCACGCCGCCAACGTGCCCTTTGCCAAATTCATCCGGGCGTTTCGAGATCATCTTGGTAACGCCATAGGACATGAGCGACGCAGGTGTAGCCCCCGCCGCCGGAAGCACGCCAACAAAGAAGCCGAGGAATGAGCCGATGGACATACCCTTCCACCCTCTTTTGAAGGATGTACCGGTATCCTCGACGATGCCCTTTACCGTGATCTTTGCTTCGGTATTGGTCACTTCGCCCCGGGTCGATTCAATCGTCCAGATCATCTCGCCGATGCCATAGACACCGATGGCCAGAACGAGAAAACTGATGCCCCCAAGAAAGCCGTTCATGTCGAGCAGGATCAAGCGTGGCGCGCCAGAAATCTGGTCGAAGCCGACCGTTGCCAGCACGAGACCAAAGCAGATCGAGAACACCGTCTTGGGGATATCGTCACCGCCGAGGCCCACGAATGTGGCAAAGGCCAAAAGCATGAGTGCAAAGATTTCAGGCGGACCAAAGCTGAGGGCCACCGTTGCCAAAAGCGGGGCAAAGCCGGTGAAGAGCACGACCGACACCGTTCCCCCAACAAACGAAGCGATAGCCGCCGCCACGAGGGCAAGACGTGCCTTGCCCTGAAGTGCCAGTGGTCGCCCGTCAAAGGTGGTCGCGACCGCCGTCGAGGCCCCGGGGATACCCAAGGTAATCGACGAAATCGCTCCCCCGTACATGGCCCCGTAGTAGATGGCGGCCAAGAAGATGATCGCAGATCCCGGCGGGACCAGAAAGGTGATCGGCAACAGGATTGCCACACCATTCACGGAACCCAGACCCGGCATTGCGCCGATAAAGAGCCCGAGAGTCACGCCAACAAAGATGAGCAAAAGGTTAAGAGGTTGCAGTGCGACAAATATGCCGTCGCCAAGTAGAGATAGAATTTCCATGGGTTTGGTCGCCCTTTGTCAGCTAGGCCGTGACCGGCTCAGTAGATGATTTCGTAGAGGACATTGAACACCGGCTCGGTGAATCCCATGCCAGTCGGCATCGAGATTTGCATTAGCCCTTCGAAGAAGAAGAACAGCCCAAGCGGGAATACTACCGCCATCATGCCGGTGAGAAACCAGCCGTGGCGACCGAGAACTTTGAGGTAGTAGATCATGAAGATCGCAACCGCGCCATACATCGACACGACGTCGATCAGCGCGACAAAGCCGATGATACCGCCCCCTACGAGCAACAATGTCTTGAGCCCGTAGGAGTCGAGCACAGGCTCATCCGACTGGGATTGCGGAGACGTGCCCCGCACCCAGTTCAGGGCAATAAAGCCGGTCGAGATCAGCATGCCGAGAGACAGCCAGAATGGCCAGAAGCCGCCCTGTGGTCCGGTCCCGGCCACGAAACCGATCCCGTTCGCCGATGATTTGTACATCAGGTAGATGGAGAGGAGGGCCAGCACGCCCGCCGTCACTATTTCGCCAACCCGCATGGCCAGCCCTCCTTATTATCGGTTTCGATTCAGATCACTTCATGCCAGAAAGCAGCTTGGTGTGGTTTTCCACCTGCAGCTGCCAATAGGCGCGCTGCTCGTCGGGGTTCATCCACAGCGGCGAGAGCGATTCAGCTTCCAGGTAGCCCTGCCACTCTTCCGAGTTGAAGATGTCCTCGAACAGCTTCTGGTAATAGGCTGCGGCCTCATCCGACATGCCCGGCGCACCGACAACAGCCCGCTGGTTGTAGTAGCTGAAATCGTGGCCTTTTTCCTTGAGCGTCGGAATGCCCGGATAGGCGCTCATCTGCTCGTCCGAGAAAACCAGAAGCGGACGCACATCGCCCGACTGGAAGAAGCCACGCGCCTCAGCAGGGTTGTTCACAGTGGCCATGATCTGCTTGCCAGCCAGGGCCGCCGCAACCGCACCACCACCGTCGAAGGGGATGTACTTCGACTTGAGATCAAAGGCATTGTTCAGGTAGGCGAAAACGATACTGTCTTCCTGACCCGTGCCCGTGCCGCCGGTGACATATTCGCCATCCGCCGCCTTGACCGCATCAACCCACTGCTCGAAGTTCTCGATGCCGCTGTCCTTATGCACCCAGAGGGCGAAGGGATCGACGCCCATCATCGCAATCGGAGTAAAGGTCTGGATATCGACGCCCAATTCCGGCTGCCGGATTGGCGTCGAGAAGAACGAATTGAGCGTCACCAGAATGGTGTGATCAGGGTCATTCGTGGAATTTAGCCAGATCAGCGCCTCTGCACCGGATCCACCACCCTTGTTGTTGGGGATCAGAGGACGGTTCGTCATGTCCTTCTTCTCGGCCACCGACTGAATAAAGCGGGCGATCTGGTCTGCACCGCCGCCTGGACCTGCCATGATGACAAAGTCGATGGGCTTGCGCGGTTGCCATTCGGCCATTGCTGCAGGGGCCGAGAGCCCGAGCGCGGCGATGCCGATTGCTAACGTCTTCAGAATATTCATGTCTTCCTCCCGTTGATGGCCTTTCAAAATGGCCAGATGCGTTAGAGGTTCTGACAGGCCCTTGACCCTCCTCGGTCATTTTTCTGCAGGCTTATCCGAACCAGATTTTAGTTTGCGGTCGTCCTCCCTTTTCTGTCCACAAGTTTTCCGTTCCTCGTGCTCGCGGCCTCAATGCACCATGACGACTGGAATTTTCGCCTCCGCGACAATCGTCGCGGAATTGCCGCCCAAGAGCGATTCCCGCTCATAACTCTCGTGATAGGCCCCCATGATCAGCATGTTCGCCCCCACTTCGGTACATTTTTCCAAAAGCGTCCGACCAACATTTCCGGCGCGCTCGAAGGCATGAATCTGCGATGTAACCCCGCGCTGCGCGAGGTAATGGCGGAATTCCTCAGGCGTGGCGGTATGTTCGATTCGCCCTGCCGTCAGGATCGTCACCTGATCTGCGCCCTCAATGAGCGGCATGGCCATCGCCACCGCGCGCGACGCCTCAAGCGAGCCATTCCAACCGATCGCCACATGGCTGCCGATATCTGGGGCCACTTGCTCGGTATTGGGACAGACCAGAACTGGACGTCCCGACGTGAAGAGCGCCGATTTCAAGGTGTTATATCCAAGATTCTCGTCTTGGCTGGGCTTGGCCACACAGATCAGATCTGCCAGGCGACCGTAATGCCGCACGACCTCGACCTGCTTGCCTTCATACTCTCGAAAGGCGGCCGTGGCCTTGCCGACGGCGCGCGGCTCCACGCTGATGCCATGCCGTTTGGCATCGTCAAGAAACTTGTCGCGCATGTAGCCCTGTTCGTAGTCCGCCCGCTTCTGGCTTGCCTCTTCCAACTGCTTCCGCAAGAAGGCAGGGATCACTACCCCATAGGGCATCATGTCTTCGGCCTTGGGATGGCAGTGCACCACCCGCACATGGGCGTCGTAGCGCTTGGCGAGAGCTGCGGCATGGGCAAACAGGATCGGCCCCCGCCCGTCTTCGCGAACCGGCATCATGATGGTGTGAAGTGTGCTCTTGCCCATGATCAATAGAACCCGTTGGGAACGCCTGCGGCGTTGGTGGATGGGAAACGCGCCAGAAATATTCGGCAGGCAACCGGCGCCGTCGCGAAGGTGCAGCATGGCAGACCTTGACCCAGAGGACGATCGGCGAGCTGCCGCGGCCCTCTGTTGGCTTGAGATAGGTCAAGGTCTGCCATGATACGCTCCCATTGCTATGGTATATCAGCTTCCGAAGGTCGCCCCCGGCGCAAGCCCGACCGATGCGGCCCATTCGGCAGCGGGCATCTTGGCCCCCCCGGCCGGACGAACCCTCTTGATCAGGATACGCCCGCCCACGCACTGCACTGCAACACCTGCATCGGAAACCTCACGCACGCGGCCCGATATGCCGTCCCCCGGCACGAGCGCACAGTCATAGACATCGACCTCGGCCCCGTTCAGCGTGGTCCAAGCCCCCGGTGCCGGATTGGTACCGCGAATGAGATCGTAGACCTGTTTGACCGGACGATGCCATTCGATGCGCGCGTGAGTGCGGGTGCAGCGGCGCTCGTAGGTCGCTTGGCTCTCGTCCGGGACGATGCGCGGCGGATTGCCCGCGCGGAAGAGATCACAGACCGTAAGCACGCTCTGGACCGCATGCGGATAGATCTTCTTGAAGTAGAGGTCGATCACTGTGTCATCTGGACCAATCTCGCATTCCCACTGCAAAAGGCTGTCGCCCTCGTCCAGACCATCCGACGGGTAGAACCACGAATAGCCAGATTTCGTCGAGCCCATGATGATCGGCCAATTAACGGCAGAGGGGCCACGGTGCAGGGGCAACAGGGACGGATGAAAGCATATAGAGCCATGGGTCGGCGTATCGCGCGCGGCCTCGGGCACGAAGACGTTGACGAAGGCCATGACCATCAGGTCGGCTTTATACCCCGCCAACACCTCGAGCGAGGCGGGATCATCGAAATTGGCAGGTTGGTGGACCGGCAGGCCCTTTTCCAGCGCGAGTTCCTTGATCGGATCGACGGGTTTGCCGTCCTTGTCAGGTTCACAATAGACCGCGACAACCTCGTCTGTCCCGGTGTCGAGCAATTTGGCCAGCACATCTTTGCCAAAGGCCTGTTGCCCCATCACTATAAGTCGCATTCGCTCCTCCCGTTTGTGCGGTTGGCCGGTCTGCGCCGGCCTTGCCGTCACTCATTCGTTATTCGGCGGCCTGCTTAGCCGTGCCGACGGCACCCGACTCCATGATCCGCGCGAGATCTTCGCCGGAATAGCCAAGGACGTCCTTCAGGATTTCCGCCGTATGTTCCCCGAGGAGCGGGGAACGTGTCACCTCGACCGGGCTGTCGCTCAGCTTGATCGGACAGCCAACAGTGGTGTAACGGCCGCGTGTGGGGTGATCGACATCGACAATGGTACCAGTCTTGCGAAGGCCCTCATCCTCCATGATTTCCTTTGTCGACAGGATCGGACCGACGGGAATGTCATGCGGGTTGCAGATGTCCATCACTTCAAACTTGGTCTTGGTCATGGTCCATTCCTCGATGCGCGCGAAAATGGCATCGAGCTTGTCCAGCCGCTCGGCCGGGGTGGCATAGCCGGGAGCAGTTTTCCAATCCGGCTCACCGATCACGTCGCACACTTTCTCCCACACCGCAGCCTGCGTGATGAAATAGGTGTAAGCGTTGGGGTCGGTTTCCCAGCCCTTGCACTTGAGAATGCGACCCGGCTGGCCGCCGCCCGAGTCGTTCCCCGCGCGCGGCGTCGAGTCGCCAAAGGGAATGCCCGCCCCGTATTGCGAGTATTCGGTGAGCGGTCCTGCCGCCAGGCGCTGCTGATCGCGCAGCTTGACGCGGCAGAGGTTGATCACCCCGTCCTGCATCGGTGCCAGCACTTTTTGCCCACGGCCAGAACGCTCGCGCTGATAGAGGGCGGTGACGATGCCAAGCGCGAGATGAAGGCCCGTACCGCTATCGCCGATCTGCGCGCCGGTCACGAGCGGCGGACCATCCAGAAAGCCGGTGGTCGAGGCCGCCCCCCCCGCGCATTGCGCGACATTCTCATAGACCTTGCAATCCTCATATTTGCCGGGGCCAAACCCCTTGACCGACGCCATGATGATGCGCGGATTGATTTCCTGAATCCGCTCCCAGCTAAAGCCCATCCGGTCCAGGGCACCCGGCGCGAAATTCTCGACCAGCACGTCGCAGGTTTCGATCAGGCGCGTCAGCACCTCCTTGCCCGCTTCGTTCTTGGGATTGAGCTCGATCGAGCGTTTGTTGTGGTTAAGCATCGTGAAATAGAGGCTGTCCGCACCCGGCACATCCACGAGTTGCTTGCGAGTGGCGTCGCCCACACCGGGACGCTCTACCTTGATCACATCTGCGCCGAACCACGCCAATAGCTGTGTGCAGGTCGGGCCCGATTGCACATGGGTGAAGTCGAGGATCTTGACGCCTTCAAGAGCTTTCATAGGGTTCTCCATCTTCTGAGCTGCGTGGGCTGGTTACCCACGCCCCAGTTTCGTTCTGTGTTCAGTCTTTTCTCGCCTGCGGATAGAGGCGTTGTGCCACCACCGATTGCGGATTGAGGTTGCCGATATTGCCGCTTTCCTTGCCCGCTGCCGGGTCAATGATTGCGTTGATGAGCGTGGGCTTGCCGCTCTCGAGAGCCTCGTAAACGGCCTTGCGCAACTCATCCGGCGAGCGGGCGATGACACCCACGCCGCCAAAGGCCTCGATCATCTGATCGTAGCGCGCGCCTTTGACAAAGACAGTCGTCGCAGGATCGTCGCCGCCGCCCCAGTTTTCTCCATCACCGCGATAGATGCCGTCGTTGTTGAACACGACCGTGCAAATCGGCAGGTTATAGCGGCAGACTGTTTCCACCTCCATCCCGCAGAACCCAAAGGCGCTGTCGCCTTCGACCGCCAGCACCCGCTTGCCGGTCTCAATCGCCGCCGCGATGGCCGACCCCATGCCGATCCCCATCACACCCCAGGTGCCCACGTCAATCCGGTGACGCGGCTTGTGGATGTTAACGATCGAGCGGCACATATCCAGCGTGTTGGCCCCCTCATTGACAAGGATCGTGTCGGGGTGATCGTTGATCGCATCCTTGATGACGCCAAGCGCCCCGTGATAATCCATCGGATCGTTGTTGTTGCGCAGCCGGGCATCCATCTTGGCCATGTTTGCGGTGGCCTTGGAATTGACCGCATCGAGCCACTCTTTCGGCGGCGCGATCCCTGCTCCGTCCATCGCCTTGAGCAGCGCCTCACAACATGACCCCACGTCGCCCACTATGGGGGCTGCGATCTCGACGTTGGAATCCATTTCCTCTGCCTCGATATCCATCTGGACAAAGCGCTTGGCCCCCGGCTCACCCCACTGCTTGCCCTTACCATGGCTGAGCAGCCAGTTGATCCGAGCCCCCATCATGATGACCACATCCGAGTCCTTGAGCACCATCGACCTCGCCGCTGCGGCGCATTGCGGATGCGTGTCCGGCAAGAGGCCCTTGGCCATCGACATCGGCAGGAACGGATAGCCGGATTTCTCGACCAGTTCGCGGATCAGATCATCACATTGATCATAGGCCGCCCCCTTGCCCAGCACGATCAGCGGACGTTTTGCGGTTTTCATTACCTCGATAGCGCGATCAATCGCTGACTTCGCAGGGATCTGCCGTTGCGCAGGCTCGATCACCTTGACCAGCGAGCGCGCGCCTTCGGCAGCATCCATCACCTGACCCAACATCGCACCGGGAATGTCCAGGTAAACACCGCCGGGCCGACCAGAAATGGCCGAACGGATGGCCCGCGCGACAGCAATACCGATATCCTGCGCGTAAGTCAGGCGATATGCCGCCTTGCAGAATGGCCGCGCCATGGCCAGTTGGTCCATCTCCTCGTAGTCGCCCTGCGCAAGGTCGACGATTTCCCGCTCGGAAGAGCCGGAGATAAGGATCATCGGCCAGCAATTCGTGGTCGCATTGGCCAGAGCGGTCAGACCGTTCATGAAGCCGGGGGCCGAGACGGTCATGCAGACGCCCGGCATCTTGGTCAAAAAGCCCGCGACCGAAGCTGCATAGCCTGCATGCTGCTCGTGGCGAAAGGAAATCACCCGCATCCCCTGCGCCTGCGCATAGCGTCCAAGGTCCGTGATCGGAATGCCGGGGACGTTGTAGATCGTCTCAATCCCGTTAAGTTTGAGTGCATCAATCAGCAGGTGAAACCCATCGGTGAGATTCTCGATATCCCCTTCAGGTGCGTTGCTATTTGCTGCGTGTGCGCTGGCGACTGCCATGGTTTCCCTCCCGTTTCAAATCAATCTCACCCCGCCTATGCTGCCGGGTATGAGTATGCTGTTCAGCCCGTGTTCGCCGCGGCGTTGCGGGTCAATTCCAACCTGCCCCAGGTCTTTCGGAGATGCTGATGCAACTGCATCGTATGCTCTCGGACCCGCTCGGCGGCCTCATCGGCATCGCGACGCTCCAACGCCTCGATGATTTCGGCGTGATCAACGACCGACCGCTTGACGCGATCCCCCTCCCACATCGACCGCAGCCGAACCGCCTGAATGTGCAGAAATAGCCCCTCCGCCATGGTCTTGAGCAGGCCGCAATGCGAAATCTCGAGGATATGCATGTGGAATTTCAGGTTATCGTCGGAATACTCCGCAATCCGCGTCGCCGACAACTCATCGTTATATTTAGATGCGATTTTGCGCAGGGTCGCGATTTCGCTGTCGCTCGCGTTGTCTACCGCAAGCCGCGCCGCCATACTCTCAAGTGCGGCCCAAGCCACAATCATCTCGAGAATTTCTTCGAGGCTCTTTCGTTGAACATAGACGCCCTTGCGCGGCACCACCGTCACCAGCCCATCGGCCTCGAGCCGGGCAATGGCATCCCGTAATGGCGTGCGCGAGATATTCAGCTGTTCGGCCAAAGATCGCTCGTCGAGCCGCAGATCGGCATTCTGGTCATATATATCCATCTCTAGGATCGCCTCGCGCAGACGGTCGTAGACATGATCCTTGAGCGTGAATTTCGACGCGATCGGGCGTAGCTTCATGTCATCCCTCCAATGCGCCCGCGCCCTGTGGCGGCCATGCTCATATCTGTGGTATACCATAGACCAGCATATCAGACCGGGCAAATCGTTTTTTTAAAATTCGTCGCCGCACATGCAGCATGATCCCCCTCAAGAGTCGTCGACAGCCTTGTTATTCAAGCACAATTTAGACTTGCAGGATCGGCGAAGGCAAAGCGCAATTCGCGTCGACAGAGAGATTTTTAAGTATCTGTTTTATTTACTTTTTTATGAGAATTTCAGCGATCCATGGACCAGACCCCACTTTGCCGAATCACCACACGTATGTCGCAGCGCGGCATTTCATCTCTCCCGAAAGCCCCACCTTTGTCTTGACCGGCACATCGCCCTGAAACTTACTGATAGGGCCTGAAATTTGCCGGGTTGCTGGCTAAAATCAACTGTGGTATTTGGAATACCACAGGAATTAATACCACACTGTGGACAACATCAGGGGGACGATCATGCTTATCCGCGCCGCCGACAGCGTGCTCGTGATCATAGACATGCAAGAGCGTCTCGTCCCCGCAATGCAGGCCCCCGCGCGCACGATTCGCAATGCCCGCACCCTGATGGCCTGCGCGCAGGAAATGGGGGTGCCCATGGTAATGACCGAGCAGTATCCCGCCGGTCTGGGCCAGACCGTGCCCGAGCTCAAGCCAGCACCAGGCACCGCCGTACTTAGCAAAATGCACTTTTCCTGCATGGAAGACGCCGATTTCGCAGAGCATTTCCGGGGATTGGGGCGCAAACAGGCGGTGCTTGCGGGAATGGAAGCGCATGTTTGCGTACTCCAAACCGCCGCCAGCCTGATCGAAGAGGGATACGAGGTCTTTGTCGTGTCTGACGCAACCGCCTCACGCACGCTCGAAAGCGAACAGGCCTGTATCGCCCGGCTCAGCGCCGCAGGCGCAGGCATCGCCACAACCGAAATGGTCGCCTTCGAATGGTTGGGCCGGGCCGGAACCGCGGCCTTCAAGAAACTTTTGCCACTGATCAAATGACGGCCCCGGTCGTTGCACTTAAGGGAGGAAGAGCGTGAACATCCATGAATATCAGGCAAAGGCCCTGTTGCGCAGTTACGGCGCGCCGGTCAGCGAAGGCCGCGTCGTTCTGCGCGGCGAAGAGGCCAAGACCGCCGCAGGCGCGCTCGATGGCCCCGTTTGGGTGGTTAAGGCGCAGATCCACGCCGGTGGCCGTGGCAAGGGCAAGTTCAAAGAGGCGGGCGCCGGAGAAAAAGGCGGCGTGCGCATCGCCAAATCAGTTAACGAAGCCGCAGAAGAAGCCAAGCGCATGCTCGGGCGCACGCTCGTCACGCATCAGACTGGCCCCGAGGGCAAGCAGGTCAACCGCATCTATATCGAGGACGGCTCCAGCATCGCGCGCGAGCTTTACCTCGCCCTCCTGATTGACCGGCAAACCAGCCGTATCAGCTTTGTCTGCTCGACCGAAGGCGGCATGGATATCGAAGAGGTCGCGGCTGAAACGCCAGAGAAGATCCTCAGCTTCGCCGTCGACCCCGCCACCGGGTACATGCCCTATCACGGGCGACGCATTGCATTTTCTCTTGGTCTGACCGGCGGGCAGGTCAAGCAATGTGTCAGCCTGATGGGCCTTCTCTATCGTGCTTTCGTCGAAAAAGACATGGAGATGCTCGAGATCAACCCGTTGATTGTAACCACCGATGGCAACCTTATGGTGCTGGATGCCAAGCTCGGCTTTGATGGCAACGCGGTCTACCGCCACCCCGATATCGCCGAGTTACGCGACACCTCGGAAGAAGACCCCAAGGAACTGGAAGCGTCGAAATACGACCTCAACTACATCGCGCTGGATGGCGAGATCGGCTGCATGGTCAATGGCGCGGGCCTCGCGATGGCGACGATGGACATCATCAAGCTCTATGGCGCCGAGCCTGCCAATTTCCTCGACGTGGGCGGCGGGGCGACCAAGGAAAAGGTCACCGAGGCCTTCAAGATCATCACCTCCGACCCGCAAGTGAAGGGCATCCTCGTCAACATCTTCGGTGGCATCATGCGCTGCGATGTGATCGCCGAGGGCGTGGTGGCGGCGGTCAAGGAGGTCGGCCTCAAGGTGCCGCTCGTGGTCCGTCTCGAAGGCACCAATGTCGAAAAGGGCAAGGAGATCATCAACACCTCCGGCCTCGACGTGATTGCCGCCGACGACCTCAAGGACGGCGCGCAGAAGATTGTGAAAGCCGTCAAGGGCTGATCCCGTAGGGTGGGTGCCAACCCACCTCCCCCGCGAATTCATTACAGGAGAACGCCAAAATGGCAGTCCTCGTCGACAAACATACCCGCGTGATCTGTCAGGGCCTCACCGGCTCTCAGGGCACATTCCACTCCGAACAGGCCATCGCTTACGGCACCCAGATGGTCGGCGGCGTGACCCCCGGCAAGGGCGGCACGACGCATCTCGACCTGCCCGTGTTCAACTCGGTGCATGAGGCCAAGCATGTGACCGAGGCCAATGCCTCTGTCATCTACGTGCCGCCGCCCTTCGCTGCGGACTCGATCCTTGAGGCGATCGACGCCGAAATGGAGCTCATTGTCTGCATCACCGAAGGCATCCCGGTGCTCGACATGATGCGCGTCAAGCGGGCGCTGGAGGGCTCGAAATCGCGCCTCATCGGCCCGAACTGCCCCGGCATCATCACGCCCGACGCCTGCAAGATCGGCATCATGCCCGGCCATATCCACCGGCGCGGCAGCGTCGGCGTGGTCAGCCGCTCGGGCACCCTCACCTATGAGGCGGTCAAGCAGACCTCGGATGTGGGCCTTGGCCAGTCGACCTGCGTGGGCATCGGCGGCGACCCGATCAAGGGCACCGAACATATCGATGTGCTGGAATGGTTCCTCGCGGATGACGAAACGCAATCCATCATCATGATCGGTGAAATCGGCGGAAGCGCGGAAGAAGAAGCGGCGCAGTTCCTGAAAGACGAGGCCAAACGCGGGCGCAAGAAGCCCGTCGCGGGCTTTATCGCCGGCCGCACCGCCCCGCCGGGCCGCCGCATGGGCCACGCCGGCGCCATCGTCGCCGGCGGCAAGGGCGACGCCGAGAGCAAGATCGAAGCCATGAAATCCGCCGGCATCACCGTGGCCGAAAGCCCCGCTGGCCTCGGCGAAGCCGTGCTCAAGGCGATTGGCTGAATCACGCGAGTTGAGTAACAATGAGAGCATAGGGATAACGTGAAGGGAATTCACCATGCCGCTGCCGCTCTCATTGTTGCCACTCGCCGTAACATTTCTAATTGGCATCGCCAGTATGGCGACAGGCCAATCCCCAGGCCCTTTGAACGGGCAGATGTACGGCGCGGGCAACCGCGCCCTCCTCGTCGTGGTCCACGGCGATGTCAGCAAGGGCGGGCCAGCCACCTACCATTATGACTTGGCGCGAGACATCGCCAAGCAGGGAAAGAATGTCAGTGTATTTGCACTCGTCAGGCCAGGGTATACTGGCGAGAAAGGTCAGAAATCACCGGGCTCAAACAATGGGCGCAGCGATCATTACACACGGCAGAACAATGCGTTGGTTGCCCAAACGATTCAGAACCTCGCCAAGAGCATCGGAACGTCAAAGGTGATCGGAATTGGCCATTCGGGCGGTGCCGCGCAACTTGGGGCGATCGCAGGGATGTATCCGGGCCTCTTGGACAGCGTGATCCTCGTATCCTGCCCCTGCAATATTCCCGCATGGCGGGCCAAGCGTGGCAAAAGCGCGTGGAAGAACAGCATTTCGCCGCATGATCATGTCCAGTCTATCGCGCGCGGGACGCGCATCCTTGCAGTTGTCGGCGATAAGGATACCAACACATTGCCCGAATTCTCAGAGGCATTCGTCGATGCGGCGAAGGCGCGGGGGTTGCCCGCAGCATATGTTTTGGTCAAAGGCGCGAGCCACGGCTTTGACCGTTTGCAAGGCACGGTCGGACAATTAGCCTTGCAGGAAATTGCGAAATGACCTTGTCTGGAACCTGACGCAAAGCGGTGACAAGATCCAGAGGCACGACCCCCTGCCTGTCCCGAGGCAGGCATGGGTAGCGTTGACTTAATTTGGTATCTGGTATACCAAGAACCATAAGCACAGAGGAGGCGCAACCCATGTTTCTCGCCGAATACCAGTCCAAGGAATTGCTCGCGCAATATGGCGTGCTGGCACCTGATGGACGCCCCGCGCGCAGCCCGGACGAGGCGCAACGCCTCTGCAAGGAAATCGACGCACGCAAATACGTGGTCAAGGCGCAGATCGGCGCGGGTGGGCGCGGCCTTGCGGGCGGTATCCGCTTTGCGGCCACCCCGTCTGCGGTGGCGGATGAGGCGCGTCGCCTGCTTGGCTCGACTCTTGTGACCGATCAGACCGGACCGGCGGGCGAGACCGTGACCATTGTTCAGGTTGAGGCCGCCATCGACATCGCGCAAAGCTGCTTTGTCGCCATCGCCTTTGCTCCCGAGACCGGGCAACCGATGCTTCTCGCCTCGAGTGCAGGCGGGGTCGAATTCGAACAGCGTGCGCGTATGGACGAGGACACCGCCCAAAACTGCCCCCTTTCCCCTGATAGCCCCGAGGCGCGTGCCGAAATTGCCTCCTTCCTGACTGGCGTCGGCATCATCGAGACGCAAAGCGCGGCCATCGACGCAATCTTTGCCGCCCGTCACGCCTTTACCGAAAACGACATGACCCTGATCGAGATCAATCCGTTTGCTCGCACCAGCGATGGCCGCTGGATGGCGGTGGATGCCAAGGTGGCGATTGATCCCAACGCAAGCTTTCGTCGCCCGGAATTCGCCTCAATGGTAGCGGATCGCCCGGCCCCCGCCGATGAACTCGCTGCCCAGAAACACAATATCAATCTCGTACGGCTCGACGGCAATATCGGTGTCATCGCGAATGGCGCGGGACTTGGTCTTGCGACCAATGACATGATCATGGACGCGGGCGGCAAGCCTGCCAATTTCATGGATATCCGCACCACCGCCAGCAGCATGGATGTGGCGCGCGGGGTCGAGATCCTCTTGGCCGATGACCGCGTGACGGCAATCCTGCTCACGATCCACGGCGGCGGAATGACCTCTGCCGATACGGTGGCCGAGGGCGTCAACTTTGCCTATGCTAAGGCCACGCGCAAACTGCCGGTGATTGCCTATATCTCTGGCAAGCATGCCGATTGGGGCCACCGCATCCTGCGCGAACGAAAGGTGCCGGTCGAGAGCTGCGACACGCTGTCGGCAGCCGTCGGGCGGGTGGTAGAGCTGGCAGGCCAGAGGAGGGCACGCTGATGGCGATCTTTGTCAATTCCGAAACTCGGCTGATTGTGCAGGGCATGACTGGTCGCTCTGGCACCTTCTACACCGACGAGGCAATACGGTACGGAACCACTTGCGTCGGCGGCGTACGTCCCGGCAAGGGCGGTGCGCGGCATCTCGGCCTGCCGCTCTTCAACACCGTACGCGAGGCGGCTGAGAGCACACAGGCGAATGCCAGCCTCGTAATCGTGCCCGCCCCGCAAGCCGGACCGGCAATGATCGAGGCGATCGAGGCTGGGATCGGCGTGGTCGTCTGCGTGACAGAGCGCGTCCCACAACACGACATGAGCCGCGTCAAGCAGGCGCTCGCGGGCACCGACACTGTGCTCATTGGCCCGAACTCCCAAGGGATCCTGACACCGGGTCAGTGCAAGATCGGGGTCATGCCAACAGTGAATGCCATGCCGGGTCATATCGGCATCGCCTCGCGCTCGGCTTCGCTGACATCGGAAATTCTGGCGCAATGCAGCAAGGCGGGGCTCGGGCAGTCGACCACCGTCGGCATTGGCGGTGACACGCTGCATGGCGTGGGTTTTGTCGACTGCCTCAAGGCGTTCCGCGACGATCCCGAGACCGAGGCAGTCGTTCTGATCGGTGAGATCGGCGGGCGCGGCGAGGAAGAAGCCGCCGCCTATCTCGAATCCGTCGATTACGGCAAGCCGGTCGTGGCCCTTGTGGTTGGCCGTCACGCGCCACGCGGGCGGCGTATGGGCCATGCGGGCACACTTTCGGTGCTCGGCGGGGGTACGGCGGAGGACAAGATCGCCCGGCTGCGTGCGGCCGGGGTCGAAATTGCGGCTCATGCAGATGATGTCGTTTCCGCAGTAGCGCGCGCGACCGCCAAAGCACCGCAAAAGGCGGCCGCACGATGACCGCCCTGCCCGACACCATGCGCGTCATCGAAATGAGCGCCCCCGGTGGCCCCGAAGTGCTGATCCCGGGCACCCGCCCCCTGCCCGAATGTGGCGCCGGCGAGGTGCTGATCCGCGTCACCGCCGCCGGTGTGAACGGCCCGGACCTTGTGCAGCGACGCGGGCATTATCCTCCGCCCAAGGGCGCTTCGGACCTGCTCGGTCTTGAAGTGTCTGGCGAGGTGGTGGCCTGTGGTGCGGATGTAAGCCAATGGCACCCCGGCGACCGCATCTGTGCGCTGACCAATGGCGGCGGATATGCTGAATTTGTAGCCGTAGATGCGAGCCATTGCCTGCCTATCCCTGAGGGCGTGGACGAGATTGAGGCGGCAGGTCTGCCCGAGACCTTCTTCACAGTGTGGAGCAATGTGTTTCTGGGGCATAGCCTGCCCAAAGACGGGGTATTCCTTGTCCACGGTGGCGCGGGCGGCATCGGCTCGACGGCCATCCAACTGGGCAAGGCCATGGGCCTCACCGTCTTGACCACGGTGGGCGATGACGCGGCGGCAGAGTTTGTGACGGCATTGGGCGCAGACCGCGCCATCAACTTTCGCTCCGAGGATTTTGTGGCCCTCACGCGCGAGGCAGGCGGAGCAGACATCATCCTCGACATCATCGGCGGTGATTACGTCGCGCGCAACATCAAGGCCGCGCGCCATGATGCGCGGATCATCCAGCTTGCCTTCAACATGGGGTCCAAGGTCGAGATTGATCTCATGCCGGTGATGCTCAAACGCCTGAGCTATACAGGCTCCACCCTGCGCTCGCGCCCCGAAGGCTTCAAGACGCAAGTGGCCGAAGCCCTGCGCGAGACTGTCTGGCCTCTCTTTGCCAGCGAAAAACTGCGCCCCGTGACGCACCGCGTCCTGCCGATGTCAGAGGCGGCAGAGGCGCATCGGCTGATGGAGAAAGGCGAACACCACGGCAAGATCCTGTTGCGGATGTGAACACAGACGTCGCCGCGCAAGACAACAAAAAAGCCGCCTCAAGGGGCGGCTTTTTCTTTGGATTCAAGATGGCCGTCAGTTGGCCTGACGCCGCAGGAATGCCGGGATCTCGATCTGCTCGTCCTCGTCATGGGCGCGCGCCGGGGCTTGCTGCGGCTGTGCGCTGCCCATCGTCGGCTGTTGCCGCGAGGGGCGGGCGGCGGGCTGTGCGCGCTCGGTCTCGGCGGAATGGCCGGTCATGCGGTTGATCAGCGAGTTGATGCCAAAGCGCGGGCGCTCTTCTGCGACGCGCGCCTCGGGTTCGGGCCGGCGTTGTTGCGGCTGCACCGGGGCGCGACCGACAGCCGCCTGCAACCGCTGGAGCGCCTCAGGCGACGGGGTGCCGGGGGCCGGGGCGCGCGGGGCGACATAGGCGTCCAGCTCCTCTTCGTCGTCATAGGTGTTGCGCGCGAACTCTTCGACGCGCGGCTGATAGGCAGGAGGGGGCAGTTCGTCTTCGGCGACGTCCTCTTCGAAGATGTCTTCCATCTGATCTTCGGCGGCGGCACGCTGCGTCTCCATCGCCGCAAAGAGCGAGGGCTCCGGCTCGGCCACACGGGCGGCGACCGGTGCGGGTTCCGGCTTGGCCACCGGGGCTGTTTCGGCGCTCACCTGCTGCTTGAGCGGCTGTGCCATCGACCGGCGCGGCACCGGCAGATCGGCGGCCACCTGGCTTACGTCGATGCCCGTGGCCACGACGCTGACGCGGATCGAGCCTTCCATCGACGGATCGAGGGTCGAGCCCACGATGATATTGGCATCCGGGTCCACTTCTTCGCGGATACGGTTGGCGGCCTCGTCCAACTCAAAGAGCGTGAGATCATGACCGCCGGTGATGTTGATGAGCACGCCCTTGGCACCCCGCAGGCTGATTTCATCGAGGAGCGGGTTGGCAATTGCCTTTTCTGCGGCCTGGATGGCGCGGTCTTCGCCGCTATCCTCGCCGGTGCCCATCATCGCTTTGCCCATCTCGTCCATCACGGCGCGCACATCGGCAAAGTCGAGGTTGATCAGGCCGGGACGCACCATCAGATCGGTTACACCCTTGACGCCCTGATAGAGCACGTCGTCGGCCATGCTGAACGCTTCGGTGAAGGTCGTCTTTTCATTCGCCAGACGGAACAGGTTCTGGTTGGGGATGATGATCAGCGTGTCGACCATCTTTTGCAGCGCCTCGACACCCTCTTCTGCCTGACGCATCCGCTTGGCGCCCTCGAACTGGAACGGCTTGGTGACAACACCAACCGTCAGCACGCCCAGTTCCCGCGCGGCCTGCGCGATGATCGGGGCTGCACCTGTCCCGGTGCCGCCCCCCATGCCCGCGGTGATAAAGCACATATGCGCACCCGCCAGGTGGTCAACGATCTGCTCGATGCTCTCTTCGGCGGCGGCGGCCCCGACAGACGCCCGCGCCCCGGCCCCCAGACCCTCGGTCACTTTGACACCCAGCTGGATACGGCTTTCCGCGTTGCTCTGGCTGAGGGCCTGCGCATCTGTGTTTGCCACCACGAAATCCACACCATCGAGACGCTTCTCGATCATGTTGTTCACGGCGTTGCCACCTGCCCCACCCACACCGAAAACGGTGATACGGGGCTTCAGCTCGTCATGTCCGGGCATAGTGAGGTTGAGTGTCATAGCTTGTCCGCCTGTCCTGATGCCCACATTCGCGGGCTGTTTTCCGCCTGATTGCACCCATTCTTACCGATGGTTAGCCCAATCGTCACCTAAAAAACACGTTTTGACCACTAAATATGGCCTTATTTCTGGTCTTTTTCGCGGGATTTCGCCGATGACGCCATATCTTGCGATCACCAGTTGTCCCGAAACCATTTCATCGCCCGCTTGAGCGACCGCGCCGGATAGCGATCAACGGGAATCTCGAAATCCCACCATTCGTCCTGCGGGTTGGCTGCAAAGAGGCACATGCCCACGGCACTGGCGAACCCGGCCCCGGTTGCCGCCTGCGGCAGGCCATGCACACGCAGCGGGCGTCCTAGCCGAACCTGTTGCCCTAAAATCTTGCTCGCCAACCCATCAAGGCCGGGGATCTGGCTGCCGCCCCCGGTCAATACGATCTGCTGGCTTGGCAGATGATCGAACCCTGCAGCATCCAGCCGCGCGCGCACCTCTTCGAGAATTTCCTCGACCCTCGGACGCATGATGCCGATCAACTCGGCCCGGCTCACGCGGCGGCGGTCATGCTCATAATCGCCGGTATCGCCGCCAATCTCGATCATTTCGCGGTCGTCCATGCCCGTCGCGACAACCCCGCCGTAGAATGTCTTGATCCGCTCCGCGGTCGCCTGTGGCACCTGCAGCCCCATCGAGATGTCATTGGTCACGTGATCGCCGCCCATGCGCACAGAGTCGGCATAGATCATGTGCTTCTTGATAAAGATCGATACGCCCGAGGTGCCGCCACCCAAATCGATACAGGCGGCACCCAGTTCCTGCTCGTCCTCGACCAGGGCCGCGATGCCTGACACATAGGCGGAGCTGGCCACCCCCGCGAGTTCCAGATCACAGCGTTTGACGCAATAGGCGAGGTTCTGGATCGCCGCGCCATCGACCGTCAGCATATGCATGTCGGTCGCCAGCACCTGCCCCATCTGGCCGCGCGGATCTATCAGGCCACTGCGGTGATCCAGCGCAAAATTCACCGGCTGTGCATGCAGCACCTCTCGACCCTCGCCGACATCGGGCACATCACAGGCACTCAGCACCCGGCTGATGTCCTGCTCGCTGACGGTATGGCCTTCCAATTCGACCTGCCCCGCAAGCCCATAGCTGCGCGGCCCTGCGCCAGAAAAACAGGCGATGACATGATCAACCCGGATATTGGCCATCTTTTGCGCCGCCTGAACCGCGGTCCGAATGGCGCGCTCGGTTTCGGCCATGGCGTCGATTTCGCCAAAACGTACCCCGCGCGAACGCGTCGTAGCCGCCCCGATCACCCGGAACCCGGCCTGCCCGGCCATCCGGCCAATGCCTTCGGCCTCATGCAGCCGCTCGGTGCCGTCAAAGCGCAGCACCAGACAGGCAATCTTGGAGGTGCCGACGTCCAGCACCGCGACCACCCCGCGCTGCATCGCCGCCTTGCGCATGTGGCGCATCGCCCGTTGGGATTCGTAGAGCTCGATCATGGTTCAGTTCGTCCCCAAACTCATTTGTGTTATCGTCCACCAGTCTTCCATGGCATTCTCGTTCAGTCGAATTGTCGGGCGCGCAGCAATGCGCATGTCGACCGAGGCCAGGTCACGACCCAACATATCCTGCGCGCCGTGCAGCACGATCACCCGCTCAAGCGCGCGCACCGCGCCGTTTTCAGGCAAAAGGATGCGCTTGCCATCTGCCAGCACCAGATCCCATCGCCGCTCGCCCATCCGCACGAGACCGCGCAGGTCCATCCCCAAAGGTGTCGCCGCTCGCAGGATGTCGATCGCCTCGACCACCTGTTCCGGCGCGCCATCGCCCGCCACGACAGGCAGGTCGGCGCGGTCGGCGCGGGCCTGGACCACACCGATCACCTGACCCTCGATGTCGATCACGTTGAGCGCATCGCGTGTTTTCCAAAGCGCGACAGGCACGCGTTCGGTGATTTCGGCCACCAGAACACCGCCCTGACGGATACGCACTTCGGCGCGGGCCACTGCGGGCAGTTCCTCGATCATCACGCGAATATCGTCGAGCACCAGATCAAAGGAGCTGGCTGGCAGGTCATAGGGGAAAATCTCGCGGATATCCTCTTGAACGCTGGTGCTGGCCCCTTCGACAGACAGAAGGTTGACCATGAATTCAGGGCGGGTTTCGATCTGGTGGCGGATTTCGGCAAACTGCTCAACCAGGGCCGTGCGGCGCGCCTCACTGCTCAGATAGCCGCCAATCGCCGCCGTCACGACCAGCATCGGCAGGCCAAAACGGATCAGCCGCCGATAGAGCGGCGTCAACATCAGGCGCTGCAGGCGGTAGGACATTCGCGACGGCGCAGGGTCCGTGCGCGGGATCACCGGTTGCATGACGCATCCTCCACCATCCAGCGGCAAAGCTCCGGAAAAGAAATACCAAGCGCCTGCGCCTGTTCCGGAACCAGCGACGTGGGCGTCATCCCCGGCTGAGTGTTGGTTTCCAGAAGGATCAACCCGTCAAGGCCGCGCGCCGCATCCCATCGGAAATCGGTGCGACTGACGCCACGACACCCCAGAACCACATGCGCGCGCAGCGCATAGTCGAGGCAGGCATCGAATATCTCCTGGGGGATATCGGCGGGCACGACATGACGCGAGCCGCCGGGCTTGTATTTGGCATCGTAGTCATACCAGCCCTCGGTCACGATATCCGTCACCGTAAGCGCCCGGTCACCGATCACCGTCGTGGTCAGCTCGCGCCCTGGGGCATAGGCTTCGACCATCACCACCTCGGGCATGTCCTCCGAGAGGGCCGGCGGCCTGTTTGCTCCGGCCTCTACAAGATAGACACCCACAGACGAACCTTCGTTGTATGGTTTGACCACATAGGGCGGCGGCATCACATGCCGCATGCGCACCTCGTCGCGGGGCGCCAGAATGCTTTCGACCACCGGCAGGCCCGCCGCGCGATAGGCCGCCTTGGTGCGTTCCTTGTCCATGGCAAGCGCCGAGGACAACACCCCCGAATGGGTATAGGGCAGGTGCATCCACTCCAGCATCCCCTGCACGCACCCATCCTCGCCCCAACGCCCATGCAGGGCATTAAATACCACGTCCGGCTTTATCTCTTGTAAACGCGCGCAGAGATCGGCCGCGGCATCCACCTCGACCACCTCGAACCCTGCTTCCCGCAACGCGACGGCGCACTCACGCCCTGAAGAGAGCGACACGTCCCTCTCCGCCGAGGGGCCGCCCATGATCACCGCCACTTTCGGGGTTGTTCTGCTCGAACCAACCACCATGTGCCTCAATGTCCCGGGCTGGTTCACCAGCCCTGTTGTCGATTTGTTTTTGTTAGTCTGCCTGTGGGCATATGCCCGGAGCCGGTTCACCAACCCTCATGATTTCCCACTCTAACTCTATTCCACGCATTTGAAAAACCTTTTTTCGCACCTCCTCGCCCAACCCCTCAAGATCGGCGGCCGAGGCGCCGCCGGTGTTGATCAGGAAATTGGGGTGCATCTCGCTCATCTGTGCCCCGCCGCGCCGTGCGCCGCGCAATCCTGCCTCGTCGATGACCTTCCACGCCTTGAGATCATGCACATCATCCGCCTGCCCGGTCGAGGAAAACCCCGCCGGGTTGCGAAATGTGCTGCCCGCACTGCGCTCTTTGGTGGGCTGCGTGGCGTCGCGCTTGGCGATTTGCTCCGCCATCTTGGCCTCCAGCACCGCCGGATCCCCCAGAACCCCCTCGAAAGTCGCCTCGATAATTACCCAGCCCTCAGGCAGCATGCTGTGCCGATAGGCGAATTGCAGCGCATCAGGCGCGAGTGTCACCACCTCGCCGCCCCGTGTCACGGCCTTGGCCTCTACCAGATGATCCGCCACATAGGCACCGTAACAGCCCGCATTCATCCGCACCGCGCCCCCGATGCTGCCCGGAATGGTGCGAAGGAACGTAAGATCCACCCCCGCCTCTGCCGCCCGTCGCGCCACATGGGCGTCAAGCGCGGCCGCCCCGGCGATCACGCGCGGCCCGTCCACGCGAATGGTGTTGAACCCGCGCCCCAGCCGGATCACCACCGCATGGAGGCCCCCGTCGCGCACGATCAGATTGCTGCCAACGCCCATGGGAAACACAGGCACAGCGGGATCAAGCCCGGACAGAAAGCCCGCGAGATCCTCGATATCCGCCGGCTGAAACAGCCAGTCCGCCGGGCCGCCGACGCGTAGCCAGGTCAGATCGGCCAAGGGTCGGTCAGGCGTCATCGCGCCTCTGGTCTGTGGCATGTTGTTCATGACGGCGCTTTTGCCTTCTGACGCGCGCAAGGTAAAGCCTTGCGCATCCCCTAGCCAACTTTCCGTCGCATCCACCGCCCGAGATAGATCACAGGCCACCGAAGCACACTCATCCCGGCAGCCATGACCATTAGACCGATCCACGGCCCGTTCTGCCATGTGACAAAGCCGAGGATCGGCACACCAAGCGCCATGAGCAGATAGGCGCGCCGCCAGTGATGATTACGACTTGGCATCATGGCAAGCAGATTGGCGGCGAGGGCCCAAAGGCACGCCAGAACCAAGGACACCGTCATGCTGCCACGCCAAGGCGCGCCGGCAGCCCGTTGGCCCAAGCGCTGATGGTGCCGGCCCCGAGGCAGACCACCATATCCCCCGGCCCGGCCTGTTCCCGCACCAGACGTTCGAGATCCTCTTCATCACGGATCGCACGGGCGTGGCGGTGACCGTGACGAATGAGCCCTGCCACCAGATCATCGCGGCTTGCCCCAGGAATGGGGGCTTCGCCTGCCGCGTAAACCTCTGCGATGGCCACCACGTCAGCCTCGTTGAAGCAGCCGCAAAAATCGTCAAAAAGGTTGGACAGACGGCTGTAACGATGCGGTTGATGCACCGCGATCACCCGCCCCGTCGTGGCCTGCCGCGCTGCGCGCAGCACGGCCGCAATCTCGACCGGGTGATGACCGTAATCGTCGATGATCGTCACGCCGTTCACCTCACCCACACGGGTAAAGCGCCGGTTGACGCCACCGAAACTGGCCAGAGCCGCACGAATTTCATCAGCTTTCATGCCAAGATGCCGTGCCACTGCCACCGCGCTGAGTGCATTGCTGACATTGTGGTCGCCTGGCATCGGCAGAGTACAGCCTTCGATCGCCCGCCCCTCGGCCTGAAGCGCCACATCGAAATGCGCGACACCCTTTTCGTAGTGCAGGTTGACCGCCCGCACATCGGCCTGCGCATTGAAACCGTAGGTCGTGACACGGCGGTCGGTGATGCGGCCCACAAGCGCCTGAACCTCGGGGTGGTCGGTGCAACAGACCGCCAGCCCGTAAAAGGGAATATTGCTTACGAAGTCGTAAAACCCCTGCCGCAGCCGCTCGATATTTCCCCAATGCTCCATATGCTCGGGGTCGATATTGGTGACGATGGCGATGGTCGCGGGCAGACGGTTGAATGTGCCATCGCTCTCGTCGGCCTCGACCACCATCCACTCGCCTTGCCCCATCCGCGCATTGCTGCCATAGGCGTGAATGATGCCGCCGTTGACGACCGTCGGATCAATCCCCCCCTTGACCAAAAGCTCGGCCACAAGCGTCGTGGTCGTGGTCTTGCCATGGGTGCCCGCCACTGCGATGTTGGACTTGAGGCGCATCAACTCGGCCAACATCTCGGCCCGGCGCACGACGGGCAGACCGCGCTTGCGCGCCTCGTCCAATTCCGGATTACCGGGCTTGATCGCAGACGAGATCACGATCACCTCCGCACCAGCGAGGTTCTCGGCGCGCTGCCCCTCGAAAACTGTCGCCCCGATGCCCGCCAAACGCTCGGTAATAGGCGTGGATTTGAGATCAGAACCCTGCACCCGGTAGCCATGGTTGATCAAGACCTCGGCAATCCCCGACATCCCGATGCCCCCGATCCCGACAAAGTGGATGGGACCGATATCCGTCGGAAGCTTGGTGGCTGCGTTCATTGCTTTTGCCCTTTTTGCGCAAGGTCTTCGACCATATCGGCCAGATTTTGGGGGGCGTCAGGCATGCCACAGCTCAGCGCGGCCTGCGCCATCATCAACGCGCCAGTCGGATCGGCCAACACCGCACCAATCTGTTCGGTCAGCACGGTCTCGGTCAATCTGCTCTCGGGGATCACGATCGCCCCGCCCGCGGCGGCCAGCCCACGGGCATTGGCGGCCTGATGGTCGCCCGCAGCAGCAGCATACGGAATGAGGATCGCAGGCCGCCCGATGATAGAGACATCGGCGATGCTCGACGCACCCGCGCGGCTTATGACAAGCTGCGCCTCGGTCATACGGCGCGGGACATCGCGAAAGAAGGGCTGCACATCGGCGTCAATCCCCGCTTCGGCATAGAACCGCGCCACGCGATTGATATCCTCCTCGCGGGCCTGATGGCTGACCCGGACATTGCGCAGGATTGCCGCAGGCAGCGCGGCAATGGCAGCAGGCACTACATCGCTGAGGATACGCGCCCCCTGAGAGCCGCCAATCACCAGCACCGACATCGGATAATCGCCCGGCGCGATATAACCCGCACCTGCCCGCTCCAGCACCGCTGCGCGCACTGGATTGCCCACATGCTCAGCCTTTGCCCCTTCGGGCAGGGTTGTCGGCCAGGTGCCGCAGGCAACCACATCGACACGACGTGCAAAAACCTTGTTGACCCGCCCCAGCACGCCATTTTGCTCATGCACCATACGCGGACGCCGGAGAAGCCAGGCCGCTGTCAGCGCCGGAATGCTCGGATAGCCGCCAAAGCCCACCACCACATCCGGCTTGTCCCGCATCATCCGCAAGCTTGCGCCCAGAATGCCGCCTGCAATGTGGAACGGGGCCAGCAACTTGTTGAGCAATCCGCCGCGCGCGAAAGTGGCGCTTGCCACTTGCTCGATTTCAACCGAATGGGGAAAGCCCCCTACGTAACGCGCGCCACGCGCATCCGTGCTCAGCCGCACTCGCCAGCCACGCCGCAGCATCACCTCGGCCAAGGCCTGCGCGGGAAACATATGCCCGCCGGTTCCGCCCGCCGCGATGATCAACAATGGCTGTTGCGCGGTCATGAACGCCCCCGCAGGATATCCCCGATCTGCCCCTGCGGTCGCGTTCGGGTAAAGGCCAAGAGCATGCCCAAAGCAATCCCGCCTGCCACCACCGACGAACCGCCATAGCTGACAAACGGCAGGGTCATTCCCTTGGCGGGCAAAAGGCGCACAGCGACGCCCATGTTGATCATTGCCTGCGCCCCGAACATGACCACAAGGCCCGTGCCCGCGAGACGAATGAAAGGGTCCCGCTCACGCATCAAGCGCAGGAGAGAACGCACCACGATACTGCCGTAGAGAGCGATGATGCAAAGCACCAGCACTAGCCCATATTCCTCAGCGGCGACTGCGATGATGAAATCCGTATGCGCGTCCGGCAGGCTCCATTTGACCTGCCCTTCGCCCACACCCACACCAAAGAACCCACCTTCTCGGATCGCATTGGTGGCAAAACCAAGCTGCGTGGTCGGGTCCACCTCGGGACTAAGGAAACCGTCGATCCGACGCGCGAAATGCTCGGAATTGGCATAGGCGAAACTGCCCACAAGCACCACTCCCCCCGCCATCCCCAAGAGAAGCGTCACCGGCGCGCCAGCGACAAAGTACATCACACCCCAACCGAACAGCACGAGCGCCGCCTGTCCGAAATCGGGCTGCATCGCCAGAAAGGCTAGGATGACGATCGTCAAAAGAAACGACCAGCTCAGCCCCGGCGGTCCGTTCACCTGCTGGCTCGCAGCCATCATCCAAGCGGCCACAACCACGAACACGGGCTTGAGAAACTCTGACGGCTGAACCGATGCAAATCCGAGACTGTACCACCGCACCGCCCCCTTGCCAAAGTCTGTCCCCAGAAACGGCAGGGCAATCAGCGCGGCAAAGGCGGCGAGAAATCCCAGAACCGCCATGCGTCGTACCATCTCTGGGCGCATCATCGACACCAGCACCATCACAGCCAGGGCCATGCCCCCGAATAGTGCCTGCCGTTGCACGTAATGAAACGCGCCCAGCCCGTTCTTTTCGGCAAGCGGCGGCGAGGCCGCAAGCCCCAGCAACATGCCGATGCTGAACAGGATCAGAACGCAAGTCAGCGTCCATTTGTCGATTGTGCGCCACCATTTGGGAAGGACGGGCTCTGCGTCCCGCAGGGGCAGTGCCCCATAGACCATTTCTGTCATCTGCCTGCCGCCTCATGCATCTTGCGCCCCTTTTCGGGGTCTGACACATATTCTAGCGTTGTTTTGACCTTAATACCAGCACTATCCCCTTGCCAATCGGCGGCTTTTCGCGTCAGAGCCAAGCTCATGCGCCACGACTGCAACACGCTCATCCTTGGGGCCGGGGCCGCCGGCATGATGTGCGCGGCCCATGCCGGGCCGGGCACACTGGTCATTGACCACGCGCGCGCACCGGGCGAAAAAATCCGCATCTCAGGCGGTGGGCGGTGCAACTTTACCAATCTTGGCACGACACCGGCAAATTTCATCTCGGCCAACCCGCATTTCTGCAAATCGGCGCTCTCGCGCTATACCCAATGGGATTTTCTCGATCTCATCGCAGGTCACGGCGTGGCGTGGCACGAGAAAACCCTCGGACAGCTGTTTTGTGACGACAAGGCCACCCAGATCGTGACCCTTCTGGTCAAGGAACTGCGCCAAGCCGGGGCTGATCTCTGGCTGTCGACACAGGTCACAGACATCTCGCATGACGGAAACCATTTTCGCGCCACGCTCGACCGCGACGGGCGCCGCGTGACCGTCACAGCCCGCAACCTTGTGCTGGCCACGGGCGGCAAATCCATCCCCAAGATGGGTGCCACCGGCATTGCCTATGACATCGCACGGCAATTCGGCCATCAAATCACCGAGACGCGGCCCGCGCTCGTCCCGCTCACCTTTTCTGACGGAACATTTGCCGCGCTCTCAGGCACTGCCCTGCCAGTACGTGCCAGTTGCGATGGAGTCAGCTTTGATGAAGCAGCGCTTTTCACGCATCGCGGCCTGTCAGGCCCTGCGATCCTGCAAATCTCTTCCTATTGGCGCGAGGGTCGGGCCATCACCCTTGACTTGGACCCCACCGCCGTTCTGTTCGACGCGCTCCGCCAGCAGCGTCAAACTGCCGGCCGCCGCAATGTGACGACCGAGCTCGGGCACCACCTGCCCGCCAAACTCGTGGCGTATCTGGCCCACGGCCTGGGCCTTGCCGGCAATCTTGCCGATCATTCCGACGCACGTTTGGCCGAAATCATCAGCGCCCTGAGGGGCTGGCAGATGAAACCAACTGGCACCGAAGGCTATCGCACCGCCGAAGTCACCTTGGGCGGGATCGACACCGAAGGGCTTTCGTCCAAAACCATGCAATCAACCCACCTGACCGGCCTCTACGCGATTGGCGAGGCGGTGGATGTGACCGGGTGGCTTGGCGGCTACAATTTCCAATGGGCCTGGTCGTCGGGATGGGCCGCAGGCACGGCGATTGCAGGAACTGCGAAAGGCTGAACTGCCGTCACCGGACAAGTGCCAGCCTTACCCCTCTGGTGCCTGCATCATGCGCGCGCCACCTTCATCCAGTTCGCGCGCGGTCAGGACCATGCGCATGCCAAGTTCGAAATTGCGCTGCATCTGCATGGTGGACAGCAGTTCCTCGACCGGGTTGACGTTGCTGCTCTCCAATGTGCCCTGCAACACCTCCGCGCGCTGATCGGGTGGCGGCAGGGGGCCCTCGACGGTCCTGATCTGGCCGTCCTCGCCCTTGGTCAGCGCCATCTCCGCAGGTGGCACCACAGTGGCCAAGACGCCCGCCAGAACCGGCTCGCCCTCGGGATCATCAAGCGGCTGGATATAGATTTCACCGATGTCGGTAATCCGGATATTGCGATAGGCGGGCACCTGAATTGGGGCCATGCTTGGCCCCAGCATGGCATCGCCAGCGCCGTTACGCAGCGTGCCGTCAATATCGCGCCGCAGGTCGCCACGGCGACTGAGGGCCGGATCGCCGGAGTCAGGCTTTACATAGAAAAACCCCTGATCGGCGATCGCGACATCGAGTTCCTCGTCCGTGCGTGTGAGCCTGCCTGTTTCCTGTGAAAACCCGGCGGGACCTGTCTCGACCTGAAAAGCACGCGTGGTCAGGCCCTCCATCATTTCCAGAAACCGTACCCCGCCTTCGTTGGGAAGGTCGCGGCGATAGCCCGGCACGGTCTGGTTGGCGAGGTTTTGCGCCTGCGCCACCTGGCTGTCGCGATTGACGCCCAAGGCATTGAGCGCGGTATAGATCATGCGGTCCATGGTGGCGCCCTGCCTTAGCTACGGATGTTCATGACCGTGTCGGCCAAGGTTCCGTTGGTCTCGAGCGCCTTGGCGGAGGCCTGATAGTTCCGCTGCGCCATGATCAGATTGACCAGTTGTTCCGTCAGATCGACATTCGAGCGCTCGACCGAACCGGATCGCACAGCCCCGAAACCGCTCGAGCCCGGCACACCCAAACGGGCCTCGCCAGATTCGCGCGAGGCGCGGTAGGTCGCGCTTCCGATACTGCCCAAGCCCTGGATGTCGGAGAAGTTTGCAACCGCAACCTGCCCCACGGCAATCGAGGTTTCAGCCCCATAGTTCGCCCAGACGGTCCCGTCCTGGCGCACATCGACAGACGACAGATCAAGCTGCCGGGTGCCATTCTGGGACAAGGCAATCGCGCCAAAGGGACCGTCCGAGACACGCGACCCGGCAAGAGACAGCGAAAGAGACTGATCCCCGAGGGCAAAGCTCATGGCTTCAAGGCCTCCGGTCTGCGCCCCTCCCGCATCAAAGGACAATGTGGCCGACGGATCGGCGGCAGCGGTCACGCCGTCCACGACCAGTTGAACCGAGTAGACAAGCCCACCGTCCAACGCATCAGGCGCATCCGACATGACGAAATAGGCTTGTGCGGGCACCGCACGCCCCGCACCATCCAGCACAGGAATTTGCGTTGTCGCAGCATAGGTCGTGGGATCGGCCGGATCAAAAGCCGCGGCGGGAATGGCCGCTTGCGACCCCAGCCCGCCGTTATCCGACAGCGACAGGTTGAACGATAGATCGACCGATGACGTCGGCTGCGGCGTGCCGAATTGTTGCGGGATTTGCAGGCGTTGGGTCTGTGTCGTGGACAGCGTGTCGCCATTCTCAGAGGTTGGAAAAACCGTCAGGAAATGCCCGGCGGCATTGGTCACAAATCCCTCGCGGTTCATGCCAAAGGCCCCGGCGCGAGTGTAGCCGGCATCGGCCCCCGCGTCAGGCCCGGTGCGCACTTGAAAAAAACCCGGCCCCTGCAAGGACAGATCCAGCACATTGCCAGTCGCCGTCAGGGACCCTTGTTTGAAATCCACACCTATGCGGCTGACCTCGGTACCCGACCCGATTTGCGATGCGGGGCGGCTATAGGGACTGGTGGTGTAAATGTCCGCGAACTCCGCGCGGCTGCCATGAAATCCGAGGGTGCCCACGTTGGCGATGTTGTTCGAGGTAACGGAAATGTCGGTCTGCGCGGCATTCAGCCCGGAAAGTGCAGTGTGAAAGCTCATGGATTTGGTCCTGTTTGATCGTTGAAGGGGGTGTTGCGATGTTGGGTTCAGCGAATATCGGTGATCTCAAGACTGCTGCGCAGCCCGTAATCTTCGACCCTGAGGGTCATGTCCTGCCCGCTCTCGGGCATCTGGACCCCGACCACTCGCGCATAGACAAAAGGCTCGGCAGTGGTGTCACCGTCCACTTCGATCGCCACCCGCACCGCACCGCGTGACGATACGATTTGGGGCGGCAGGCCGTCCCAGTCAAAGCCCATCAGCCCGGCAGGCTGTGCACCCATGTCTTGCCGATGGAGTTCCGCGCCCGTTTCGGCATCGGAATAAGTCACTGTGACGGCACTGGCCGCCTCTGGCAGGTCAGCGACGCCATGCACCCCACCAGAGGCATCGGGCCGCGCCAGCGAACCCGGCACCAGCACCTGCTGCCCCAAGAGCGATGAGGCGGTTGCGATCCGATTTCCCCCGATCTGACTGCCGATATCGCTTAGGGTGGTGTTTACCCGGTCCAGGCCCGCAACGGTCGAAAACTGCGCCATCTGTGCGAGGAACTCACCATTTTCCATTGGTGCGAACGGGTCTTGGTTCTGTAACTGCGCGGTCATCAGCGCCAAAAAGTCCTGCTGTCCAAGATCGCCGTTGCCTGTCCGTGTAGGCGCAGAATTGGCAGCGGCGGCGGCAGTGAACGTGGCGCTTGCACCGGTTGCTGTATTGACGTCGGGCATTATGGCGCTCCTTAACCCTGGCCCATCATGACCGTGCGCGCCATCAGCGTGCGCAGGGTCGAGACGGTTTCCAAAACATTCTGATATTGCCGGCTGGCCTCGACCATCTCGACCATTTCTTCGTCGGTATTGACGACCGCCTCGTAGACGAAGCCCTCTTCATCGGCCATCGGATGGTCGGGGCGGTAGGCGCGCACGGGCTCGCGATCGAGCTGCACCACATCTGTGACATGCGCGGTCGACAAGCCCGACTGGCCAGTCTGATCAGCATAGATCGTCTCGAACACCGGACGCAGCGGGCGATAGGCCTCTTCCTTGGTGGTGCTCACCGCCTGCGCATTGGCCATATTGGAAGCTACCGTATTCAAGCGCACCATCTGCGCCGACATGGCGGAGCTGGCGACATCAAAGATATTCTTGATCATCATGGCTTATTCTCCCTTGATCGCCGTGCTCAATCCAGAAATCCGCCGGTTGAGCAGCGTGAGACTGGTTTGGTAACGCAGGCTGTTTTCCGCGAATTCCATCTGCTCCACGGCCAGTTCGACCGTATTGCCATCGAGCGAAGGATTGACCGGCACGCGGTATCCCGCGTGCCCGCCGTTTGGACCGCCGGTCGCGAAATGGCGGCCGTTGCTGGTGGCGAGGGCACCGCCACCAGTTTCAGCATTCAGGACCGTTTCGAAATCCATGTCGCGCGCCTTGAACCCCGGTGTCGCCGCATTCGCGATGTTCGACGCCAGCATCGCGCCACGCTGCTCGCGCAAGGTAAGCGCCGAGGCAAAGAGGCTCAGGTGATCGCGAAACGCATCTGTCATGGCGCGGGGTCCTTTCGGGGGGCTTCAGCGCAGTTGGTCCGGTCCTTGCAGGGCGAATGACATCGTGGATGCCCCGGCCCTGCCCGCATCCCTGCAATTCCGGTGCCAACCGGCCCGAGACCAAGGAACGCCGATGTCAGAGACCCCCCCCCGCCCCCCGCTACGCAAGCCGCTCACCCTGCCCCGCAGCTTTAGCCGTGTGCTGGGGCGCCTGCTGACGCTGCCTGCAACCGAGAGCCTGCCGCTGGCCAACAGTGTTTATACTCAAACCCAGGATCCGGTGCAGCGCGCGCTTGCATTGCGCCTGCGACTGCGCCTCTTGCAAGAAGCGCTCGACGCCCCGCGCAAACCCGCTCCACCGGTCAAGGCCGAACCCGAGGTTCTGCCGCCCCCTGCGCCGGAACCGGAGCCTGAACCCGCCCCGCCCCCCAAACCGGCCAAGGCCCCCAAGCTCGTCAGCCTCGATCTGGCGGGCGGTGCGCTTTCTATGATGATGAACGAGTTGGGCAGCGGCGAAGACGCAGAGGATGACTTCTTTGGCGATGACTGAATGCGACAAGCGCCTTTATCTTTGGATAGCGCCCTTCTCTTTCGCCCTATGACAGATACCTTCGCGCGCTTTCCATTACAGTCAGATCATGGGATTGTGATTGTACTTCCAAGGCTGCCAGGAGATACGGAAATGAAACAGTTGGCACCGCATATGACCGTGAACCATACGCATCAGTTTGGACAAGACACCAATACCCCCCTCCATCTCCCCAGTGGATGGTGGATTGTCCCCATGCTTGGTCTCGGTGTCGCGATGTGGTACTGGATCGTTTCCGCACTTCTCTCGGTTTTGGGCTAAGCTTCCCTCCAGAGCTTGCAAAGGTTTGTCGCCCGGTCGCTCTCGCGTCCGGGCGTAACCTTTTTCATGGGGCCTATTTCAAGGATTATCCCCGCGCACATCTGCACGGGGACGTCGATCCAATGATTGTCTGTCGCTGCGTCGGACTGTTAGCCGCGCGCCTCGCGGATCAGCCGCAGAATATCCTTGGCTGCTTCTGGAATGTTGGTGCCCGGGCCGAAAATCGCCTTGACCCCCGCCTTTCTGAGGAAATCGTAATCCTGTTGCGGAATTACCCCGCCGCAGATCACGATGATATCGCCCGCATCCCGCGCCCTGAGCGCCGCGATCAGTTTCGGGGCCAACGTCTTGTGCCCCGCCGCCTGAGAGCTGATGCCCACCACATGCACGTCATTGTCGATGGCATCCTGTGCCGCCTCTTCCGGCGTTTGAAAGAGTGGGCCCACATCCACATCGAACCCGATATCGGCAAAGGCGGTTGCGATGACCTTCGCACCCCGGTCATGCCCGTCCTGCCCCATCTTGACGACGAGCATGCGCGGCCGCCGCCCCTCGGCCCCGGCGAACTCCTCGACCGATTTCTGGATGGCGGCAAAACCGGCATCCCCCTCATAGGCGGCCCCATAGACCCCGGCCAAAGTCTTGACCTCGGCGCGGTGGCGCCCGAACTCTTTTTCCAGTGCCATGCTGATTTCTCCCACCGTGGCGCGCGCACGCGCGGCCTCGACCGCCGCGTCGAGCAGATTGCCCCCCTCGCGCGCGCGGCGCGTCATCTCGTTCAGTGCGGCCTGGCAGGCCGTCTCGTCGCGCTGCGCGCGGATGCGCTCCAGACGCGCAATTTGCGCCTCGCGCACCTTGTCATTGTCGATATCGAGAATGTCGATCGGGTCTTCCTTGTCCTTGCGATACTTGTTGACCCCGACGATCACCTCGTCCCCCCGGTCGATCATCGCCTGTCGGGTCGCCGCCGTCTCTTCGATCCGCAGCTTGGGCATGCCCGACTCAACAGCCTTGGTCATGCCACCCATGGCCTCGACCTCTTCGATCAGCGCCCAGGCTTTCTCAGCCAAATCATGTGTCAGGCTCTCGACATAATAAGACCCCGCCAGCGGATCGACCACCTTGGTCACGCCCGTTTCCTCTTGCAGGATAAGCTGCGTGTTCCTGGCGATGCGGGCGCTGAAATCCGTGGGCAGGGCAATCGCCTCATCGAGCGCGTTCGTGTGCAGCGATTGCGTGCCGCCCAGAACCGCACTCATCGCCTCGTAGGCGGTGCGCACGACGTTGTTGTAGGGATCTTGTTCCTGGAGGCTCACGCCGGATGTCTGGCAATGGGTGCGCAGCATCTTGGATTTCTCGTCCTTCGCACCGAATTCCGTCATGATCCGATGCCAGAGCAGGCGTGCAGCGCGCAGCTTGGCGGCCTCCATGAAGAAGTTCATGCCGATGGCGAAGAAGAACGAGAGGCGCGGTGCGAAACTGTCCACATCCATTCCCGCCGCAATCGCCGCGCGCACATACTCGCGTCCGTCAGCCAGCGTATAGGCCAACTCCTGCACAAGGTTCGCACCCGCCTCCTGCATGTGATAGCCCGAGATCGAGATCGAGTTGAATTTGGGCATATGCTGGGCGGTATAGCCGATGATGTCCGACACGATCCGCATCGAGGGCGCGGGCGGATAGATATAGGTGTTGCGGACCATGAACTCCTTGAGAATGTCGTTCTGGATGGTGCCGGACAGCAACGCCTTGTCGTGGCCCTGCTCCTCGCCCGCGACGATGAAGGAGGCCAGCACAGGAATGACCGCGCCGTTCATCGTCATGCTGACCGAAACCTTGTCGAGCGGGATACCATCGAAGAGGATTTTCATATCCTCGACGCTGTCGATGGCCACCCCCGCCTTGCCCACATCGCCCTCGACGCGCGGGTGATCGCTGTCATAGCCGCGGTGCGTGGCCAGGTCGAAGGCCACCGAGACCCCCTGCTGTCCGGCCGCGAGATTGCGACGGTAAAAGGCGTTCGATTCCTCCGCCGTGGAAAAACCGGCATATTGCCGGATGGTCCAAGGGCGGCCCGCATACATCGTGGCCTTGACGCCACGAGTAAAGGGCGCCTGTCCAGGGATGCTCTCCAGATGCGGAAGATCGGCCACATCCTCTTGGGTATAGAGCGGTTGCACCGCGATCCCCTCGAGCGTGTTCCACGTCAGATCCTCGGGGGCACGCCCCCGCAATTCCTTGGCCGCGAGCTTACGCCAATCGTCTTTCTTGGTCGCCATTCCGATGTCCTCTTTCAGTCTGACCAGCGGGCAGATGTCTCCCTGCCTCATCCGGTCCGGTTTCCTCTGATAGTCTCGCCAACCCATCTGCCCCGGCAGAGAGCCAGAACAGATCGTCGGCATAGGCCTCTTGCAGGGCCAATCGCTGCGCCCAGTCAAAGGGTTGCCACCGCCCTTCGCCTTCGGGCAATTCCGTCGTGTCGCCCCCGCGCGCCGTCACGGCACGGCGCAAGGCCGCCAGATCGGGGCATCGGTTCAGCCAGAGGCGCGCAGCCTTGCGCGGCACCTCGGTCAGCCCCGTCATCGCGCGCAGCCGCGCCTCGGGACGTCCGGCATGCACCTCATGCGGCAGGACCACAAGATCGACACCGGGCAGCGCACAGGCCAGATCACCGATCACCTCGCGCCAATGCCGGTTGACCGTCACCAGCCGATCGAGGTCATCAACCCCCGGCACGCCGTGACCCCGAGCCACGCCATAAGCCAGCGACGATGCCCACCAGCTATCTTGCCCTCGGATCGACAGAACCACCCGGGTGATCCGCCCGTCGAAGGCATACGCAAACCGCGCCAACCGCTCGCCGACGCCGGGATAGAGCCGCGCACGTCGCAGATTGCGTCGGGTTGCGCCAATCATGTTCTCATCACTGATCAGCACCTGCGTCATGCCCTGCGTCCGCGCCTCTTCAAGCCGGAGGCTGATACGTCCACGCGCGCGGTCCAACTGTTGCGCAGAGGTGGCGATGCCCGATGCCGGAATGACCCCGCTCAACACCCCGTTGCGCGTCACCTCCGGCCCCCAATAACGCAGGCCCTGCGCCGCCAAAGCGCCCGCATTGGCGCGCAAATAGTGCTGAAACGAAGTTGAGGCGGTGCGATGTGCCCCCAGATGCAGAGTGATGTCCATGTGAGGTCTGACCTTTCGACTGGCCGCCCCTTGCGGCCACAAACGCTTGGCCCCGATCCTGCCTGCCATTCCTGACCATGCGCTTAACTCAGGAAAATTTCCGTGCGCGTGCCATTCACCCTTCGCAATCGTCTTCATCCGGCCTATATCTGGGCCAGCAGGAGACCCAATGAAAACGATCTTATCCCTTGTTCTGGCTGTATTTATCGCGATGCCCGTGACCGCACAGGACAGCGATACGGTACCGGCATCCGCCTCGATCCTCACGGCCGATACAGCCAATTTGAAAGATTTTCTCTGGCTCAAACGCCCTCTGGTGATCTTTGCCGATACGCCTGCCGATCCGCGATACATTGAACAGATGGGGTATATCACCGAGCGCCTCGATGTGCTGACCGCGCTCGATGTGGTGGTGATCACCGATACTGATCCTGACGCCCGCTCTGATCTGCGCAAGACGCTGCGCCCCCGCGGATTTGGCCTTGTGCTGATCGGCAAGGACGGGGTGATATACCTGCGCAAGCCCGCGCCTTGGCATGTGCGCGAGATCATCCGCACCATCGACAAGCTGCCGATGCGCCAACAGGAATTGCGCGAGCGCCCCGGCGATAGCTGATCCTCGCGCGCCATCACCCGGCCCCCATCGCCACGATCAAAAGCCCGGCGGCGGGGTCCATCAGCACAAGCGCGCCTGTCTCCGCCTCCCATGCCAGCACTGCGCCCGGCTGTCCCAGCATGTGATGAAACGCACTCTCGCTCAAAGGGCCCATGCAGGCGCGCGCCTCAAGGCCTGCGCGTCGCATAGCCATCCCGATAGGCCGGTCGAAGTTGGCCATTGCCACCATGGCCCCATCAGGGGCCAGCCCCTGAGCGATCCAAGCCGCCTGACCACGCGCGGCGAGGGTGCGCGCCATCTCTGACGCTGACCCGACCACGGGCATCGCCGCCTTGATCCGCCCATCCGTTACACGATAGAGGCCCACGGCACATTGCATCGTCGCCGCAAACTCTACCGTTTCGCCGAGTGCGAACCAAGCCCCTAGCCGCGCCCGCTGTGCCGCCTCCGCATCGCGCGCGCAGGCGGACACGAGAGCGATCACCGCGAGGAACAGTCCGCACGCGCGCACATGAGGGCCAATATGGCTCATTCGAAATAGCTCTCCTCAACCACTGAAACTTTGAAGATCTCTGTCACACGACAACCGACTTCATGTGCCACCATCAGGCGCGCAAGTTGAGGCCCATCAATGAGCACGATCCGCGCGCCTAACTTCTCCGCTGTCGCTCGGGCATTCGGACTGAAAGACGAGGTAGTGACGAATATACCCTTAGTTACGTCCTTCAGGCCCAGCGCCCCGTAAAAATCCCGGATCGCCGCTGATCCGATAGGACTCCCAGCCTGATAGCGCTTGGCTTGCACATAGACCTGATCAACGCCCAAGGGATCGAGGTTGATCACTCCATCCACCCCATCATCACCAGATTGGCCGAGGACGTTACCCGCTGCCGTTCCGTAGCCATAGCCCATTTTCAAGAGCAGATCGACAATCACCCCCTCGAAGAATGCGGGTTCAGCCTCGCGCAGGCGCGACAGGATATCCGCCGCCAACGCATTTGCGATTTGCTCATAAGACACGCGCATCGCTTCGTCCGGCGTTGTCGCACTTGAAGGCACTATTTCTAGTGGTTCATCACCTGTAGAGCCTGATCGCGCCTTAAACTCCAAGAATGCATCGTAACGTGAGAGAAACTTTGCATCGATCCGCTCGGGCTTCGCGTTCAGTACTCGGCGTCCTTCTTCAGTAATTTCGAAATGTCCACGTCGCGTATTTCGAAGAAGACCGGCTTGCTTTAGATAACTGCGTGCCCAATGTACTCGGTTGGCAAACTTCGTCTGCTTACCGCTTGGCAACAACTCTGATCTCTCATCCTCAGTGAGACGGAATGCTCGCTCCAATTGAGTGACCGCGTCCGAGATTTTCATCTCTCCGGACGCCGCCAACTCAAGCACCGGCTTCATCAAGGATTGATAATCAGGTATCATCCGGTCACTCGAACTCCATGATCACATCGTCCACTGCAAGGCTGTCGCCCGGCCCGGCATTGACCTTGGCCACCACGCCCTTGCGCTCGGCACGCAGGATGTTTTCCATCTTCATTGCCTCCACCGTGCAGAGCGCCTGGCCCTCCTGCACCTCGTCGCCCGGCGCGACATTGACCTTCACGATCAAGCCCGGCATCGGGCAGAGCAGCAGCTTGGATGTATCAGGTGGGAGTTTCTCGGGCATTAACGCGGCCAGTTCCGCCTGACGGGGCGTGCGCACATGCACCTTGAGGTCGGCCCCGCGTGTGCGAATGCGGAACCCACCGCTGATCTTGCCTACCTTGAGCACCAGAGGCTCACCATTAACGTCAAGCCGTGCTAGTTGATCGCCAGGTGTCCAATCGCTTGCAACGCGCAGCGTGTCCCCATCCTCGAAGCGCACAGTAGCGCCTTCACGGTCGGCAGCCACCACCACGGCAAAGCTCTTGCCCTGCACCGACACGATCCAGTCCTCACCGACGTGGCGCTCGTGATTGTCCATCCGCCCCGACACCCGCGTGCGCCGGATTTCCGCCACCCGGTGCATCGCCGCCGTGCTTGCCGCAATCGCGCGCAGCGCCTCTTCGGGCAGGGTGACGCCCGTAAACCCTTCGGGATACTCCTCGGCGATGAAGGCGGTGGTGATATTGCCGCTGACGAAACGGGGATGATCCATCACAGCACTCAGAAAAGGCAGATTGTGCCCGATACCCTCGACCTCGAAACTGTCGAGCGCCACCCGCATACCTTCGATCGCCTCGGCGCGGGTATGCCCCCAGGTGCAGAGCTTGGCGATCATCGGATCGTAATACATGCTGATCTCGCCGCCCTCAAAGACGCCGGTATCATTGCGCACCACAGCCCCTTCGATGGCCAATTCCTCTGGCGGGCGATAACGGGTCAGACGGCCAATCGACGGCAGGAACCCGCGATAGGGATCCTCGGCATAAAGGCGGCTCTCCATCGCCCAACCAGTCAGCTTCACATCCGCCTGGGAGAGGCTCAGCGCCTCGCCATTCGCCACACGGATCATCTGCTCCACAAGGTCCACGCCGGTGATCAATTCCGTCACCGGATGCTCAACCTGCAGGCGCGTGTTCATTTCCAGAAAATAGAAATTCCGCTCTCCATCGACGATGAATTCCACGGTGCCTGCACTGGCATAGCCTACCGCCTGAGCAAGCGCCACGGCCTGCTCGCCCATCGCCTTGCGCGTCGCCTCGTCCAAAAACGGGCTTGGGGCCTCCTCGATCACCTTTTGATTGCGGCGCTGAATGCTGCATTCCCGCTCGCCCAGATAGATGCCGTTGCCATGGGTATCACAGAGCACCTGAATTTCGATATGGCGTGGTTGCGTGACGAATTTCTCGATGAAAATCCGGTCGTCTCCGAAACTGCTTGCGGCCTCGTTCTTGGAGGATTGAAAGCCCTCGCGCGCCTCCTCGTCATTCCACGCGATCCTCATTCCCTTGCCGCCACCGCCCGCAGAAGCCTTGATCATCACCGGATAGCCGATCTGGTTCGAAATCGTCACCGCCTCTTCGGCATCGGCAATCAGGCCCATATAGCCGGGAACGGTGCTGACGCCGGCCTCTTGCGCGATCTTCTTCGAGGTGATCTTGTCTCCCATCGCCTCGATGGCACCTACCGGTGGGCCAACAAAGGCCACGCCTGCGGCCTCAAGTGCCTGAGCGAACTTGGGATTCTCGCTCAGGAACCCGTAGCCCGGATGCACAGCCTCGGCACCGGTTGCCTTGATTGCGGCCATCACCTTGTCGATGACGATATAGCTCTCGGACGCGGCGGCTGGTCCGATATGCACCGCCTCGTCCGCCATGCGCACATGCAGCGCGTTGCGATCCGCATCGGAATAGATCGCCACTGTTGCAATCCCCATCTTGCGCGCAGTCTTGATCACGCGACAGGCAATTTCACCGCGATTGGCAATCAATATCTTCTTGAACATCTTCCGTCCCTTCCTCTCTTATCGGCGCGGCCCTCAGGCGGCGCGCCGGTTTTCTTCTGGCACAACAAGAAAGCCACCGGCGCGAAGTGCACCGGTGGCTTGAATGATAGGGTCTTGGCCGACAGGCAGAGGGTCGAATGACCGACCTTGACTCAGGTTGTCAGCAGCGGCTCGGATAGGCTTGGCAATATACCACGTTTCCCGCAGCCCCGACTGCTGCGCCGGTGACGACGCTACCGCCAACCACTGCTGTCGTAAGCGCACCGGCACCGCCACCGATGAGCGCCTGCTCCGGAACGGTGTCACCGCAGGCGACCAGAGCGCCAAGCGCCAAAACACCAAGGGCCGGAGCAAGGCCACGCGGTAGCTGAAGTGTTCGAAGTCTTTGCATGTGGAACGTCCTCTTGTCAGATCGCATGAGAAATCCATGCCATAGAACGTCACTTGGCGGTCCGCGTCAAAGCGATTGCATCGCCTCCTCACATCATCGGCGAACCCCCGCGCATGCGCACCCAGACGCGCAAACATCGAATTCTCAACAAAAAAAGAGGGCGATCCATGCACGCCCGCACAGGATCGCCCCCAGGGGGAAGGGCGGCGGGATCGACGCAATGTCAAAACCTCTGGGGAAAGGACTCCCGCCACTTGCCCCACTGTGCCTGCAACCGCGCGGCGAACCAAGCGCAGTTTCGGCCAAATACCCGCATGAGCAGAGCCTTGCCTATTTTCGTTTCCCATAGGCAGAACGCCGCGCATCTTGCGGTGAGGCAAGCGAAATCCGAGATGGTGCGGACGCGCAGGGCTCACGAAAACACCTCGGGAAATGACTCGCGCGCGACCTCAAGGTCCAGCACCAAAAGCGCCTCGTAACTTGTGGCATCAAAAGGCGTGTCGACAGCCTTGACTTCGCGGCCCAAAAGCCAGCTGAGACGACCGGCATCGAGATTGCCGCGCTCGAACGGCTCTTCGCCGAAACACTCCCAGATCGCACGCACAAAGGCGGCGTCTGCCCGCTTGTCGGCGGGTTTACGATCTCGGTAGCGTTCGCGCGCAATCAAGGGGGTGGCCCCCTTCGGGTTCGCGCGTCTGATTGTGAATTGGAAATCCGTACCCGGCAAACGGCCGGGAAAACCGCGATGTTTCAACATGTTGAGCCCCCCAGGATACAGGGGCGCTGCGCGGTGATCGGTTTTGTGGACGGGACGGCCCCGAGGGTCCGTCCCGCGCCTAGCCCAATGGGCTTACTTGTACTTGCCGGTCTGAACGGGCTCGGTCGTGATCGGCTCGACCACAACGAACTCTTCTTCTGCAGGCTGTGCGCATGCTGCGACGACGGCGATGAAACCGATTGCGAGAATGCTCTTGACGCTTTTCGACATGTATATCTCCTGTCTCTCGTAACTTCATGAAGAGACGCGCAAGGACACCATGTCCCTGCCCGTCTCAAGGGCGAGGTAAAGGTCGCTTGGGTGCAACCTTGACGCAGCTTATCGGAATTTTCAGGATTTGAACATCGGTCATCACCAATCCCGTGCGCCTGTGTCCCCAAAGCCTCAGTGCCTCCAAGGCGTTGATTTCGTGGCGCAAGATTTTGTGTTCTCATTAAAACATCTCCCAGATGCAGGCGCCTTCCTGCGGCCTGTAGGCCTCAAAGACCTGAATGACATCGGGGTCGAAAACCCCGAACTCTGACGGCCGATCCGCCAGCGAAATAACAACCCGAGCGGGTATCGGACCGGTGTTCGCCAATCGTGGCAGGGCGTAGCTCTCGCATAGCCAGACCAGATCGGCCAGCACCGTCTCGAGCTGCGCATCCGTATCACCGACTCCGGCGAATCCCTCGGCCACGAACCGAAAGCGATAGGTAAGCCCCAGACCCGGCCGGTCTGTCAGCACCTCCTGCACCCGCGCGGTCAGGCCCGAGGGCAGCGGCAGCGCCTCCTCCTGCGCTGCCGCCCCTTGGGCGAAAGCCAGCGCGACGCTCAGCGCCACAGCCCGCCCCACCCGTCTCATCGCACGCCGCCCATCCAGCGCGCGCGATTCGCCTCGTCCTCCAGCACCTGAGCAATGAGTGCCTCATACCCGGTCCGATCGAACCGGCCCAGCACCGCCCCCCCGGCCCGAACATGCATCGACCGCGCATCTCGACGCACCCGCACCGCCGGGGCAAAACCGCGCAGCGATTGCAGCGCGCGCCACATGTCTTGGCGCACCAGATGCGCCAATCGCCGCCGCCCCGTGACACCCGACAGAATCGTTTCCACCGCCAGATCGAAACGCACAGGCATGTTGCGCGTCATCGTGAGCGCGCCATCCTCTTCTTCGATCACATGCCAGTGGCGGCGACCCATGTTGCTCCTCCGTGCTTCATCTGGCCACAAATACCTCGGGGGTCTGGGGGCAGAGCCCCCGGTCCGTCGCCCTCAGAGCGGAATGTTATCGTGCTTTTTCCATGGGTTGCTGAGCTTCTTGTTGCGCAAAGACGCAAACGCCCGGCTGACGCGCATCCGCGTGCTGCGCGGCTGAATCACCTCGTCGATAAATCCACGCTCGGCGGCCACGAAAGGATTGGCAAAGCGTCCCTCGTAATCCTTGGTATGCGCCGCGATCTTTTCGGGTGATCCCAAGTCGGCGCGGTGGATGATTTCGGTGGCACCCTTTGCCCCCATCACCGCAATTTCTGCCGTGGGCCAGGCATAGTTGAAATCGCCCCGCAGATGTTTGGAGGCCATCACATCATAGGCCCCGCCATAGGCTTTGCGGGTGATGACCGTCACCTTCGGCACCGTGGCTTCGCCATAGGCAAAGAGAAGTTTCGCGCCATGCTTGATCACGCCGCCATACTCCTGACCCGTGCCCGGGAGGAAGCCCGGAACATCGACAAAGGTCAGGATCGGAATCTCGAAGGCATCGCAGAACCGTACGAACCGCGCCGCCTTGCGGCTGCTGTCAATGTCGAGGCACCCCGCCAATACCATCGGTTGATTGGCCACCACCCCCACAGTCTGCCCTTCAAGACGAATGAAGCCGGTGATGATGTTCTTGGCAAATTCCGCCTGAATTTCGTAGAAATCTGCCTCATCCGCGACCTTGAGGATTAGTTCCTTCATATCATAAGGGGTATTGGCATTGTCGGGTATCAGCGTATCGAGGCTCTGCTCCACACGTCCCGGCTCGTCAAAGAAGGGACGCACGGGAGGCTTCTCGCGGTTGTTGAGCGGCAGGAAATCCACCAGACGCCGCACTTCGGCCAGGGCCTCGACATCATTTTCGAACGCCCCGTCAGCCACGCTCGACTTGCGGGTATGGGTGCTTGCCCCGCCCAATTCCTCTGCGGTAACCACCTCGTTGGTCACGGTCTTGACCACATCGGGACCGGTCACGAACATGTAGGAACTGTCACGCACCATGAAAATGAAATCGGTCATGGCCGGGCTATACACAGCGCCGCCTGCGCAGGGACCCATGATCAGGCTGATTTGGGGAACCACGCCGCTGGCCATGATGTTGCGTTGAAAAACCTCAGCATAACCTGCAAGGCTGGCGACCCCCTCCTGAATCCGCGCTCCACCCGAATCATTGATGCCGATGACTGGCGCGCCGTTCTGCATCGCCATATCCATGATCTTGCAGATTTTCTCGGCATGGGTTTCCGACAGGGACCCACCGAAAACGGTGAAATCCTGGGAGAAGACATAGACCATACGACCATTGATCGTGCCCCAGCCGGTGATCACGCCATCGCCGTAGGGGCGCTCTTTCTCCATCCCGAAATCGGTGCAGCGGTGCGCCTTGAACATGTCGAACTCTTCAAAGCTGCCCTCGTCGAGCAGCAATTCGACCCGCTCGCGCGCCGTCAGTTTACCTTTGGCATGCTGCGCATCGATACGGCGTTGCCCCCCGCCCAGGCGGGCTTCGGCGCGGCGGTTCTCCAATTCCTGAAGGATGTCTTTCATAGCACTCCCCTTGCGATGTTGCGCGCAGCATAGAGTTTGTGAGCATTGGCTCAAAGCAGAATTGGGCAAATTTGCAAATCATCGCAAATAATATTCTGAATATCTGTAAAATTGCGAATTCACGAGTTGCCTGGTGGACTTCCCCGCGGGCCGCTCCTAGCCATGCGCCATGACCCGCGCTCAGACACCCAAGTATCTCGACCGCACCACCCCGCCGCATCTTTCGACGCTGATCCTTCTGGCGGGGCTGTCGGCCCTTGCCATGAACATCTTTCTCCCCAGCCTGCCGGGGATGACCGCGCATTTCAACACCGAATACCGGCTGATCCAATTGTCGGTTGCCCTCTATCTTGGGGTCAATGCCGCGCTGCAACTGCTGATGGGGCCAATCTCGGATCGGTGGGGGCGCCGGCCGGTCATTCTCTGGGGGCTCGGCCTCTTTCTTGTGGCGACCTTGGGCTGCATCTTTGCCCCCAATGTTACGGTTTTTCTGACCTTTCGCATGGTTCAGGCAAGCGTGGTGGTCGCCATGGTCCTGTCGCGCGCCATCGTGCGGGATATGGTGCCCCAAGACCGCGCGGCCTCGATGATCGGCTATGTAACCATGGGTATGGCCGTTGTGCCAATGATCGGCCCGGCCTTTGGCGGGCAGTTGGATGAGGCCTTTGGCTGGCAGGCAAATTTCTGGGCGCTCTTCGTGCTTGGGGCCGCGCTCTTTGTGGTCTGCTGGCGAGACCTGGGCGAGACCGCGCCGCTCTCGGGGCGAACCCTGATGCAACAGTTCCGGGATTATCCTGCCCTTCTGACGTCGCGCCGCTTCTGGGGCTATGCACTGGCGGCGGGGCTGAGCTCGGGGGCGTTCTTTGCCTATCTGGGCGGCGCGCCCTTTGTTGGGGATCGCGTGTTCGGCCTGCCTCCGTCCACTCTGGGGCTGTTGTTCGGTGCCCCGGCGATCGGGTATTTTCTGGGCAATTTTGCCTCGGGGCGGTTTTCCATGAGGATTGGCGTCAACCGCATGGTGCTGTGGGGCACGCTGTTCAACGCAGGCGGTATCGCGCTCAATCTCATGCTGTTTCTTGTGGGCTTGGGTACGCCGTTGACGTTCTTTGGGCTGATGACATTCATGGGCCTGGGCAACGGCATGGTGATCCCCAACGCCACTGCCGGGGCCCTCTCGATCCGCCCAGACCTCGCAGGCACGGCAAGCGGGCTGTCGGGGGCGCTGATGATCGGCATCGGCGCGGCTCTCTCGGCGCTCGCAGGCACGCTGCTGACCCCCGGCAGTGGGACCTATGCCCTGCTTGGGCTGATGCTCTCGACGGCACTTGCCGCGATCGCGACGATCCTCGCGGTAATCCGCCGGGAACGCAGACTGGGGCTGTCGACATAGCCGGTCACTGCAGATCACGAGTTCTTTATCCCCTCTGGCCTGATCCCGACCCTGCCCCCAAGTCTATGGGACCGACATGAGAGGAGACCAAGATGACTCGCCGCAAATCCCTCTATCGCCCCGCGCCTGCCCGCAGAAATCGCGAATTCATGCCCTACCGGTTCAACAATTGGGCGGCGATTTGACAGGCGCACGCGACCCGAGCGCAACAGTTCGGCCATAATGCGGGGAACAAGCGCGTTTTGATTTTTCACCCCACCAAGACCCCTCCTATAACTGGAGTGGTATTCTCAGGAGGTTCCCAATGATCCATCGCCGCACTTTCATGGCCACTGGTCTCGCTGCCTTGGGCACTGCATCCGTTGCCAATGCCTTTGAGGTTGATCCGCGCTTCATGCCGCAGGAGGTCTCTTTCGATCCCGTTTATCAACCCGGCCAGTTGATCGTGCTGCCGCGCGCGCATTTTCTCTACTTCGTAACAGAACCCGGTCGCGCCCGCCGTTACGGCGTAGGCGTGGGCAAGGCCGGGCTAGAGTTCACCGGCACCGCCACCATCGACGTCAAGAAGAAATGGCCGACATGGCGCCCGACGAACGAAATGATCGAACGCGATCCCGCCTCCTACGGGCGGTTCAAGGGCAATGACTATGTGCAGCCCGGCGGAGTGGACAATCCGCTTGGGTCGCGCGCGCTTTACCTTTTCCAGAATGGGCGCGACACCTACTACCGGATTCACGGCACGACACAGCCTTCGTCCATCGGGCGGTCTGTCTCGAACGGCTGTATCAGGATGATCAACGAGCATGTGCAGGACCTATATGATCGGGTCCCCATCGGAACGGTTGTCACAGTTCTGTAATCTTGATTTTCGCACGGTGAATCGGCATATTTTATCGTGCGACGTTACCACTATCGACCATCTGTCCTTTTCGGCTCAGTCACTCGATCTTGTATGACTTTGCCGGGTTGCCGCACTTCCGCGGGCAACAAATACAGAAGGAATCAGTAAGATGGCGACTGGCACCGTAAAATGGTTCAATGCCACCAAAGGCTATGGCTTCATCGCGCCCGATGGCGGCGGAAAGGATGTATTCGTACACATCAGCGCGGTTGAGCGCGCAGGCCTGACCGGCCTTGCCGACAATCAAAAGGTCAAGTTCGACATTGAGGCGGGCCGCGACGGGCGCGAGTCTGCGTCCAATATAGTTCTCGCCTGAGCACCGCCTGAGGCCGACAGGGGGTAAAAATCCCCCTGCACATCCTCATCGCGCCCGCGCAGGGCGCGATATTCATGTGTATGGGTTTTGCGCCCCCCTCGTGTTTCCCCTTGAAACCACATACCCAAACCATGACATAGAGCGTGCATCAGGAGGCGAACCATGGCGCTCCCCGTCCGGGAACAGATGAAATATTGGGGCGCGGCCACGGCCGTGTTTTTTGTGGTGTTATGGTTCCTCGGGGACGTGATCCTGCCGTTTGTTCTGGGCGGAGCCATTGCCTATTTTCTTGATCCGGTGGCAGATCGGTTAGAACGGTTAGGCCTAAGTCGCGCCGCCTCGGTCGTGGTTATCACACTGATTGCCATTCTGGCCTTTGTCGTGATTGTCCTGTTGATCGTGCCAACGCTCGTCAGTCAGACCGTGGCGCTCTTCAACGTGGCGCCTGAGCTGGCGCGCGATCTACACGGATTTCTCAGCACTCATTTCCCGACACTCTTCGATCCTGACTCGGCGCTGAACAAGACGCTGCTGTCCTTGGGCGAAACCATTCGTGAACGTGGCGGCCAATTGCTCGAAACGATCCTCAGCTCTGCCGCTTCCATGGTCAACATATTGATTTTGATTGTAATTGTGCCTGTTGTGGCTGTCTATCTGCTATATGACTGGGATCATATGGTAGCCGAGATCGACAACCTTTTGCCGCGCGACCATGCGCCTGTGATCCGCAGCCTTGCAGGCCAGATCGACAATACGCTGGCCAGTTTCATCCGAGGCATGGGCACCGTCTGTCTGATACTGGGCACCTATTACGCGGTCGCGCTCATGCTTGTGGGGTTGCAATTCGGCCTCGTGGTGGGCGCGATTGCGGGCCTGATCACTTTCATCCCCTATGTCGGGTCCATCGTCGGCGGCGTGCTGGCGGTGGGCCTAGCGCTGTTCCAGTTCTGGGGGGATTGGGTCAGCGTCGGTATGGTGGCCGCCGTCTTCGTCTCGGGTCAGGTGATCGAAGGCAATTTTCTGACACCCAAGCTTGTGGGTTCCTCTGTGGGACTGCATCCGGTCTGGCTGATCTTCGCGCTCTCGGCCTTTGGCGCACTCTTTGGCTTTGTCGGGATGCTTGTAGCCGTACCAGTGGCCGCGTCGCTCGGAGTGATCGCCCGCTTTGCGTTGGAGCAGTACCGCGACAGCCGCCTCTACCGCGGACTGGAAAGCATTGACCGCGAATGACGCCGCGCCAGCTCAGCTTTGATCTGCCGGTGCTCACGGCACTGGGGCGCGAGGATTTCTTTGTCTCGCCCTCAAATGCCGAAGCTGTGGCAATGATCGAGGGCTGGCAAGGCTGGCCCGGCCGCAAGCTGATACTTGCGGGTCCTCCTGGGGCGGGCAAGACCCATCTGGCGCATGTCTGGGGCGCCCTCTCGGGCGCCCGGATAATCTCAGCCAAGGACCTGTCCCATGTCGATATTCCCACGCTTGCGACAGGCGCGATTGCAGTTGAGGATGCCGATCAGTTGGCAGGGGATCGCCCTGCGGAAGAAGCGCTCTTTCACCTGCACAATCTCGTATTGGCCGAAGGCCACACACTCTTGCTGACGGCTGAGCGCCCACCGAACCTCTGGCCACTCGGCCTACCCGATCTGCAAAGCCGCATGCAGGGCACGATGCTGGCCCAACTGCGCGCACCGGATGATGCCCTCTTGGCCGCCGTGCTGACCAAGCTCTTCGCCGATCGCCAGATTGCCCCCAACCCGGATACGATTCCCTATCTCGCGCGACGGATGGATCGTTCTTTTGATACGGCACGAGAGGTGGTCGCGATGCTTGATGCCACAGCGCTTGAGGAAGGCCGTGCAGTCACCCGAGCACTCGCCGCGCAAGTGCTGGACAAATTGGCGCATTAGCGCCACGCTGCGTCACCGTTCCGTTACATCTCAAAGCCATAAGCTTCTCATGACCCAAGCAGATTTTCTTAAACACCCCGCGCCCGAAGCCGTCGAAATGACTGATCTGGATCTGACCGGTCCGGGGCGTTTCTTTAATCGTGAACTCAGCTGGCTGGGGTTCAACTGGCGGGTGCTGGAGGAAGCACAGAACAGCCGCGTTCCACTGTTGGAGCGGCTGAGATTTTTGTCGATTTCAGCCACCAATCTTGATGAATTTTACAACGTCCGCGTGGCAGGTCTGCGGGAATTGGCGCAAGCGGGCAATACGACCCCTGCGGCGGATGGCCTGTCCCCGGCAGAGCAGCTTGTGCTGATCAACGAGAATGCCCGCAAGCTTTTGGCCTCTCAGCAAGAGACCTACGACACACTTCGCCGCGAGCTAGAGGCCGAGAGGATTTCGATCCTTGATCACGGCTCTATAGAGGAGGGAGACCGGGATTATCTGGCGGATGTCTTTCTAAACAAGACCTTTCCGGTGCTCTCGCCTTTGGCGATTGACCCTGCGCATCCATTCCCGTTCATCCCCAACCTCGGTTACAGTCTTGCGCTTCAACTGGAGCGAAAGGCCGACAAGAGACCGCTTCAGGCGCTTTTACCGATCCCGCAACAAATCGCGCGGTTCATCCCGCTGCCTGCATCCGAGGGCACTTATCGGTTCCTGCCTCTGGAAGAGTTGCTCTTGCTACATTTGCACAGTCTCTTTCCAGGCTACAGGTATAAGAGCCATTGCGCCTTTCGCGTGCTGCGCGACAGTGATCTAGAGGTCGAGGAAGAGGCCGAAGACCTCGTGCGCGAATTCGAGGTGGCGTTGAAGCGCCGCCGCCGTGGCGAAGTGGTCCGCATGAAGATTTCGGCCAACGCGCCCGAGGATCTGCGCCGTGTCATCATGCAGGAATTGCACGTCATCCCCGAAGAGGTCGTCGAGGTCGAAGGCATGATCGGTCTGGCCGACCTCAAGGAATTGGTGCTCGAATCGCGCCCAGATCTTCTATGGCCTCCCTTTACTCCGCGTGTGCCGGAGCGGGTACAGGACCATGGCGGAGATATGTTTGCGGCGATCAGGCAAAAAGATATGCTGCTGCACCACCCCTACGAGACCTTCGACATGGTGGTGCGCTTTCTGACACAGGCCGCGCATGATCCCGATGTGGTGGCGATCAAGCAGACTCTCTACCGCACTTCACGCAACTCGCCCATCGTAGAGGCCCTCTGCGAGGCAGCGGAGGATGGCAAATCTGTCACCGCGCTCGTGGAACTTAAGGCGCGGTTCGACGAGGCGGCCAATATCCGACAATCTCGGCGGCTGGAACGGGCCGGGGCACATGTGGTCTATGGATTCATCGACCTCAAGACCCATGCCAAGATTTCCACCGTGGTGCGCCGTGAAGGCGATAACCTGGTGACTTATACCCATTATGGCACCGGCAATTATCACCCGATCACTGCACGCATCTATACGGATCTCAGCTTTTTCACCTGCGATACCAAGCTCGGACGAGACGCGACCAAGGTGTTCAATTACCTCTCCGGCTATGCCGAGCCCGAAGGTCTGGAGAATCTTGCCATTTCGCCCAAGTCGCTCAAACCCCGCCTGCTCGAACTGATCGAGCGTGAGGCCGAGCATGCGCGCGCCGGCAAGCCGGCGGCAATCTGGGCCAAGATGAATTCGCTGATCGAGCCCAACATCATCGACGCGCTTTATGCAGCGTCCGAAGCAGGGGTCAAGATCGACCTCGTCGTGCGCGGCATTTGTGGATTGAGGCCTGGCATCAAGGGATTGTCGAGCAATATCCGCGTGAAATCCATCATTGGCCGGTTCTTGGAACATTCTCGCATCGTGTGTTTCGGCAATGGCGCGGGGCTGCCCTCGAAAAAGGCGCGCGTGTTCATCTCGTCCGCCGACTGGATGGGACGTAACCTTAACCGCCGGGTCGAAACTCTGATCGAGATCGAGAACCCGACCGTCAAGGCGCAGATCGTCAGTCAGGTCATGGCCGCCAATATGGCGGACGTTGCCCAAAGCTGGGTGATGGCCCCCGATGGCAGTTTTAGCCGCCCGCCTGCGATCGAAGGCATGTTCGCTTTTAACTGCCATCGCTTCTTCATGGAAAACCCCTCGCTTTCGGGTCGTGGCTCAGCTGGGGCGTCGGATGTGCCCAAGCTTACGCACACGGACGATTGACCCACGCGCGCCTCTGTCGCATAGAGGAGGCGCGAAAGACTGGGACGGACATGGACGGCACCAACGATCCAAGAGAACCCGACGGCGGCCCATTTGGCCGCCCCCTGTTCGATAGCCCCTCCGCGCGAGCGCTGAGTCGCGTGGGCGTGGTTGATGTGGGCTCAAACTCTGTGCGCCTTGTAGTGTTCGACGGAGCAGCCCGCAGCCCGGCCTATTTTTACAACGAAAAGATCATGTGCGGCCTTGGTGCCGGCATGTCTGAAAGTGGACGTCTCAATCCTGCGGGGCGCAAACGCGCTCTGGAGGCGCTCAAGCGGTTCAAGATGCTAGCCGAGGGGATGGACACAGGCCCATTGGTCATTGTCGCCACCGCCGCCGTGCGCGAGGCCAGCGATGGCGCGGACTTTTGTGCCGATGTAGAGCGGGAAACCGGTCTGAAGCTCTGGGTGATCGACGGGCGCGAAGAGGCGCGGCTGTCGGCACAAGGCGTGCTCTTGGGGTGGCCCGGTTCTTACGGCCTTGTCTGCGACATCGGCGGTTCATCCATGGAACTTGCTGAAATCAATGGCGGCACGGTGGGAGCAAGGGTTTCATCCCAGCTTGGCCCGCTCAAACTGCGCGACTTCAAAGGCGACAAGAAAGAGCGGCGCGCCTATATCCGCCAGGTCCTGAACGAGATGCGTTCCGAACTGGGCGAGCAGAACAACCGCCTCTTTCTGGTGGGTGGCTCGTGGCGGGCGATTGCCCGGATTGACATGGTGCGGCGCAAATACCCGCTGCATGTGCTGCACGAATATCGTATGACCCCTGCTGATGTGCGCGCGACCATCAAGTATATCGAGAAGCTAGACGTCGAAACGCTGCGCGCGCAATCTGGCGTCTCTATGGCACGGATCGAGCTTGTGCCACAGGCGATCGAGGTCCTGGGCGAGCTGATCAAGACCTTCAAGCCGCGCGACATCGCCGTATCGAGCTATGGCATTCGCGAGGGCTTGCTCTATGAGCAGATGCCCCAGATGCTGCGTGACCGTGATCCCCTGATCGAGGCCTGCCGCTTTGCCGAACAAAAGGATGCACGCCTACCCGGTTTTGGCAAGGTGATCTATCATTTCATCCTGCCACTGTTCAAATCCGCCAAGCCAGAGCGACGCCGCCTGATCCGTGCGGCCTGTCTTTTGCATGATGTAAGCTGGCGCGCCCACCCTGATTACCGGGCGGAGGTCTGTTTTGATAACGCCACCCGCGCCAATCTGGGCGGGCTCAAACATTCAGAGCGGGTTTATTTGGGTCTTGCCCTGTTGCACCGATACTCGAACAAGCGTGACGGCAGCCGCTTTGCCGATCTGGACGGGTTGCTGAGCGAAAAGGACCGTCATGAGGCCGAAGTTCTGGGCAAGGCCATGCGCTTTGCCGCGATGCTTTGGCTCAAACGAAATGCGCATTTAGGGGAATTGCGATGGTTCCCGCAAAAGAAGGTGCTGGAATTACGCCTATCGTCAGAAGCGGCACCGCTTTTTGGCGAAGTGGCGCAGGCGCGTTTTGCCTCGCTCGCCACAACACTCTCGGCGCGGATCGTGATCAAGACACCAAGTTAGCGACGCCTTGACGCTCAAAGCTCGATTTCGCCGTCTGGCGCAGGGCTTTCCTGCACTTCTTGTGGGGTCTTGCGACGCAATAGGATATCACCATTCGGCAAAACCTCTGGCGCGTGAAAGGCACTGAGATCGCCGATTTCGCCCATCAGGTCGCGCAGCGCCGGGCCCATTTCCTCGACGAACTGGCGCAGCGCGGGCTCCATCTCTTGGGCGCGATCGCGAAGCCCTTCAAGCGCCGGCCCCATCTCGCGCTGTATCCCCTCAAAAAAGAGGCGCGCGCCCTCTTCCATGAGAGATCGGCCCTGCTCCTCTTCCGTCACGTCCTGCGCGGCAAGGGGGGCCGCGGCAAGCACGGACATCAGACAAACGGTTCGGATCAGGTGTATTGGTGTCATGAGTGTCATATAATCGCTCCGAGGTACGATTTTAAGATCACAATTCAATATCGAGACTGACCGGGAAATGGTCTGAAGCAACGAGCAGCGCCTCACGCAACTCCTTGTTGTCCCAGCAGACCGGATCGTCGAACGGATGCCAGATGCGCCAGGCTGGACGGCGCGCCATGAGGTCCGGCGAGATCAGGATATAATCGAGCAGTGCCTGCATATATCGCCGCTGGTCCCGTAGATAGAACCGCGCCGAAGTATGAACCGCCCCAAACCGCCGTAACAGCGCCCCGCGCGCATGCGGATCATACAGGGCCGCGGCGGTGTCCTGCCCTTCACCCATGATAATTTCGACCGAGGAGCGCCCGAAAAGATGCTCATATTCATCAAGCCCCGGACCATCGTTAAGGTCCCCCAGCACAATCAGCGAGTCATCAGCTGCAAGATGTGCTTCGATCCTTTGACGCAGCCAGACCGCCTGCGCCAATTGCTTGCGTCGATTGGTGATACCGATACGGATCGCCTCGTCGCGCCCTACAGCGCCATGGGGGGCCTTGGATTTCAGATGCGCCCCGATCAAGCGCAGCCTTTGGCCGGCGGTCGTGGTCAATTCCACCTCAAGAGGTGGTTTGGAAAACGTGACACGATCCGCGCGGTCATCAATGTCAAGGTCGATCCGAAAGACCCCATCAAAGCGCGGCGGCGTGTCCCCGCTCCCGGTTGTCGCCCCTTGCGGATCATGCCGCCCGCTCAGAACATCCGGATCATAGAGCAGCGCGAGTTCCTGTTGCGTCTCATTGGCAAAGCCGATCAGCGCCCGTCGCGCCCGAAGCTGCATGAGTTTTGCAAAATTTTCCAATGCCTTGACCGTACTGCGGCGGCCATTGTCATCGGGAGCCTCGACCACCAGCACCGCATCTGCATCCAGTGCCGTGAACACGATCCCGAGCGCTGCCAGCTGGTCTGCGCGAGTCACGTTGTAGCGCGCGGACCATGCGCCGTCGTCATGGGGTTGCCCCTGATCGTCAAAGAGCGCGTTGAACCATTCGACGTTATAGGTGGCGATCCGCATGGGCGCGGGCCTCGCTGATCTCTTCCCAAGCGCGGTTGATGTCCACCAGCCGTCGCTCTGCCAAACGGATCGCCTCTGGCGGCACCCCGCGGGCCTGCATACGGTCCGGATGGCTCTCGCGGACCAGGTCGCGCCAGGCCTTGCGCACCGCGTCCATCGGCATATCCGGTGTCACACCCAGAACAGACCAAGGATCGGGGGTTGCATCCGGTACGAACCGCGTCCGCAGAGTTCGAAAAGTGGACGCGGGCAGCGCAAAAATCTCGGCCACACGGGCGAGAAATTCATCCTCTTTCGCGTGATAGACCCCGTCCGCCATGGCAATGTGAAAGAGCCCCTCCATCAGGTCACAGAGCGTTCCGGGCTGACCCTCGAACATGCGGGCGATGCGGCGGGCGTAATCTTCGAAACCGGCCACATCCTGCCGCGCAAGGTTGAACACCCGGGCGGCGTTTCCCTCATCCGCCTCGGCAATCTGGAAAACCTCGCGAAAGGCCGTGACCTCGTCGCGTGTGACCTGCCCATCGGCCTTGGCCATCTTGGCCGAGAGCGCGATCACTGCGATCGTAAAGGCCACGCTACGTTCGGGCGGGGTGCGCAGGCGGTCGAAAACAGCGCTTAGCCCTTCGCCATTGGCAAGGGCTGACAAGGCTTCGGAGATCCGGACCCAAATCGACATGGGCGTTACCCTAGACCCATTCCCGGCCCCTGTCAGTGCAAACCGTCACAGGATTTTCTGCAAAAGCACCAAATCCATCCAGCGCCCGAATTTTCGCCCTGCCTCGGGCATGCGTGCCACTTCGGCAAATCCTATGGCACGGTGAAAGGCGAGGGCACCCAGGTTTTCGCCGCTGACGCCCGCGACCAGCACATGCATATCCGCCGCGCGCGCCACCTCCTCCAGTCGCGTCATCAGCGCCCGCCCGATGCCTTGACCGTGCGCCTCGGAGGCCAGAATGACCGTGTGCTCAGCGGTGTGTGCATAGCCCGGCCCCGACCGGAACGCGCCGTAGCTGGCAAATCCCAGCACCTTGCCCGCCTTCTCTGCCACCTGAAACGCCGCACCACGCGCGGCCATGTCCGCCGCCAGGGCCTCGGGCGTCCTTTCCACCGTGGTAAAGGTGACGGAAGTGTCGCGAATGAGCGGGTTCCAGAAGGTCAGGATGGGCGCAATGTCGCGCGGCTCTGCTTGTCTGATGATCATTACAGCACGCACACCCCATGAGGTGTTTCAATCTCGGCCCTTAGGCCCATAGTGCCCGGCTCAAAGACCACGCGCGCATCGTGCAACTCGTTCCCGACCGCAGCCTGCAAAATCGCGACTTCGGGATGCGAAACCACCAACCGTCGCAACCGCGCGCCGGAGGGCGCAAGTCGCGCCGCCGGATGCGCCGCACCCTGCCACTCGATCAATGCCGGAAAGAGATTGTCCATCGGGAGCACGCCGGACCCCGGCACCGCCATCCGCCACCGCAAATCGCCTCGTGCCAAGTCCACCGCCTGCCCCGCACCCGGATGCCGCAAGAGGGCCGCATCCAGATCATCGACCGCGCAAATCCAGTTACGCAGACGAGGTTCACCAGAGAACCGATCCAAATCGAACCAGCGCGGATACGCGGGCGCCGGAGCGCCCGGGTCAATCGCGATCACCTCGAGATAGAGGCCATCTTCCAGTCCGAGGAGGAGGTTATGCGTGCCGAAATGCGCATGCCGGCCACCGGGCTGCAAGCGCAACCCAAGAGCCGCCTCGACATGCGCGCGGCCAGCTTCAAGGCTCTCTGCCGCGACCGCCAGATGGTCGAGCCGCATCATATCCCTACCCCAAGCAGCGCCCGCACCTGCACCATGAAATCCTCGCCACGCTTTTCGAAATTGTCGTATTGATCGAAACTTGCCGCCGCCGGGGCCAAGAGCACCACATCCCCCGGCTCTGCATCGCGTGTGGCGCGGGCCACCGCCTCGGCCATGGTGGTGCAGACCTCGGTATCAACCGCCCCCAGCCCGATGGCGAACTGCGCCGCTTCGCGGCCAATCACATAGGCCCGACGCACATGAGCAAGACCGGGCGCCAGTCCGCCCAACCCGCCGTCTTTCTCCAGCCCGCCACAAATCCAGCGGATATTGTCAAACGCCAAGAGAGCCTTGAGCGCGCTGTCTACATTGGTGGCCTTGCTGTCATTCACAAAGATGACGCCATCTCTTTCCGCCACCCGCTGGCTGCGATGCGGCAGTCCGGCATAGCTGTGGAATCCCGACTCGATCACGCGGGGGGCCAAACCCAAGGTCCGGCAGGCCGCATAGGCGGCGCAGGCATTCTGATGATTGTGCGATCCCGGCAGGCCCTTGACCTCACGCAGGTCGATGGACCCCACCTGACGCCCATGACGATATTCGCTGAGGAACCCCTTGCGTGCAAAGACCGACCAGCCAAAGCCGCTCAGCTTGCGATCTACCGAAATGCGGATGACCCGGTCATCATTCGGCCCCTCGGCCATCTGCCCCGCCAGATAGCGCCCCTCAACCTCGTCCACGCCGATTACCGCCCGGTCCGGCCCACCTTCGGCGAATAGCCGGCGCTTGGCCGCAAAGTACCCCCCCAAGCCGCCGTGACGGTCCAGGTGGTCAGGCGACAGGTTGGTGAAGACCGCCACATCCGGCGTCAGGGCTCGGGCCAGATCGGTCTGATAGCTGCTCAGTTCCAGAACGACAACGCCGCCATCCTCGGGTGGATCGATGTCGAGAACACCGCGCCCGATATTACCTGCAAGCTGCGCCGCGCGCCCTGCCTCGCACAAGATGTGGTGAATGAGTGCCGATGTGGTAGATTTTCCATTGCTCCCGGTAACAGCAATCACCTTGGGGGTGACGTCAAATCCATCCCAGTCGTCAGTGGCAAGCGAGCGAAAAAAGAGCCCGATGTCATTGTCCACCGGAACACCCACCTCTTGCGCTGCGGCGATCATGCGGTTGGGAACGGGATAAAGATGCGGGATGCCGGGGCTCACGACGAGAGAGGCGACCCCGTCAAAGGCCCCTGCGCGGGCCAGATCAACAGTGGCAAACCCCTCAGTAGCGGCCGCGGCGCGCGCCGTTTCGCTATCGTCCCAGGCCAACACCTCGGCCCCGCCCGCGCGCAGGGCCCGCGCCGCCGAGAGGCCTGATCGGCCCAGCCCCAACACCGCAACCTTGGCGCCCGAATATCCTCTGACCGGAATCATTCTACTCCCCCCGGGGCTGTTGCGCCCCTTCTCGCCCATGTCCGCGTATTTGCGCCGGGACCGGGGCAAGATGCAAGCGTCCGCCCGCAGGCAAGGAAGCCCGCTCAAGCGTCGAGTTCGGCATCCCAGTAGAGATAATCGAGCCAGCTTTCGTGAAGATGGTTCGGGGGAAATTTGCGCCCTTGATTGCGCAATTGCTCTGCGCCCGGCATACGTGGCGGTTTGCGCAGGCTCAGGCCCGATTGGCGCAGGCTTTTGGAGCCCTTGCGCAGGTTGCACGGGCTACAGGCCGCCACAACATTCTCCCAGCTTGTGACCCCACCCGACGCGCGCGGCACCACATGGTCAAAGGTCAGATCGCCCTTTGAACCGCAATACTGGCACATGAATTCGTCGCGCAGAAATAAATTAAAGCGCGTGAAGGCCACGCGCTTTTGGGGTTTTACGTAATCTTTCAACACGATGACCGAAGGTATCCGGATCACCGTGCTCGGGCTTCGGACCCAGTGATCGTATTCAGCGACGATATCCACCCGATCTGACCAAGCCGCCTTGACCGCCTCTTGCCACGTCCAAAGGGACAGCGGGTAATAGGAGAGCGGGCGATAATCCGCGTTCAGCACAAGTGCCGGAAAATGCCTCAAAGAGGCAGGCTCTCTTACGAATTCGGTCCTGAAATCGCCGTCCATCTGACTGACTGTCCTCTCACCCCGGTCGTCAGGGGCGCAGGTGCCAGAGCGGGCACCTGACCCCGTCCTGAGTCCACTATATATCGTCATTGTACTCTGACAAGTGCGATATGTAGCGCTCGATGACGGGATGTCTAATAGGCCAAAGTAACTGTCCCATGACAGATTGTTCAGGCGGCTTCTTCTGTCGCCTCGCTGGCCTGCCGCTGCCAGAGCGCGGCGTAGCGCCCCTGCCGCGCAAGTAGATCGGAATGGGTGCCCTCCTCCACTACAACACCTTGATCCAAAACCACAATTCGATCTGCATTGGCGACGGTGGACAGACGATGCGCGATCATGATCACGGTGCGCCCTTCGGCCGCACGCGCGAGAGCGCCTTGAATTTCCCGTTCGGTCTGGGTGTCGAGCGCACTCGTCGCCTCGTCCAGCAGCAGGATTGGTGGATTTTTGAGCAGAGTGCGTGCGATTCCCACGCGTTGCTTTTCGCCCCCCGAGAGCTTTAGCCCCCGCTCTCCCACCTGCGTCGCGTAACCCTCTGGCAAACTTGCGATAAAATCGTGAATTTGGGCCGCACGCGCGGCCTCTTCGATCTCGGACTGTGTGGCCCCGGCGCGCCCATATCCGATGTTATAGCCGATAGTGTCGTTGAAGAGGACGGTATCCTGCGGCACCACGCCGATGGCGGCATGCAGGCTCTCTTGGGTGACATCGCGCACGTCTTGACCGTCGATCAGAACACGACCCGCCTGCACGTCGTAAAAGCGGAAAAGAAGACGCCCGATAGTTGACTTGCCTGACCCCGAGGGGCCAACCACCGCAACAGTTTGCCCCGCCGGAACATCGAGCGTAACGCCCTTTAGGATCGGTCTATTGGCGTCATAACCAAAATCTACATCCGCCAATCGAACTGCGGCACCTTTAACTTTTAGAACATCTGCGTCAGGCTTATCCTCAACATCTCCTTCTTGCTCTAATAAATCGAACATTTCGGACATATCGACCAAAGCTTGGCGGATCTCACGATAGACTGTGCCCAGAAAGTTGAGCGGCATGGTGATCTGGATCATATAGGCGTTGACCATGACGAAATCGCCCACGGTCATGCTGTCCGATTGCACCCCCATTGCCGCCATCACCATCACGATCACCAAGCCGCCAGTGATGATCAGAGATTGGCCGAAATTCAGAAAGGCCAGCGAATAGGAGGTCTGAAGCGCGGCCTTTTCATAGCCCGCCATGGCCGCGTCATAGCGACTGGCCTCACGCCGTTCCGCATCGAAGTATTTGACGGTTTCAAAGTTCAGCAGGCTGTCGATCGCCTTTTGGTTGGCGTCGGTGTCCTGATCGTTCATTTCCTTGCGCAGGCGCACACGCCATTCTGTGACTTTGAAGGTAAAAGCCACGTAGGTTCCGATCACGGCGACGACCACGACCAGATACCAAATGTCGAATATCACAGCGAGCACGATGCCGATCAACGCCAGTTCCAGGACCAAAGGGCCGATGGAAAAGAGCAGGAACCGCAGTAGAAACTCAACCCCTTTCACCCCACGCTCAATGATTCGACTGAGACCGCCAGTCTTGCGCGTTATGTGGTAACGCATTGACATTGAATGAATATGTTGAAAAGTCTTGAGCGCCAAGGCACGCAGGGCGCGCTGCGCCACGCGGGCAAAAATCACATCGCGCAACTGTTGGAAGCCCACGGTCATCAGCCGCGCCATGCCGTAGGCGACGGTCAGTCCGACCGCACCAGCGCCCAACATCCAGGCAGCCGATTGCCCGTCTCCAGCCAGCATGTCGACTGCGGCCTTGTAGAAGAAAGGAGTACCAACGCCGATAAGCTTGGCCACGACCAGAGACATCAGCGCAAACACCACACGGCGTTTGACCCAAGGTTGATCGGCGGGCCAAAGATAGGGGGCCACGCGACGAACGGTACGCCAGCCCTTGGTGGGGGCATCGGATGTGGTAATTCTGGCGTGGCGCATGGGCTGGCCTTTTCAATCCCTTGCCTTAGAGATAGCCCTGAGACAGGGTGATTGCCACAAGGGATTATTGTGGCAGGGCAAAGACTTGGCCGGGATAGATCAAGTCTGGATCGCGGATGCGGTCGCGATTGGCCTCGAACACGCGGACATAGAGCACACCTTCGCCATAAGCCTCACGAGAGATTGCCCAGAGGGTCGAACCGGGTTGGACGGTGATGGCGCGGATTGGGGTATTCTCGGCTGTTTGCGCGGCGGTCAAAACGGCCTGATCCTCGCGTTTGAAGGGGGTTTCCACCCGTGAGGTGACGGTACCAGCCGTGTCCACCTCGTCGACGCGCAAGGTGTAGACGCCGGTATCCACCTCGGGCAAAGCTGTGGTCCAATCCCCGGACGGGGAAACGGGGGAGGTCACAATCGGATCATTATCGAGATAAATGCGAACGAATCCAGTGCCTTGTGCCCGGCCCGAAAGCTCGACATCACCGTCGGGAGAATAGGTGATCGCATCGAGCGCGACATTTGACATAACGTCCGGCGCGCGATCCACCGAGGGGGTTTGCAGGACGCGCACGCCAGAGTCATCGGTCAAGAGAACGGTTTGGTTAGGTTGTGTTACATCTTGCGCCGCGGTCGCTTGATCAGGAGATTTCCCTTCCTTTGCAATAGTTTGCGCTTCGGAGCTTACGAGCGGCACTTCGGCGGGCGCCGGTGCGTCAGCAAGATCAACGGGAGTGGGCGCAATGATGATTTCGTCTTGGGACGCCAGTTCTTGCCCTGACGGTTCAGAGCGCATTCTGAGTGAGAGGACGCGCGGCGCGGTGCTGGTAGGAAGATCAAGGAACTGCACGAATTTCCCTGCATTATCAGAGAGAACCGAGCCGACATTGATGTTGTCCAACAGGATTGCCACCTGCGATCCCGGCTCTGCCTGACCGGCGATGATCATCTGGCCACCGGGCTCGAGCCGGAAGGTGTCGATCGTCGGGGCCTCGGGCATCGGCGGTGTCGGGGCAGGTTCAGGTATCGCGAGGGCTGGCGCCTCGACGGTTTCGACCACGGGGGTAATTTCTGGGGTGGGTTCGGGCTGAGCGCGGAACCAGAACGCCGCCAAAACTGCGCCGATCACCGCCAGTCCGCCAAGACCCATGACCGATCCAGTGCCCAAGCCACCGAATTTGCTCATCTTTTCAAAAATCCCCCTCTCGCGGCGCGTTGGCCGGTTGTCCGAGAATAGCAACAAGGCTATCACGGGTCAAAGCAACCCTGCATGTGCCCGGAGTGATTTCATGGCCGCGCGTTCTGTCTGTGTCTTTTGCGGCGCACGTCCCGGCAACGACCCCATATATATGCAAGAGGCAACCGCCGTCGGCCAGATGTTGGTGACCGAGGGCTGGCGGCTGGTTTATGGCGCAGGGGATGTCGGGCTGATGGGGGCCACGGCGCGCGCGGTGCAGGACGCGGGAGGCGAGACCTTTGGCGTTATCCCGGCGCATCTCGTGGCCTGGGAAGTGGGCAAGCGGGACCTCACGCAATATATTGTGGTCGAGACCATGCATGAACGCAAGAAGGTGATGTTCATGAACTCGGATGCCATCGTGGTTCTACCGGGTGGCGCGGGATCTCTGGATGAGTTTTTCGAAGTCCTCACATGGCGGCAACTCGGCCTGCATCAAAAGCCTATTTTCATCTTGAATACAGATGGTTATTGGACGCCTCTGATGCAATTGCTGGATCATGTGGTGACGCAGGGCTTTGCCGGAGAAAACGTGAAATCCTTTGTCCAAAGCTTTGATTCTCTTCAAGATTTGAGGATCGCTCTGCGCGCCGCCCTATCCTGACGCAGGCTGGCGGTGGTGTAAATCGCCAACGCGGACCAGATCATGCCAAAGGCAATGGCGTGCCAGAAACTGAAGACTTCGCGAAATAAGAGTGTCGCAACAAGGAATTGCAGGCTGGGGTTCAAGTATTGAACCAGGCCGACCGTGGCCAGCGTGATGCGTTTGGTGGCGTAGCTGAACATGATGAGGGGGGACGCGGTGAGGATGCCGGAAAAGGCCAGAAGCAGGCTGTCGTGCCAGTTGCTGCCAAAGGCGCCGTGGCCATCGGAGTGGAACCACCACAAAACCCCCAAGGCAATGGGCGACAAAAGCAGCACCTCGGCCGTGACGGAAACCACTGGACCGACGGAAAGCCCTTTTTTAACAAGACCATAGAAGCCAAAGCTGGTGGCCAGTATAAGTGCGATCCAAGGGGGGACGCCAAGGCCGATGGTCAGGGTGATGACCGCCGTCGCGGCCAGCGCCACGGCAAAAAGCTGTGCCTTTCCAAGACGTTCGCGAAAGGCAATGGCCCCCAGAAGCACGGCGACGAGCGGGAAGATATAATAGCCCAAAGAGGCCTCGACCGCCTTGCCGATCTGAATCGAGGTGATGAAAACGAACCAATTGGTCGAGATCATCAGCGCGGCAAAGCCAATCAAAAGCACCGATTTTCTTGCGCCAAGGGTCTGACGCAAAACGGAAATTCGCCCTTGCACCAAGAGCACGAGCGCAAAGAAGATGAAGGACCAGAGGGTGCGGTGGGCCAGGATTTCGATGGGCGGAATATGATCGAGCAGCTTGTAATAGATGCCCGACAGCCCCCAAACCGAGCAGGTAGCGACCATCGCCAGAATACCCTTGGTCGCTTCGCGCATGTGACTTGCCCCTCAGTTCCGATGTGTTGAGTGCTGCCGCATGCGACCGGTGGGGGCAAGGGCAAACCTCAAGGTCTGTAAGGTTTGTAAGGTGATTTTGTAAGGTCTGGCGGCAGATGTCGGTTTGCACGGGCGTGGGCCTAGAGCACGATGCGTCTGATCAGGTTCACATCGCCCCGGCCCCCGAGCCGGGGCCTCTGCGCGACCGAGGCGAGGTGCCGGGTCAAGCCCGGGACGGGTGTGTGCCCGATGGGGCGCAACGCGCCCTAAATTCAGCGGGATGTTGAGAAACGGTTAATGCCACGGGCGCGATCCGCGCGGCATCTTCGGTGCGCTTCCCGAGGGGCGGGATACGAAAAAGCCCCCCACGACTGAGGTGGGGGGCTTTGACGGAAATCGGAATGTCGATCACATCCGCGAAGCGACGTTTTCCCAGTTGACCAGGTTGTCGAGGAAGTTGGTCAGGTAGGCCGGACGCTTGTTGCGGAAGTCGATGTAGTAGGAATGTTCCCACACGTCGCACCCGAGCAAGGCGGTTTGACCGAAGCAGAGCGGGTTCACGCCGTTCTCGGTCTTGGTCACCTTGAGGCTGCCGTCGGCATCCTTGACGAGCCAGCACCAGCCCGAGCCGAACTGACCGGCACCGGCGGCGGAAAACGCCTCTTTGAATTTGTCGACCGAACCGAAGCTCTCGGTCAGCGCCTTTTCCAGCTCGCCGGGCATTCCGGTCTTGGTCGGGCTCATCATTTCCCAGAACTGGTTGTGGTTCCAGAGCTGGCTGATGTTGTTGAAGATGCCCGATTGCGCCACGGCGGATTTGTCATAGGTGCCGGTGATGATCTCTTCCAGCGACTTGCCGTCCCATTCGGTGCCGGCAATCAGCTTGTTGCCGTTGTCGACATAGGCCTTGTGGTGCAGGTCGTGGTGATATTCGAGCGTCTCGGCGGACATGCCATGGGCGGCAAGCGCGTCATGCGCATAAGGAAGATCGGGAAGTTCAAAAGCCATTTGGGCCCCCTGTTTGTTGAGGTTCTGGTTCCGATGTCTCTACATGGTGGGGCGACCCGGCAAAGGTCAACCCCGAATGTCGGAGTTTTTCAGTCAGGAAGCGGAGGTCAGGCGTAAAGCCCGACCTCGCCGCCCGGCTGAGCAGAGACCTTGAGAAGCTCAAAGGCGTAATCCGCAACCGAGCGGAAGCAGATGAGGTGGAAATTGCCGGCCTCGTCGAGCCAGAAGGCGGCGGGCACCTGCGCCATGCGGGTGCGGCGGAACATGCCGGGGGTAAAGCCCTCGGGCGAGAGATCGACCGGGCAGACCTTGGCCAGAACCTCGCGCGCGCCGGACCCGAAAATGCGCAGGAAGGTGCGCGCGTCCGAGACATTGACCGCGAGGAAATGCTGGCCCTTGAGCGCCGCCTCGATCCCGGCAAGCCGCTCGGCCACCTCGGCGTAGGGGCACAGAAGCAGGAGTTCGTCGGGCGACATCCAGAGCGCGGCGGTGCCCTGCCCCATCAGCGCCTGACGCTGGGCGGGCACATCGAGGCCGGTGGCGGATTTGACCGCCGCCTTGATCCCGGCGCTGGCCAGATCGCCGCGCAGGGTGATCATGCCCGTGAGGCCCTGATCCGCGATGGTGGCAAGGCCCTGATAATTGGCCCCGTTGAGGGCGGTCACGGCGTTAGACATTCTGTTTCTCCCCGTCCTTGTCGAAGAAAACCGGATCGACGATCTTGGCCTTGATGATGCCACCGTCGACCTTTGGGAAATCGAGCACATCGCCCATGCGGTCGGGGCCGTTATGCACGAGCCCCATGGCAATACCGCGCCCGAGCGTGGGCGAGTAATAGGTCGAAGTCACGCGACCTTGGGTCATGCGTTGGCCGTTGGCGTTGTGCCCCGGGGCCGTGGCATAGGCCCCATCGGGCAGGACCGAGCCATCGAGCGTTTCGAGGCCCACCAGTTTCCAGCGGTTGGGATCGGCCATATGCGAGCGTTCCTGCGCGCGTTTGCCAAGGTAGTCGTCTTTCTTCTTGGAAATCGCCCAGCCCATGTTGAGGTCCTGCGGGATCACCGTGCCGTCGGTTTCATCACCGATCATGATGAAGCCCTTTTCAGCACGCATGACGTGCAGGCCCTCGGTGCCATAGGGGGTGACGCCATGTTCTGCCCCCGCATCGAGAAGCGCATCCCAGAGGGCGCGGCCAAGGCTGGCGGGCACGGCCAATTCGTAGCTGAGTTCCCCCGAGAAGGAGATGCGATAGGCGCGCACCGGCATGCCTGCCAGCGTGAGGTCGGCCCAGCCCATGAAGGGAAGTGCCTCGTTGCTGAGGTCATCGGTGGTCAGTTTCGCCAGAGTCTCGCGGGCCTTGGGGCCGACGACGGCGATTTGGGCATATTGCTCGGTGACGTTGGCGGTATAGACCTTCCAGTCCCACCATTCGCATTGCAGCCAGTCTTCCATGTGGCCATGGATCGATTCAGCGCCGCCGGTGGTGGTGTGGCAGAGGAAGGTGTCCTCGTCGATGCGGGCAACGACGCCGTCATCCATCAGGAAGCCGTTTTCGTTGCACATGAGGCCATAGCGGCATTTGCCGGGTTTCAGATTGCTCATCACGTTGGTGTAGAGCATGTCGAGGAATTTTCCGGCGTCAGGCCCTTTGACGATGATCTTGCCCAGGGTGGAAGCGTCGAGCATACCAAGGCGCTGCCGCGTCTGGTTGATCTCGCGGTTCACGGCGTCGCGATGGGTTTCCTCGCCCTTGGGGAAGCAATAGGGGCGCCGCCACTGGCCCACGGGTTCGAAATGGGCGTTGTTGGCCTCGTGCCAGCCGTGGATCGGGGTCTTGCGGATAGGCTGGAACACCGGGCCGCGCGCAGCCCCCGCGATGGCCGAGAGGGAAATCGGCGTATAGGGCGGGCGGAAGGTGGTGGTGCCGGTCTGCGGGATGGGCTGACCGAGGGCGTCCGAGAGGATGGCCAATCCGTTGATATTGCTGAGTTTGCCCTGATCGGTGGCCATGCCGAGCGTGGTGTAACGCTTGGCGTGTTCGACCGATTCATAGCCTTCGCGGGCCGCCAATTGAACGTCGGAAACCTTCACATCGTTCTGGTAATCGAGCCAGGATTTCATCCGCAGCTTGATATTGGCACCTTGGGGCATGAGCCAGACCGCTTCGAGCGCCGCCTCGTCGGTGGCAGTGGCTGAGGGGGCCTTGGTGGATTTGGGGTCATGGCCCATGGCCTTGGCCGCGGTTTTACCGGCGCTGTCGGCGTCGGCAAGCGTGCCGGCCAGATCGAGATAGCCGTTGGCCGATCCCGCGGGGACCACGAACGCCTCGCCTTTCGCACCGCGCGGGGGATTGGCGGGGTCGGGGCGGAAATGCGCCTGTGCCGCATCCCAGAGGAGTTTGCCGCCGCAATGGGACCAGAGATGGACCACGGGCGACCAGCCGCCGGACATGGCAACGGCGTCGCATTTGATCTCTTCCAGCACCGCGCCTTCGCCCGCCTGGGCGCAGATAGCGACACCTGTCACGCGCTTGCCGCCTTTGACCTTGGCGATGCCCTTGCCGTTTTCGATCCGGATGCCCAGGCTGCGGGCCTCTGCCGCCAGCGCGCCGCCGCCCGATTGGCGGGCGTCGAGGATGGCGGGGATTTCCAGACCCAGTTTCTTGAGCGTGATGGCGGTGCGATAGGCGTCATCGTTATTGGTGACAACCACGGTGCGGTCGCCGATGGAAACGCCGTAATTGACCGCATAGTCGCGGATGGCCGAGGCCAGCATGACGCCGGGGATGTCATTGCCTGCAAAGCTGAGCGGACGCTCGATCGCACCGGTGGCGGTGATGATCTGGCCTGCGCGGATGCGCCAGAGGCGGTGACGGGGCGCGTCGGTGCCGGGCGCGTGGTCATTCACGCGCTCGTAGCCCAGGAGATAGCCGTGGTCATAGACCCCTGCCCCCATGCAGCGCAGGCGCAGGGTGACATTGGGCATGTCGCGCAGTTTGGCGATGGTGGCGGTGATCCAGTCCTCGGCCGGTTGGCCGTCAATCTCGCCGCCATCGACCGGCGCACGGCCGCCCCAATGTGCGGTTTGTTCCATCAGGAGCACCTTGGCCCCAGCCTCTGCCGCCGCGAGGGCGGATTGCAGGCCCGCCACGCCGCCGCCGATCACGGCCACGTCGCAGAAGAAATAGAAATGCTCGTACCGGTCGGGATCGCCGGGGTTGGTCGCCTTGCCCAAGCCCGCCGACTGGCGGATGAAGGGTTCGTAGACATGCTTCCAGAACGGGCGCGGGTGGATGAACATCTTGTAGTAGAAGCCCGCGGGCAGGAAGCGCGCGAGATGGGTGTTGATCGCGCCGATGTCATAATCAAGGCTGGGCCAGTGGTTCTGGCTGGTGCAGCTCAGACCGTCGAAAAGCTCGGTCGTGGTCACGCGCTGGTTGGGTTCCATGCGCGCGCCCTCGCCCAGATGGACGAGCGCGTTGGGCTCTTCGGCCCCGCTTGCCACGATGCCGCGCGGGCGGTGGTATTTGAACGACCGCCCGACCAGCATCTGATCATTGGCCAGAAGGGCCGAGGCGAGCGTGTCACCGGCATGGCCCTTGAGGCGCTTGCCGTTGAAGGTGAAGTGAAGGGCGCGGCCCTTGTCGAGGAGGCGGCCACCCTTGGCCAGACGCGTGCTCATGTCTTAAACCCTCGTGCCCGGTGCGGGCGTCGTGATGTGTGTATTTTCGGAACGGTGACGGCTCATGCGAAGTCTCTCCACCGCCAGCCGGGGCGCTTGGCCGTGATCGCATCGCGGATATGCTGGGGCGGCTCATGGGTCTGGGCGGGATAGCTGCCATAGACCTCGAGCGTTACGGTATCGCGGGCCATGATGAACCACTTGCCGCAGCCGTTGTTATGCCGCCAGCGTTCGAAATGCGCGCCCTTGGGGTTTTCCTTGGCGAACATATAGGTGTGGAAATCATCATCCGTCGAGCCGGGGCCGAAGCGCTTGAGATGCGCCTCGCCGCCTTGATGGAATTCGGTCTCTTCGCCCGTAACGCCGCAGCAAGGGCAGGTGAGGATCAGCATTTGATAACCTCTAGCTTAAGGATTGGTTCTTTAACGCGATATGTCTTGACCTGGCAGAGCGGGTTTCCAAAAAACGCTCCATACTCATCGAACACTTTCTCCCAGGTATTCTCTGAACTGAGCGGCGTCGGAGTTCCGGCGAACATTGGGGCATGCCTTGAGATCGCGTCAAAAAACCGTGTCCGCGCTTCTTCGACACTCCAACCAAGCTCGTTAGCTGGTGCGATCAAGTGGTCACAGACCAAACTCCCTAGAAACCCAAGCTCTGGCTCCCATGAAAAGTATTCCCATGCCCCTGCGTTCGTTGGGCCATTGAGATCAAGGTGGGACTTTAAAGACGCATGGAAAAAGCAATCTTTCCAGCGCCTCTCAGTTGCAAGTAACTCGCACATGGACGCAGTAAGATTGCTGTAGAGTCCAAGGTTAGCTTTCTTGAACTCAGCGATACGGCTTTCATTCAGCACCCCCCACAACACGTCATTAACTTTCGGCAAGAAACCGTTCGTGCTCGCAAAAGTTGCTATACCAACCCAAAATTTTGAGTGGTCCTCCAGATGAAACCGGTTAAGCCATTTTCTGATGGCTTCGCGATCTTCAAGTGTGAAATCAGTTTCTCTCACATCCATCAATGCGCCACCCCCGCAGCCACCGATTCATCAATGAACCGGCCCTGGTAGAAGCGGTCGAGGCCGAATTCGTCGCAGAGCGGCGAATGCCCCTTGGCCATGAGTTCGGCAAAGCCCCAGCCGGAGCCGGGAATGGCCTTGAACCCGCCGGTGCCCCAGCCGCAGTTGATGAAGATGCCATCGACGGGGGTTTTCGACAGGATCGGCGAGCGGTCGCCGGTCACGTCCACGATGCCGCCCCATTGGCGCAGCATCTTGAGGCGGGCGACCATCGGGAAGGTCTCGATCAGCGCCCTGACCGTTTCCTCGATATGGTGGAACGAGCCGCGCTGCGTGTAGTTGTTATAGCCGTCGGTGCCGCCGCCGATGACCATCTCGCCCTTGTCGGATTGCGACATGTAGCCATGCACGGTGTTGGCCATGACGACGCAATCCATGCAGGGTTTGATCGGTTCCGACACCAGCGCCTGAAGCGCCACGGATTCGATGGGCAGGCGGAAGCCCGCCATGTCGGCGAGGTGGCCGGAGTGACCGGCAACGACGATGCCGAGCTTGTCGCAGCCGATGTCGCCGCGATTGGTGGTGACGCCCGTCACGCGGCCATTTTCGCGGGAAATCCCCGTGACTTCGCATTTCTGGATGATGTGCATCCCCATGGCGGAACAGGCGCGGGCATAGCCCCATGCCACCGCATCGTGGCGCGCCGTGCCGCCGCGCGCCTGATAAAGGCCGCCAAGGACCGGATAGCGGGGGCCGTCGAGATTGATGATCGGGACAATCTCTTTGACGCGGGCAGGCGATATGAATTCGGTCGAGACGCCCTGAAGGGCGTTGGCATGCGCCGTGCGCTGGTAGCCGCGCACTTCGTGTTCGGTCTGGGCTAGCATGATCAGGCCACGGGGGCTGAACATGATGTTGTAATTGAAGTCCTGCGAGAGGGTCTCATAGAGGCTGCGCGATTTTTCATAGATCGCGGCGGACGGGTCTTGCAGGTAGTTCGAGCGGATGATGGTGGTGTTGCGGCCCGTGTTGCCGCCACCGAGCCAGCCCTTTTCCAGCACCGCGACATTGGTGATGCCGAAGTTCTTGCCAAGGTAATAGGCGGTGGCGAGGCCATGACCGCCCGCGCCCACGATGATGACATCGTATTTCTTTTTCGGCTCGGGCGAGGCCCATGCCCGCTCCCATCCCATGTGGTAGCGGAGCGCCTCTCGGGCGACGGCAAAGGCGGAATAGTGTTTCATGCGCGCTCTCTGGAGTTGGCTGGATTCGCTGTGGTCTGCGACTGGGACCGTAATGCGTCAGACGCGCGGGGGAAAGGATACTCCGGGCGGCGGAAACGGTATCAATAGCGACATTGCGACATCGGGGCGCGGGCGGGACGCGGGGATGTGACCGCTTGGCCCTTTTTTCCGGGCGCGCGGGCGGTTACATGAGGTCAACACAGAAGGAAAAGACATGGGTTTCTGGATCATCGTTGCGGCATTGGCGATCGGCGTGGGGTCTGTTCTGGCGCTTGTGCTGATGCGCGGACGGGTGGGCGACGCGCCGCCTGCCGCCTATGACTTGCAGGTCTACAGCGACCAGTTGAAGGAAATCGAACGCGACACCGCGCGCGGTGTCATCGCGCCCGAGGATGCCGAGCGGCTGCGTGCCGAGATTTCGCGCAAGGTGCTGGCGGCGGATGCGCAATTGCGTCAGGGCGGCGAGAGTGGCGGGCAGCCGCGCGGCGCGGGCCTGGTGATGGCCGGGGTGATTGTCGCGGTGATCGCGGGCGGTGGTGTGGTGATCTATGACCGCGTCGGCGCGCCGGGCTATCAGGATTTGCCGATGGCAGCGCGGATTGCGGCATCAGAGGCAGCCCGGGCGGCGCGGCTGGATCAGGCGGCAGCGGAAGAGCGGTTCGGCCCCGGCGAGACCGGCGTGCCCGAGGGCACGAGCGAGGAGTATCTCAAGCTGATCGACCAATTGCGCAAGACGGTGGCCGAGCGGCCCGAGGATCAGCAAGGGTTGCGGTTTTTGGTGCGCAGCGAGGCAGCACTTGGCAATCTGGTGGCCGCGCGCAAGGCGCAACAGCAGTTGATCGCGGTCAAGGGTGCGGAGACCACGGCGGCGGATCATGCCCTGTTGGCGGATCTGATGATCAACGCGAGCGGCGGTTACGTATCGTCCGAGGCAGAGGCGGCGTTGCGCGCAGCGCTGGAGCGCGATGCGCGCGAGCCGTCGTCACGGTTCTACCTCGGGCTTTACATGATGCAGGTGGACCGGCCCGATGCGGCATTTCGGCTATGGGAGGCGCTGCTTGAGGAGAGCACGCCGGAGGCGCCCTGGGTGCCCACCATCCGGGCGCAGATCGAGGAGTTGGCGGCGCGCGCCGGGGTGCGCTATAGCCTGCCGCCCGAAGCGGGCACGCGCGGGCCGTCGGCGGCGGATATAGCGGCGGCAGAGGATATGGACCCGGAAGCGCAGCAAGAGATGATCCGGGGCATGGTGGCGGGGCTGGCCGAGCGGCTGGCCACGCAAGGCGGCACCGAGCAGGATTGGGCGCGGCTGATCAATGCCTATGGCGTACTGGGCGAGCGGGACAAGGCGCAAGAGATCTGGGTCGAAGCGCAGGCGCTCTTTGCCGCAGAGCCAGAGCGTTTGGCTGTTGTGCGCGCTGCTGCGGCAAGCGCGGGCGTCGCGGAATGATCTTTGAGGACATCGCAGCGTTTGCAGGTGCCCTGCCCCGTGGCCGTGCGGTGATGGGTCTTGATTTGGGCACCAAGACGATTGGTGTGGCGCTCTCGGACCGGCTCTGGTCGGTGGCGAGCCCGCATGAGACCGTGAAGCGGGTGAAATTCACCGAGGATGCCGCGCGTCTGATGGCAATTGCAACGGGGCGCGAGGTGGGCGGGATCATCCTTGGCCTGCCGCGCAATATGGATGGGAGCGAGGGGCCGCGCGCGCAATCGACCCGCGCCTTTGCCCGGAATCTGGCGCGGCTGACCGAGTTGCCCATTGGGTATTGGGACGAGCGGCTGTCGACGGTGGCGGCAGAAAGGGCGCTGCTCGAGGCGGATGCGACACGAAAGCGTCGCATGCAGGTGATCGACAACATCGCCGCGGCCTATATCCTGCAAGGGGTGCTGGACCGGATGGGACATATGAGGGCAGAGCATGACAGATGAAAGCCCATGGGCGCGCGACGAGGTCGAGAGCCCTTGTGTGAAAATCTGTGTGGTGCATCCGCAGGCGCGGATCTGCACCGGGTGCCTGCGCTCGATCGACGAGATCACCCGCTGGACCAAGATGGCGCCGGAAGAGCGGCGCGCGATCATGGAGGCGCTGCCGGACCGCGCCTCCCTGCTGCGCAAGCGCCGGGGCGGACGGGCGGCACGCGTGGGGCAGAGCTAAGCCGCGCCAGCCATGTCACCCGCGCAGAGCGGGTTTGCATACTGTGGTATGGAAAAATGCTGCATCGCAACATATTTATGTTGCAGATGCGGCATTCTCAGGAGAGCACAGTCATGGCCTATTCGTCCCACAGCAATGTTCCGGCACCGGGGTTCGGGACTCTCGGTCGGTTTTTGCTGGCGCCGCTGCGCCTGATCGACGGTTTCTTCAAGTCGGTCGTCGCGGCCAACCGTTTTGCCCATGAGGTCGAAACGCTGTCAATGGCGAGCGATGAGCGGCTGGCGGCGAAGGGCCTGAAGCGCGACACGCTGGTCGCTGACCTGGCCGCGCGTTCGGACCTGTTCCGCGCCGCCTGAGATCAGGATCACTGCATGAAACGAAAACGCCCCGGAGGATCTCCGGGGCGTTTCGCGTTCTGGCCGAGGCTGGTTGCTTAAAGCACGTTACACCCTATCGAAACCACACCCGTCCCGGACTTGATCCGGGACCTCGCCGGGTCAGCGTAACGGCCCCGGCTCTGGGGCCGGGGCGGTGTGAACCTGATCAGACGAAACGTGTTTAGTGCGTCCAGACCTGGCGACGATTGGTGGCGAAGTTGTCGCCATAGCCGCCGGGGCGAATGTTGGGCTTGCGAGAGTGCGCTTCCTGCACGACGGCGTCGATGCCGTTGTCCTTGGCATATTGCAGCGCGGCTTCCTTGGTCTCGAACCGCAGGCGCACTTGTGCCTGGGTGTCGGCGTTGGAGGTCCAGCCCATCAGCGGATCAACTTCGCGCGCGGTTTCGGACACGAATTCCAGAACCCAATGCCGGGTCTTGGCGGTGCCGGATTGCATGGCGTTGCGGGCCGGTTTGTAGATGCGCGCGGGCATAAGGCTCTCCGTGATGTCTTGGTCGTCTGCTTATCCCAAATCGGGCGCAGCGCGGCAAGAGGCGAATGGGCGCATGTGACCCGGTCAGAGCGGAGCGCGGAAGATGACGAAGGCGCCCGCCGCGATCAGGGAAAAGCCCAGCGCGTGGTTCCAGGTGAGCGGTTCCTTGAGATAGAGCACCGAGAATCCGGCAAAGACCACCAGCGTGATCGCCTCTTGCATGGTTTTGAGTTCGGCGGCCGAGTAGACGCGGTGCCCCAGCCGGTTGGCGGGCACCGCGAGCATGTATTCAATAAGCGCGATGCCCCAACTGACCAGAATCACCAACCAGAGCGCGGCATGGGGAAACCTGAGGTGCCCATACCACGCAAAGGTCATGAAGATATTGGACAGGCTCAGAAGCACGACCGGAGCGAGCCACAGCCAGAGGCCGTGCATGATGGTCAGTCGTCCAAGCTGTCGTCGTCAGTGCCGCGCACGCCTAGGAGCTGATCCATCTTGACCGAAGGTTGATCGCAACCTGCCTCGCCCACGATTCTCGCGGGCACGCCAGCCACGGTCTTGCACGGGGGCACCTCTTGCAAAACGACAGAGCCTGCGGCGATGCGCGAGCAATTGCCGACACGGATATTGCCCAGCACCTTGGCCCCGGCCCCGATCAGCACGCCATTGCCGATCTTGGGGTGGCGGTCCTCTTCTTCCTTGCCGGTGCCACCCAAAGTGACGGAATGGAGCATCGACACATTGTCGCCGACCACCGCCGTCTCGCCGATCACTATGGAATGGGCGTGGTCGATCATGATGCCCTTGCCGATGCGGGCGGCGGGGTGGA